>NZ_MKWJ01000022.1:329401-357548 GCF_001899725.1 Sphingomonas sp. 67-41 | reverse complement strand
CAGCGCCTCCACGCCGATCGGATCGATGTTCAAGCTCGGCATCTCGGGCGCCCGCCTCACCCGCGACGGCTTCGGCCGGAACCGCTATCTCGGGATCGACAATTACAACAAGAATGTCTGGGCCGGCCGGGCCACGCTGGAGTTCGAGACGCCCGACGAGAAGATGTCGGTGCGGATCACCGGCGACTATACCCATGACAAGTCGAACCCCCGCAACGGCCACCGCCTGATCCCGGGCCTGCTCACCGGCTCGCCGGTGCTGAGCAATGTCTTCGACACCAATGCCGGTCTCAACAGCCCGAAGAACGACGTCCAGGCGGGCGGCATCTCGATGACGGTCAATGCCGAGGTCAGCGACCTGATCACGCTGCGCAGCATCAGCGCCTATCGCGAGGACACGTCGTACACGCCGATCGACTTCGATTCGACGCCCTCGGTCGATGTCGACGTGCCGGCCTATTACAAGAACAACCAGACCAGCCAGGAATTCCAGGCGCTGATCCATGGCGGCAAGATCAACGGCATCCTGGGCTTCTACTATCTGGGCGCCAAGGCGACGACCGGCTTCGGCGTGCTGCTGTCGACCACCCTGCCCGGGTTCAACGCCTATACCGCCGGCGACGTGCGCACCGAGACCAGCTCGATCTATGGCGACTTCACCTTCGATTTCACGCCGCAGCTCAGCCTGACGCTCGGCGGCCGCTACACCTGGGACCAGCGCCGGAGCTATGTCTTCAAGGCGAGCTATTTCGGCCTGACGCCGGACTTTGGCGGCACCCCGATCCCGGTCGGCGCGCCGTCCACCGATTTCCGCGGCACCGCCAATTTCAAGCGCTTCACGCCGCGCGCCACCTTGAGCTTCAAGCCGAGCGCCGACCACATGGTCTATGCGTCCTATTCGGAAGGCTTCAAGGGCGGCGGCTTCGATCCGCGCGGTTCGGGCACGTCGGCGCCGATCAGCAACCCGTCGGCGGGCCGCACCTATCAGGATATCTACAATTACCTCTCCTTCGATCCGGAGACGGTGAAGAGCTATGAGATCGGCTGGAAGGGCGCCGCGTTCGATCGCCGCCTGAACTGGTCGCTCGCCGGCTTCTATTCGAACTATTCGAACGTCCAGATCCCGGGCTCGGTCGGCTGCCTGATCAACAATGTCCAGAGCTTCTGCGGCATCACCACCAACGCCGCCAAGGCCGACATCAAGGGCGTGGAACTCGAGACCAACGCCGTGCTGGCGCGCGGCTTTGCCGGCCCGGGCTC
Organism: Sphingomonas sp. 67-41; assembly: GCF_001899725.1. Lineage (NCBI taxonomy): Bacteria > Pseudomonadati > Pseudomonadota > Alphaproteobacteria > Sphingomonadales > Sphingomonadaceae > Sphingomonas > Sphingomonas sp. 67-41. The sequence continues at coordinate 356,288 of NZ_MKWJ01000022.1, read as the reverse complement.
GAGCGTCTTCATCAATGGCGCGCTCGGCTATATCGACGCCAAGTACAAGCGCTTCATCGGGCCGACCGGCACCGATGTCGCCAATGTCCGCGTGTTCCAGAACACGCCGGACTGGACGCTGGCGGGCACGCTCGGCGCGGCGCTGCCGATCGGCGGCGGCGACCTCAACGCCACCACCACCGTGTCCTATCGCAGCCTGACCCATCAGTTCGAGACGGCCAGCCCGTTCCTCGACCAGCCGGGCTACACGCTGCTCGACGCGCACCTGGTCTATAATTTCGGCGGGGGGCGCTACTCGATCGGCATCCACGGCAAGAACCTGACCGACGTGCGCTACAAGACCGCCGGCTATCAATATATCAAGGCCAACCTCGCCGGGCAGCCGCTCGACGCGACCATACCGGGCAACGTCATCACCAACGGCACCGGCTATGTGCCGACGCTGGGCAAGGAAGGCGTGGCGACCGCTTTCTACGGCAATCCGCGGCAGATCTTCGGCTCGTTCAGCGTCAAGTTCTGAGCCGCGCACGATCCGTGAACCCAATGAGCCGGACGTCCCATTGACGTCCGGCTCTTTTCTTGCCGAGATGCTGCCATGAACGCTCCCGCTTCAAACCCCGCGAGCCGCCCCGGCTATCGCGGCGTCGTGCTGGCGATGCTCCTGCTCGTCTACACCTTCAATTTCCTCGATCGGCAGATACTGGGCATCCTCGCCAAGCCGATCATGGAGGATCTGCACCTCACCAAGACCGAGTTCGGGGCGATCGGGGGCCTGGCCTTCGCGATCCTCTACTCGGTGCTCGGCGTGCCGCTCGCCTATCTCGCCGACCGGACCAGCCGGTCGGGCGTGATCGCCGGGGCGCTGGCGGTGTGGAGCGCGTTCACCGGGCTGTGCGGCATCGCCACCGGCTATTGGCAGCTGTTCCTGTTCCGCCTGGGCGTCGGCGTCGGTGAAGCGGGGGGCGTGGCGCCATCCTATGCGGTGATCGCCGACTATTTCCCGCCCGAGCGGCGTGCCCGGGCGCTCGCCATCTATTCGCTCGGCATTCCGATCGGGCTGGCGCTCGGCACGCTGCTCGGCGCCTATATCGCCGCGCTGGTGAACTGGCGCGCGGCGTTCATCACCATGGGCGTGATCGGCCTGGTGATCGCGCCGATCTTCCGCTGGGTGGTCCGCGACGTTCCGCGCCCACCCGCCCGCGAGGGCACCGCCGGCGCGCCGGTGAGCGCCGTGTTCGGCATCCTGGCCGGCAAGCCCGCCTTCTGGCTGCTCGCCTTCGGCGCCTCGTGCAGCTCGCTGTGCGGCTATGGCCTGGCGCTGTGGACGCCGCTCGTGCTGATGGGCAATTTCGGCTTCGACCTGGTGGCGACCGGCCAGTTCATGGCTTCGCTGCTGCTGATCGGCGGCACCGCGGGCGTGTTCGCCGGCGGCTGGTTCGCCGACCGGCTCGGCAAGGGCGACCGCGCCTGGTACGCCTGGCTGCCCGCCATCGCCTGGCTGCTCACCGCGCCGCTCTTCGCGATCGGCTTCCTCACGTCCAACCCCTGGATCGCCTGGCCGCTGCTGATCATCCCCAATGGGCTCAACATCCTGTGGCTGGGCCCGGTGACCACCGCCGTGCAGCATATGGTGCCGCAGCACATGCGCGCCACTGCCTCGGGCAGCTTCCTGCTGATCAACAACCTGATCGGCATGGGCCTTGGCCCGCTATTGATTGGCTTCCTGTCCGAGGAGCTGAAGGCGAGCTATGGCGCCGATGCGCTGCGCTATGGCGCGGTGTTCTGCCTTGGATTCTATGTGCTCGCCGGCATCCTCGCGCTGCTCGCGGCCCGGCACGTGCGCAAGGGCTGGGTCGACTAGAAGCGCCGCCACCTAGGTAGTTTCCCGACTCGGCGGATTCCGGAATCGCGCAAATTACGAATTTGCACGATTCTGCAAAGGCGTTCCGAAAGGATGCCTTTCCGGGACGGCCGGGCGGGGATGGGACCGCCCGGCCACCCTGGACGCCGGCGATCAGCGCTCGCGCGTCGCCGCGAACTTCACCCTGGAATAGCGATCGGCGACATAGCCGACTTCCCAGTTCGACTTGGCCATGAACACCGGGTTGTCGTCGCGATCCTTGGCCATGGCGCCGCGGTTGAGCGCGACGAAGTCGGCCAGGTCCTTGGGATCCTCGGCCGAGATCCAGCGCGCGGTCTCGAACGGCGCGACTTCCAGCCCGGCCGCCACCTTGTACTCGGCCTCGAGCCGGCTGATCAGCACGTCCAGCTGCAGCTGCCCCACCACGCCGATCACCCAGTTCGAGCCGATCTCGGGATAGAAGACCTGAGTCACCCCTTCCTCGGCCATGTCGTCCAGCGCCTTGCGCAGCTGCTTGGTCTTGGTCGGATCCTTGAGCACTACCCGGCGCAGGATCTCCGGCGCGAAATTGGGCAGGCCGGTGAAGCGGACGTCCGCCTTCTCGCTCAGCGTGTCGCCCACGCGCAGCACGCCGTGATTGGGGATGCCGATGATGTCGCCGGGGAACGCCTCGTCGGCCAGTTCGCGCTCGCGGGCGAAGAACAGGATCGGCGAGTGGATCGCGATCGCCTTGCCATGCCCGGTCGGCGTCAGCTTCATGCCGCGCTTGAAGGTGCCCGAGACCAGCCGCATGAACGCGATGCGGTCGCGGTGATTGGGGTCCATATTGGCCTGGACCTTGAACACGAAGCCGGTGACCTGTCCCGCATCGGGCGAGACCGGCGCCGGCTCGGCCGGCAGCGCATGCGGCGGCGGCGCATGGGTGGCGATCGCGTCGATCAGCGAATCGACGCCGAATTCCTTCAGCGCCGAGCCGAAATAGACCGGAGTCAGGTCGCCATGCCGATAGGCCTCGGCATCGAATGCCGGATAGCCGGCCTGGGCCAGCTCGACATCCTCGCGCAGCCTGGCGAGGTTCTCGGCCGAGAGGATCGCGTCGAGCTGCGGATCGTCGAGGCCGCTGGTCTGGACCACCTTGCCATGGAATTCGCGGCTGTCGCCCTCGGGCAGCAACAGGCGGTTGGTGGCGAGGTCGAAGATCCCCTCGAAGGTGCCGCCCATGCCCACCGGCCAGGTCATCGGGCACACGTCGAGCGCGAGCAGGTCGGCGATCTCGTCGAGCGTCTCGAAGACATGGCGGCCTTCGCGGTCCACCTTGTTGACGAAGGTGATGATCGGCACGTTGCGAAGGCGGCAGACCTCGAACAGCTTGCGGGTCTGGCTCTCGATGCCCTTGGCGACGTCGATCACCATCACCGCCGAATCGACTGCGGTGAGCGTGCGATAGGTATCTTCCGAGAAATCCTCGTGGCCCGGCGTGTCGAGCAGGTTGAAGGTGATGCCGCCCCGCTCGAAGGTCATCACCGAGCTGGTGACCGAGATGCCGCGCTGCTGCTCGATCTTCATCCAGTCCGATCGCGCGCGCCGGGCGGCGCCGCGCGCCTTCACTTCGCCGGCAAGGTGGATCGCGCCGCCGAACAGCAGCAGCTTTTCGGTCAGCGTGGTCTTGCCCGCGTCGGGGTGCGAGATGATGGCGAAGGTGCGGCGGTCGGAAACTGGCATGGTGGCGGGCCCTTTAGCGGGTCAACCGGCCAGCGTCACTCTCATCGTGAAGGTCCTCGCTTCGCCCGGCGCATAGCGCTGCATCAGCGGCTTGTCCCAGATCTCGCCGGTGAACCCGTGCGGGTCGGCGATGCCGTGCCAGGGCTCGATGCAAAGATAGCGGGCGCCCGGCTTCATCCACAGCCCCAGCGCCGGCGTGTCGGGGAAATCGCAGACCAGCTGCGGCCCGCCCTCGGCGCCATAGGCGAGCGACTGGCTGCGTACCGGATTCCACACCAGCGCATCGCGCTCGAACAATGCGTCGTGCAGCGCGAGCACTTGCCCCTCGACCGGGCTTTCCCAGCCGCCGGCATCCATCCAGCCGCCCTTGACGATCGCCGCCAGCTGGCCCCGCTCCTCATCGGCGAAGGTGATCCGGTGCGCCGCCTTCGCCGCGCCATAGGGGAGCGGCCAGGCAAAGGCGGGGTGGAAGCCGAAGCTCGCCGGCATGTCGACATCGCCGGTATTGGTGACGGTGACGTCCATCGCGAGCGTCGCGCCCTTCAGCGAGAAGGCCGCGTCGAGCGCGAAGGCGAAGGGATAGGCTGCCCGGGTCTCCGCATTGTCGATCAGCCGCAGCACCGCCCGATCCGGCGCCTGGTCGATCAGCGCGAAATTCTGGCGCCGCGCGAAGCCATGCTGGGGCAGCGCATATTCCTTGCCGTCCAGCCGGTATCTGTCGTCCATCAGCCGCCCGACGATCGGGAAGAGCAGCGGCGCCCGCCCGGCCCAGAAGGCGGGGTCGGCATCGGTCATCAGCGCGCGGCCGCCGGCATCGCGCAGCGACCAGAGCTCCGCGCCCAGCGGGTTGATGACGGCGGCGAGCGCCTCCGAGCCGATCTCGATCATGCCTCGCGGTGCACGGCGAAGCCCTGCCAGCTCTGGTTGACCGGCATCAGCTCGAGCGCGTTGATGTTGAGGTGCGGCGGCAGCGTCGCCACCCACAGGATCGTCTCGGCGATGTCCTCGCCCGTCATCGGGCTCACCCCGGCATAGAGCTTGTCCGACACGTCCTGGCTGCCGGTGCGCACCAGCGTGAACTCGGTCTCGACCATGCCCGGTTCGATCGAAGTGACGCGCACCCCGGTGCCGTGCAGGTCCGCCCGCAGGTCCAGGCTCAGCTGGCGGACGAACGCCTTGGTTGCCGCATAGACATTGCCGCCGGGATAGGGATAGGTCGCCGCCACCGAGGAAAGGTTGATGATCGCTCCCTTGCGCGCGATCAGCCCGGGCAGCAGCTTGTGCGTGATCGAGACGAGCGCGACGATGTTGGTGTCGATCATCGTCTTCCAACTGGCGAGCGACGCCCGCTGCGCGGGCTCCAGGCCCAGTGCCAGCCCGGCATTGTTCACCAGCAGGTCGATGTCGCGAAAGCCCTCGGGCAGCCCGTCCAGCGCTGCATCGCGCGCCGCCTCGTCGCGGATGTCGAAGGCGAGGACATGGACATTGTCGCGGGCGAGCGCCGCCAGCCGATCCTCGCGCCGCCCGGTGGCGACGACGTTCCACCCCGCATCGGCAAAGGCATGGACGCATGCCTCGCCGATCCCCGCGGTGGCGCCGGTGATGAGTGCGGTGGGCATTGGGCTGCTCCTTGTCGATATCCTGCCGCGCCTATGGTCAATCCGTGCGACGGCTGCAATTGTCCGTGCGGGAGGGGGCGGGCATGGAAGCGCTGAAAATCATCGGATTCGCGATATTCGCCGCGATTGCCTATGGCGTGCTCCACGATCAGGTGACCGCGCATCTCTGTGTCGAATATTTCACGATCGGGCATCCGCCGATCTTCCCGACCAGTTCGCCCTTCCTGCTTGCGCTGGGCTGGGGCGTGGTCGCGACCTGGTGGGTCGGGCTGCCGCTTGGCGTCGGGCTCGCCGTGGCGGCCCGGGCGGGGCGTGCGCCCAGGCTCTCGCTCGCACAGCTGCGCCGGCCGATCCTGTTGCTGATGCTCGGTTGCGGTGCGCTCGCGCTGTTGGCCGGGATCGCCGGCGCGGTCGGGGCCGCGCTGGGCTGGATCCGGCTCGTCGGTTGGCTCGTCGAAGTCGTTCCCTCCGAGAAGCACGTCGCCTTCCTTGCCGACCTGTGGGCACACAGCACGAGCTATGCAGGCGGAGTGCTGGGCGGGTTGGGGCTGATGGTCTGGACGTGGCGGCGGCGCCACGCCGTGCGATCGAACCATCCGTCGCCCTGAGCTTGCCGTTTCGGACGCCTGCGCGCCACGAAGGATATCCCCCGCGGCGCCCTGGGTGCCGAACCCCGGATCACGCCTGGGGCCAGGATTGCCGCGCGCCGAGACGGCCCCTCCTTCTCCCATCCGGGGGAGGAGGGGGATGCGGCTCAGCCCCGCAGCGCCGCGCCCAGCTTCGCCGCGGCAGCGACGACCTTGTCGGCGATCGCCTTCAACGCCTCGTCGGTGAAGCTCTTCTCGCCCGGCTGGAGCGTGATTTCGATGGCCAGGCTCTTCTGCCCCTCCGGCACGCCGGTGCCGGTGAAGACGTCGAACAGCCGGGCATCGACGATCGCCGCCTTGTCCGCGCCCTTCACGGCGCGGACGAGATCGCCCGCCGCCAGGCTGTCCGGCACCAGGAAGGCGAAGTCGCGCGTCACGGCCTGGAGCGCGGGCGGCGTGTAGGCCGTGCGCATGAAGCCCGTGCCGCCGCGCTTGCTGGGCAGCGCATCGAGATAGAGCTCGACCGCGGCGACATCGCCGTCGAGATCGAAGGCCTTGAGCACGCTCGGATGGACCATGCCGAACGCCGCGAGCACCGTCTTCGGCCCCAGGCGCAGCGTCGCCGACTGGCCCGGATGCCAGACATCGCCCGCCTCGCCCATCACCTGCAGGTTCGCCACCGGCGCGCCGGCGGCCTCGAGCAGCGCCAGCGCCTCGGCCTTGGCGTCGAAGGCGGTGAAGGATTGCGCCTTGCCGCCCTGCCAGCCGCGCGGGCGCTTCGCGCCGGCGAGCAGGACGCCGAGCGTCGGGCGCTCGGCCTCTGCCAGATAGCGCCGGCCAAGCTCGAACAACCGCACCGAAGGCGCGCCGCGCTTGAGGTTGCGTTCCACCGCGCCGAGCAGGCCGGGCAGCAGTGACGGGCGCATCACCTTCATGTCTTCGCTGATCGGATTGGCCAGCGTCCAGGCGCCGCCGCCGAACGGCGCCGCCTCGGCTTCGGAGACGAAGCTCCAGGTCACTGCCTCGTTGAGTCCGCGCGCCGCCGCGGTGCGCCGCAGCTTGCGCTCGAGCTTCTGCTCGGGGGTCGCGGTCGGCCGGGCCACGCCCGGCAGGCGCGAAAGCGGCGTCGAGGGGACATTGTCGATGCCCGCGATGCGGATCACTTCCTCGACAAGGTCGGCCGGGCCGTCCACGTCGCGGCGCCAGCTCGGCGCGGTGACGCGCAGCATGTCGAAGCCGCGATCGAGGTCGACAGGGTCGCCATTGCCGTCGAGCGGCTGGACGGTGAAGCCCAGGCTCTCGAGGATCTCGACCTGCCGCGCCGCCGGCACCGCGAGGCCGCCCAGGGTCTCGGCGAGCCTGGGATCGTAACCGGTGGTGATGCCCACATGCGGGAGCTTGCCGGCGCGCGTCACCGCGCTCGCCGTGCCGCCGCACAGCGCGAGCACCAGCCGCGTCGCGATCGCGATGCCGTCCTCGAGGAACGCCGGATCGACGCCGCGCTCGAAGCGCGAGCGTGCATCGCTGGTCAGGTTCAGCTTCTGGCCGGCGCGGGCGATATGGTCCGGGTCGAAGAACGCGCATTCGATCACGACGTCGGTGGTGGTCTCGGACACGCCGGTGTCCTCGCCGCCCATGATGCCGCCGATATCGTGCACGCCGTTCGCGTCGGCGATCACGGTGATGGTCTCGTCGAGCGTGTAGGTCTTCTCGTTGAGCGCCAGCACCTGCTCGCCGGCCCTGGCCTTGCGCACCGTCAGCGCGCCCGAGAGCTTCGCCTTGTCATAGACGTGCAGCGGGCGCCCCAGGTCGATCATCACATAGTTGGTGATGTCGACCAGCGCCGAGATCGGGCGCTGGCCGATCGCCTTCAGCCGGCGCTGCATCCAGTCGGGCGATGCGCCGTTGGTCACGCCGCTGACGGCCTGGCCATAATAGGCCGGGCAGCCTTCGGGTGCCTCGATCTTCACCTCGGGGCCCGCGCCCTCGCCCGCCACCGGCTCGGCATCGAGCGGCTTGAGCGTGCCGAGCCCCGCCGCGGCGAGATCGCGCGCAATGCCGCGCACGCCCATGCAGTCCTGGCGGTTCGGCGTGATCGAGATGTCGAACACCGGGTCGTTCAGATCGGCATAGTCGGCGAACGCCGCGCCGACCGGCGCATCGGCCGGCAGCTCGATGATGCCGTCATGGTCGTCGCCCAGCTCCAGCTCGCGCGTCGAGCACATCATGCCGTTCGATTCGACGCCGCGCACCGCGGCGATCTTGAGCGCCATGCCGTTCGCCGGCACGACCGCGCCCGGCGTGCCGAGCACGCCGACCAGCCCCGCTCGGGCATTGGGCGCGCCGCAGACGACCTGCAGCACCTGCGCGCCGGTGTCGACGGTCAGCACCTGCAGCTTGTCCGCCTGGGGGTGGCGCTCGGCGGTGAGCACCTTGGCGACGCGGAAGCCGTTCAGCTTCTCGCCCGGATTCTCCACGCCCTCCACTTCGAGGCCGACGCGGGTCAGCGCCTCCTCGATGTCGGTCAGCGAGGCGTCGGTATCCAGATGCTCCTTGAGCCAGCTCAGGGTGAACTTCATGCGCCCACTCCTCCGCTCAGCGTGGGCACGTCGAGCGCCGAGAAGCCGTAATGCCTGAGCCAGCGCAGATCGCCGTCGAAGAAGGCGCGCAAATCGTCCATCCCATATTTGAGCATCGCGAGGCGATCGACGCCGGTGCCGAAGGCGAAGCCCTGCCATTCCTCCGGGTCGAGCCCGGCGGCCTCGATCACCTTGCGGTGGACCATTCCGGAGCCGAGCACTTCCATCCAGCCGCCATTCTCGCTCGCGCGCGGATCGCCGCCGATCACGCGCTTGCCGTTCTGCCAGGTGAAGCCGACATCGACTTCGGCGCTCGGCTCGGTGAACGGGAAATAGGACGGGCGCAGTCGCAGCACGATGTCGTCGCGCTCGAAGAATGCCTTGAGGAAGGTCTCCAGCGTCCATTTGAGGTGGCCGAGCGTGATCCCCTTGTCGATGACCAGGCCCTCGATCTGGTGGAACATCGGCGTGTGCGTCGCGTCGCTGTCCGAGCGATAGACGCGGCCCGGCGCGATGATCCGGATCGGCGGCTTGTCGGCCATCATGGTGCGGATCTGCACCGGCGAAGTGTGGGTGCGCAGCAGGTATTTCTGGCTGCCGTCCGCCTCGCGCGGGAAATAGAAGGTGTCGTGCATCGCCCGCGCGGGATGCGTCTCGGGAATGTTGAGCGCGGTGAAATTGTGCCAGTCGTCCTCGATCTCCGGCCCGGTGGCGACCGTGAAGCCCAGATCGGCGAAGATCTCGGCCAGCTCGTCCATCACCTGGCTCACCGGGTGCACCGACCCGGCGGCGACGCCGTCCACCGGCAGCGTCATGTCGAGGGTCTCGCTGGCGAGCCGCGCGTCGAGCGCCGCCTTCTCCAGCGCCGCCTTCCGCGCCGCCAGCGCCTCGGTCACCGCTTCGCGCAGGCCATGGATGCGCGGGCCCTGTTCCTGGCGGGCCTCGGGGCTCATCCCGCCCAGCGTCTTGAGCAGGCCGGTGATCGCGCCCTGCTTGCCGAGCGCGTGCACGCGCACCGCTTCGAGCGGCTCGAGCCCCGCCGCGGCGTCGATCGCGCCGAGCAGGTCGGTGCGGAGCTGGTCCAGATCGGTCGTCATCAAATCCTCATTTGGTCGAGGGAGCCTCTAGCGGGGGCGCGGCCAAAGAAAAAGGGCGCCGGTGTTGCCACCGGCGCCCCATTTTCCCGTCTCGCGTCAGGTCGCTCAGGCGGCCTGGGGCAGAGCCGCCTTCGCCTGCGCGACGATGGCGGTAAAGGCTTCGCCTTCATGCATCGCGATATCGGCCAGGACCTTGCGGTCCAGCTCGATGCCGGCGAGCTTCAGCCCGTGCATGAACTGCGAATAGGTCAGGCCCTCGGCGCGGACGCCGGCGTTGATGCGCTGGATCCACAGGCCGCGGAAGGTCCGCTTCTTAACCTTGCGGTCGCGATACGCGTACTGGCCGGCCTTCTCGACGGCCTGGCGCGCGATGCGGATCGTGTTCTTGCGACGGCCGCGATAGCCCTTCGCCTGTTCCAGGATGTTCTTGTGCTTGGCCTTGGTGGTAACACCACGCTTAACTCGTGCCATTTGTCAGGCCCTCCTTACTTCAGACCGTAGGGCGCCCATGCCTTGATGTGCGCGACATCGGCATCGGCGAGCACGGAGGTGCCGCGGTTCTGGCGGATATACTTGGCGTTGTGGCTGATCAGCCGGTGGCGCTTGCCGGCCACACCGTGCTTCACCTTGCCGGTGGCGGTGAGCTTGAAGCGCTTCTTCACGCCGCTCTTCGTCTTGAGCTTGGGCATTTTCGTCTCCTTGAGTTCGACGATTGCGGACACGCGCGGCAGCCCATACAGCCGGCGCATCCCTACGATCGCGGAAAGCGGGCCCCCTAGCGCAAAGCCCGGGCCGGCGCAAGCCGAGTCGGAGGGCTATCGGCGAAGGGGCGAGGATGGCGCCCCGGGGCCGGGGCAGGCAAGCCGCCGCGGCCCTTCCATCAATGGCCGTGATCATGCCCCCGGCAGGCCAGCGCCTCGAGGATGTCGTCGATCCGCGCCGGGTCGCCGGCAGCGATCACTTCGCCGTCGCTCCCGGCATGCAGGGGGTCGCCCTGCCAGTCGCACATCCGCCCGCCCGCGCCCTCGACGATCGGCACCAGCGCGGCGAAGTCGTGCAGCTTGAGCCCCGCCTCGACGACGATGTCCATCCAGCCGCTCGCGACGCAACCATAATTATAGCAGTCGCCGCCCAGCACCGTGCTCATCACCGCGCTGTCGAGATGCTCGAACGCATGGAGCTGGTCGTCGCCGAACAGCGCCGGCGAAGTGGTGGCGAGGATCGCCTGGTCGAGGTCGCGGCAGCGGCGCGTGGCGGCCGGCTTGCCGTTGAACAGGGTCGGCCGCCCCATGACGCCCAGCCAGCGCTCCCTCGTCACCGGCTGGTCGATGATGCCGAGCAGCGGCCAGCCCCCCTCGATCAGGGCGATCAGCGTGCCGAAGATCGGGCGGCCGGCGATGAAGGCGCGCGTGCCGTCGATCGGGTCGAGCACCCACAGGCGCCCGCTCGTCCCTTCGCGCATGCCGAACTCCTCGCCCTGGATGCCGTCCATCGGGCGCTCCGCGATGATCAGCTTGCGCATCGCTTCCTCGGCGGCGCGGTCGGCGAGCGTGACCGGAGACTGGTCGTCCTTCGCCTCGAGGCCGTGCGCGCCACGGAAATAGGGTAGGATCGCCGCGCCCGCCGCATCGGCAAGGCGTTCGGCAAGGGCGATATCGGCTGCGGTCACGGGCATTCGACACGCCCTAGCCCCGAGATTTTGACTCGCCAAGGTCACAAAGCCCTGCCACTCAACCCGCCGATGCGCCGCCGCCTGCTGATTCCGATCGCGTTTCTCGCCGCCACGCCCGCCGCGGCGCAGGGCCTGCGCGCCGTGCCCGCCCAGCCCGGCTCGGAGGCCGAGGCGCTGCGCGGCGTCGAAGTGTTCCTGATCAACGAAGGCGATCTGCCCGTCTCCGATGCCGGCCCGCGCCAGATCGAGATCACCGCGGTGGACGGCACCCGCCTCGTCCTCGAGCGTGCGCCGGGGCCGTTGCCGACGGTGGCGCCGCACGGCTTTGCGAAGGCGCGCTATGTGCCGGTGGGCCTGGCGGGCCGCGCGGTGCCGCCCGCCGAGCAGCATGCCGCCGCCGAGATACCCGAGGGCGAGACGGCGGTGCAGAGCGCGACCGGCAGCTCGGCGGCGTTCGTCGACCGGTTCGAGCCGCACGAGCCGATCTATGGCGCGTTCGGATTGAAGGATGCCGGCGGCAAGCTGCAAGTGAGCTTCGCTTTCCGCCCCTTCGGCGAGAAGGCGCCGCTCAAGCTCGGCAATCTGCGCTTCGCCTATACCCAGACGATGTTCTGGGCGCTGAACCGGCCCTCGGGCCCGTTCCGCTCGACCAATTACAGCCCCGAAGTCTATGCCGACATTCCCTTTGGCGAGACCACCAAGGTGGCGCTCGGCTATCGCCATGATTCGAACGGGCGCGGCGTGGCCGACTCGGTCGACCTCAACCGGGTGTTCCTGCGCGCCGAGAAGCGCTTCGACCTGGGCGGCGACTGGCATCTCGATGTCGCGCCCCAGGCCTGGTTCTATGTCGGCCGGCTCGGAACCGCGCCGGACGTGAAGGATTATTTCGGCTATACCAGCCTCACCGCCGCGATCGGCCAGCAGGACGGGTTGAAGCTTTCGCTCACCGGCCGCGGCAATTTCGAGACGGGCAAGGGCGCGGCCGAATTGTTCGTCTCCTATCCCCTGGCGCGGATTGCCAAGGGGGTCGGCTTCTATATCTTCGGCCAGGCCTTTACCGGCTATGGCGAGGCACTGGACGACTATCGCCGGAACGACACCCATGCCCGGATCGGCATCGCGCTGACGCGCTAGCCGCCGGCAAGCACCTTCAGGAGGATCGCCATGCGCAAATTGCTGATCGCCGCCGCCGCCTTGTCGCTCGCCGTGCCGGCCGCCGCCGCGCTCAAGGCCGGGCAACGCGCCCCCGATTTCACTGCGCCCGGCGCGATGGCGGGCAAGCCCTTCACGGTGAACCTCAAGGCGGCGCTGAAGAAGGGGCCGGTCGTCCTCTATTTCTTCCCTGCCGCCTTCACGGAGGGCTGCAATGCCGAGGCGCATGCCTTTGCCGAGGCGCTGCCCGATTTCCAGAAGGCCGGCGCCAGCGTGATCGGGATGACCGCGGGCAATATCGACAAGCTCGAGGCCTTTTCGGCGGAGAAATGTGCCGGCAAGTTCGCCGTCGCCGCGGCCAGTCCCGAAATCGTCAAGAATTACGACGTGGCGCTGACCCGGCCCGACGGCACCGCCACCAAGATCACCAGCCGCACCTCCTATGTGATCGCGCCGGACGGCAAGGTGCTCTTCGTCCATTCGGACATGAGCCCGGCGGGGCATATCCGGCTCTCGCTCGAAGCGGTCCAGAAATACCGGGCAGCGCACAAGCATTGATTTGCGGCGGCGATATTTTCACGAGTCCGCAAGCTTTGCTCACCGGATATTAGCAGTTGGGCCCTAATCTGCACGGCGTGGCGGTGTTGCGGGGCGGCACCGTCGGGACCAATTTTCTGGTGAGGAATTGAGGCAGATGGTCGCGGCCAAGGCCGTTCGGATGGCAAGCGGTTCCCAGGCCGCACGTAGCCTGTACGACCGCATCGGAGAGTTTCTGGTGGACCAGCGGCTGGATCCCGATCCGGCCAACTATGCCTTCGCCTATCAGCTCCTCGCCAACCCCGATGGCCCGCTCGCCCGGGCGGTGCACGCGCTGACCGATGGTGGCGTCCGCCTCACCCGGCGCGACATCGAGACGCTGGGCTGCGACGTGCACCCGGTCGCCGGCACGCCCACCGCCACGATCGAGAAGGCCCAGGGCCTGGTCGCCCAGACCCAGATGCAGGTCGAGGGCTTCCAGGACATGGTCACCGCGATGCGCGCCGAGACCAAGGATTTCGGCCGCGACCTCGCCGCCAGCGCACAGGCGATGCGCAGCTCGGGTGGCGACGATATCGAGGTCGCCCGCATCACCGCGACGATGCTCGAGCGGGTCCGCAATGCCGAGGAGCGGCTCGAGACCGCCAATCGCGAAGCCAGCGAGCTGCGCACCAAGCTCGAGGAAGCGCGCGACAACGCCCGTCGCGACCCGCTGACCGGCTTGCCCAATCGCCGGGCCTTCGAGGAAGCATATGCCGTCCAGGCCTCGACCGGCGCGCGGATCTGCGTGGCCGTGTGCGACGTCGATCATTTCAAGTCGGTCAACGACCGGTTCGGCCATGTCGTGGGCGACCGGGTGCTGAAGGCGCTCGGCGAAGCGCTGTCCGAGACCTGCAAGGGCCACCTCGTCGCGCGCTATGGCGGCGAGGAGTTCGTGGTCCTGTTCACCGGCCTCGACCTCAGGGTCGCGCGCGCGGTGCTCGATCGCGCCCGCATCGCCGTTTCCGCCAAGCGCTACCGCCTGCGTGAGACCGACGCTCCCCTGGGCGAGATCACCTTCTCCGCCGGTCTCAGCCCGGCGGCCCCGGGCGAAGTGTTCGGCACCGTGTTCCACCGCGCCGACCAGCTCTGCTACGCCGCCAAGAATGGCGGCCGGAACTGCATCCGCGTCGATTGACCGGAATCGGACAGAAGCTGTCCGCCTTTGATTGGGAAATTGCACCATAGCTTGGCGTGAAATTTCCCAACCACGCGTAACTTTCTTACGTGCACTCAATGAAATCAATCACTTAGAAAACTGGCACGCTCCCTGCAATCCATCTGGCATCGGCAACGCCGGATGGTCCGGCAGCCGAGAATACAGGGAGTAACTACCATGGCCGTTCGTATCAGCTCGTTCCAGCACAGCGTTGCCGTCATCGGCGCCGTCGTTCTCACCTATGCCATCGTGCTCTTCTCCTCGCCCGTGGTTCCGATCGCGTGACCCGCAGCGAACCGGACGGAACGGAGAGGATAAGCATGACGCGTAGCCTGATGATCGGTTTGGCTTCCTTCGCCATCACCGCAATGACGATCGCCACGGTCGGCCTGCAGGGTTTCAGCCACATCGGCTGAACCCTGCCGGACCGCCCGGCGGCGGCCCCCATGGCGGAACCTCGGCCCGCCCCTACCGGCTTCGCCGGGCATTCCACCGGGATGCCGCGATGTCCGAAACCGCCGAGAGATCCGTGACGCGCTCCGGACATGAGCGCTAGAATCCAGGCCCAATCCCGAATGGCCGCCGCATCGGCGCCGCGCACCCCATGCATGGGGCGATGGCCTGGCCATCCTTCTCGCCGGGCGATCTCGCCTTGCCGATCGCGGATCAGGCGGCGGCACCGGCTCCCACCGGCCCGATCGGGGCCTGCTCGCCGCGCGAATAGGTGCCGGTAAGCAGCCCGGCGGCGATCACCCGGCCCTCCATCGCGCGCAGGATGGCGCCCCGGCCCGGATTCTCGCCGGGATCCTCCCCTTCGCTCAGCGCGAAGAGCTGGAAGGCATAGCTATGCTCGCCATGCCCGTTGGGCGGATCGGGCGGCAGCCAGCCCTCGACGAAGCGGCTGTTGCGGCCGACATCCTCTCCTTCCGGATTGCCCTCTCCATCGGGCGCGATCTCGCCTTGCTTGAGGTCGCCGTCGATCGGCAGGCCCCAGACGATCGCGTGCACCACCGGCTGCGGCGTCGGCGCGTCGGGATCCTCGACGATCAGCACCAGCCGCGCGGTGCCTTCGGGCACGCTGGTCCAGAAAAGCGGCGGCGAGCTGCCCTCGCCGTCGGCGGTGAAGCGATCGGGCAGCCGCGCGCCGTTCGCGAAGGCCGGGCTGGCGAGGTGGATCACGCCTTCGCCGGCCAGTTCGGGCCGGACGATCGCCAGCTTGTCGGCTCCGGCGCGAAACGGGCTCAGCGCCTTGCCGAGCCAGCGGGGAAGATGTTCGAACATCGCGTTCTCCTGTCCGCCTTGAACCGACGAGAAGGCGCGAGGCTCCCATGCTTCGTCATTCCTGTGCAGACGGGAGGACGAGGGGGAGGTCGAACGGGCTAGAGGTCGAGCTTCTCGTAGTCGGCGGGCGGCGGGATCCCTTCCATCCGCTCGCTCAGCAGCGGGCGGAAGCTCGGGCGGCTCTTCATTCGGATGTACCAGCCCTTGGCCTGTTCGTGGCTCTTCCAGTCGATCCCGCCCAGATAATCGGCGATCGAGATCTGCGCTGCGGCGGCAAGGTCGGCGAGGCTCATCGTCGGGCCGGCGAGCCAGGTACGGTGATCGAGCAGATAATCGATATAGTCGAGATGATTGACCGCCGCCTTCATTGCATTGCGCAGGGCCTGGCCGTCGGGCGACTGCTTGTAGACGATGCGCTTCAGCATCCGCTCGTGGAGGAGGGGCGCCGTGATCTCGGCATAGAAATTGGTGTCGAACCAGATCGCGAGGCGCCGGATCTCGGCGCGATCGGTGGCGGTGCCGTTGAGCATCGGCGCCTTGTTCACCGTCTCCTCGAAGAACTCGCAGATCACCTGCGAATCGATCAGCGTGACGCCGCGCTCGTCATCGACCATCACCGGCACCTGGCCGGTGGGATTCAGGTCGAGGAACTCGTCGCGCCGCAGCCAGGGCGATTCGCGTACCGGCTCGTAGCCCACGCCCTTTTCGCCCAGCAATAGCCGGACCTTGCGCGAGAAGGGACAGAGCGGGAATTGGTAAAGCTGCCACATCGGCTCGCTTTAGGACTCGGGACGCGCCTGCGTAAAGCGCTTGCGGACGCGGCTTGCGTCCGAGACGCGCTGCAGCGCGCCATATGGTTGCCGGTCGCCCCTTCGCCCGCGGGAAGAGGTGCGATCGTTGCGCGGGCGGATCAGTTCTTGAGCGCGGCGCGCAGGGGAGCGAGCGCCGCGCGGAGCCGGGTGGCGGTCTGGTCGAGCGAATCCTGCATCTGCAGCGCGCCGTCGGTGAGCTTGCCCGCGACGGCGACGGCTGCGCGCGCGTCCTGGTGGAAGTGCTTCTCGAAATCGGGATCGTTGCGGCGCTGGATGTCGCGCAGCGTATCCTGCTCGCCGATCCGAGGATCGGCATAGCGCGCGATGGGGCCAACCCGGGTATCGAGCACGATGCCGGCAAGGTTGGCGAGCATGGCTGCCGCGCCTTCCTGCACCATCGGGTTGTTCAGGGCGCGGGCGAGCGCCTCGGCCTTGTCGCGGGTGGATGCGGGCTGCGACTGCTGGGCGAGCGCCGGCATCGCGACGGTGCAGAACAGGGCGGCAGTGAAGACGAGACGCATGATACGCTCCGGAGTCGGACTCGGATATCCCGTGCCCATAGCACAAATGGCCCGCGTTCGTGGAACGGGTTGCGACGAGCCGTGGCTCCCTTGGCCGGAAGGGAAGGCCGGGGCCTTGCGCGGGAGCCTAGTCCTCGGCGTCCTTCACCGCGCCGTGCCCGATCGGCACCGAGAGCAGGCGGTTCAACTGGGACCTGAACTCACCGAGGTCGCCGCCGGTAAGCTGTTGCGTGCTGGTGAACGAAACCGAACGCGGGTTCACCGCCATGCCGTTGCGATACAGTTCGTAATGGAGGTGCGGGCCGGTCGAGAGGCCGGTATTGCCCACCGCGCCGATCCGTTGCCCGCGGCGCACATGCTCGCCGCCCCGCACATAGATGCGGCTCAGATGGCCATAGCCGGTGCCATAGCCGCCGCCATGGGTCACCTTGATGAAGTTGCCATAGCCGCTGCTGCGGCCGGCGAACTGGACGACGCCGTCGCTCGCGGCGAAGACCGGCGAGCCCCAGGGCGCGGCGATGTCGACGCCGCGGTGCATTCGGGTATAGCCCAGGATCGGGTGGCGGCGCATGCCGAAGCCCGAGGAGAAGCGGCCGTTCGCCGGCATCGCCATCGCGCCGGTGCTGTTGCCCTTGCCCGAACCGTCGAACCAGCTGGTCTTGCCGCCCTGTTCGAACGGCGCGAGCTGCACCTTGCTCGGGCAGCCGCTGACGCCGGCATACATCAGGCTGCCGAGCTGCACCTCGCCGGTCTCGGCACGCGCCTGGCCCACGATGATGTCGAACTTGCAGTCCGAGCCGAGCCGCGAGACCGGCGTGCGGGTGGCGAGCGTCTTGATGTAGCTCTCCACTGCCTTGGCCGGGGCGCCGGCGGCGCGGGCCGAGCGATAGAGCGACCTGCCGATGGTGCCCTGGATGCGCAGCGGCGTCCGGTCGATCGCGATCGGGATCGCGCGCATCGAAAGCACGTTGCCGGCGCGGACGAACTCGACGCGCTGGTCGAACCGGGTGCGGATGTCGAGCTTCTCGAGCGGGCGCGGCTGCGACTTGTCGACGCGGCGGCCCAGCGTGTAGTCGGCCATGGTGTTGGACTGGATCTCGTCCAGGGCCACGGCCTTGGTGATCATGCTGCTGACCGTCGTGGCATCGGTCTTGCCGATGCCGGAGCGCAGCAGCGTCGCGAACAACGCGCCGCCCGAGGCCAGCTTGGTGGTGCCTTCGAGCATCGGCCGTTCCGGCGTGTCCGAAAGCGGCGCGACCAGCCCGGTCGCGGCAACGCGGGCGCCGGTGCCCGAACCCATGCCGAGCGGCTTGATCGCCTGGGCCTGGGTCGCGTCGAACTCGGCGCCCGAAAGTGGCGCGGGGACGGTGCCGTAGATCGGATTCTCGAAGCCAGGAGCGAGCAGCAGCGTGGCGGTGATCAGGGCGACGCAGGTGGCGGCGCCGCGATACCAGGTCAGCGAGCCGATGCGCGAGCCCAGGTCCGGCGCGAATTCGAAGTCGGCGAAGCGCTCGTTCAGGCGTGCGGCGAGACCGCGCGCCGGGGCAGTGGCCCGCGCCGAAGCGCCGCCGCCTGTCAGCCCCTCTCCATGGTCACTACGCAGATACAAGGCGCAACGCCCCCCAAAAGGTCGTCGATGTCGTGCCGTAAACCCCCGGCTACCGACAAGATCACTGTGGAAGGCAGGACTTAAAGTCAAATTAAGCACCCTGTTCGGGGCCGCCTCGTGCGGCGAGTTGTGCCGCCTCGCGGATGAAGCGAAGCGTTCGGCATATTCGCCAGTATTTCCAACATGGTTAAGGCGGATCGCCAATCCGGGGGAGTTGCTTAAGGGGCGACTCGGAACGATCTTGGGAGTCGCAATGAGTCGTTTCGCGCGTTCTCCGATCACTGCCGTGCTGGGCCCCACCAACACCGGCAAGACGCATCTCGCAGTGGAGCGGATGGCCGGCCATGCCAGCGGCATGATCGGCTTCCCGCTGCGCCTGCTGGCGCGCGAGGTCTATGATCGCGTCGTCAGGATGAAGGGCAGCGACGCCGAAGTCGCGCTGATCACCGGCGAGGAGAAGATCCTGCCGCCCAAGGCGCGCTGGTTCCTGTGCACCGCCGAGTCGATGCCGCTGGAACGCGAAGTCGCATTCGTCGGCCTGGACGAGGCGCAGCTGGGCGCGGATCCCGAGCGCGGCCATGTCTTCACCGATCGCCTGCTGCGCGCCCGCGGCCGCGAGGAGACGATGATCCTCGGCTCGGACAGCCTGAAGCCCATGCTGAAGGCGTTGGTGCCCGAGGCCGAGGTGATCGGCCGGCCGCGCTTCTCGACGCTCAGCTATGCCGGGGCCAAGAAGCTGTCCCGCTTGCCGCGCCGTTCGGCGATCGTGGCGTTCAGCGCCGAGGAAGTCTATGCCGTCGCCGAGGCGCTGCGGCGCCTGCGCGGCGGCGCGGCGGTGGTGATGGGCGCGCTCAGTCCCCGCACCCGCAACGCCCAGGTGGCGATGTTCCAGGCGGGCGAGGTCGACTATCTCGTCGCCACCGATGCGATCGGCATGGGGCTGAATATGGACGTGCACCATGTCGCCTTCGCTTCGCTTTCCAAGTTCGACGGGCGCCGTCAGCGCCGGCTGACCGTGGCCGAGATGGCGCAGATCGCCGGGCGCGCGGGGCGGCATCAACGGGACGGGACCTTCGGCGCGCTGCACGAGGAAGGCCCCAATGCCTTCACGCCGGAGGAAGTGCTGGCGATCGAGGCGCACCGGGTGCCGCCGCTGGAGAAGCTCTACTGGCGCGAAGGCGAGCCCGATTTCGCCAGCATCGATGCGCTGATCGCCAGCCTCGAGGCCAGGCCGCAGAACGCCGTGCTGCGCGCGGCGCCCGAGGCAGTGGACCTTGCGGTGCTCAAGCGCCTTTCGGAAGAGGATTGGGTGCGCCAGCGCGTGCGCGCACCGGCGATGGTCAAGCGACTCTGGGCGGCGTGCGGCCTGCCCGATTTCCGCAAGCTCGGGCCCGAGCCGCACAGCCGCTTCGTCGGCCGGCTGTTCGGGCATCTTTCCGAAGGGTTCGGCCATGTGCCGCACCAATGGTTCGCCGACGAGATCCAGCGGCTCGACAATATGGGCGGCGATGTCGAGACGCTCGCCGGGCGCATCGCCGCGGCGCGCAGCTGGGCCTATATCGCGCACCGGGCGGACTGGCTCGAGGACCCGGTCCACTGGGCCGAGCGCACGCGCGCGGTGGAGGAGAAGCTCTCCGACGCGCTGCACGCCAGCCTGACCCAGCGCTTCGTCGACAAGCGCACCACCGTGCTGCTCCGCCAGATCGGTGCCGACGCCTCGAGCCTGCCGGTGACGATCGGGCCCGAAGGCGAAGTGACCGTCGAGGAACATGCCCTGGGCACGCTCACCGGCTTTCGCTTCACCGTCGCGCCCGAGGCGCGCGCCGCGGACAAGCGCATGCTGCTGGCGGCGGCGGAGAAGCGGCTGGGCGGCGAGTATCGCAAGCGCGGGGCCGCGCTGGCCGAGGCCGGGGACGAGGCCATCGCGCTGGCGGGATCGGTGCTCGCCTGGAACGGCGTGGCGGTGGCGACTCTGGAGCCCGGGCCCAACATCGCCCGGCCGCGCATCCGGCTGGATCGCACGCTCGACGTGCTCGACCCGGCGGCCAGGAACGCGGTGCAGGCCCGGCTCGAACGCTGGTTCGCCGATCAGGTCGGCAAGCGCGTGACCGTGCTCGGCAAGCTCGATGCCGCGACGCGCGATCCGGCGGCCGGCGCGCCGCTGCGCGCACTCGCCAATGCGCTGCTCGAAGCCGGCGGGCTGCTTCCGCGCCGTGCTGCCGCCACGCTGGTGGAAGCGCTCGACCCGCAGGCGCGCCAGCGGCTGCGCAGGATCGGCGTCACCATCGGGACGCTCGACATCTTCGCGCCGGCGCTGCTCAAGCCCGGCGCAGCGCGCTGGCGGCGCGAGCTGATGGGGCTGCCCGACACACCCCCCGACGGCGCCACCGTATTGCCGCGCGCCGCAGCGGGTGCCGATCTCGTCCATGGCTATCGCCCGCTGGGCGCCCAGGCGGTGCGCGTCGACCTGGTCGAGCGCATTGCCCGCGCCGCGCACGACGCGCGCCAGGGCCGAAAGCCCTTCGCGCCCGATCCCGCCCTGGCCACTTCGATGGGGCTCACCGCCGAGACGCTGGCCCGGTTGATGGCCCAGCTCGGCTTCCGCACCGCGCGCTCCATCGAGGGCGAGCCGCAACGCTGGATCTGGCAGGGGCTGGTCGCGCCGGCCGCGCCCAAGGCGCCGCCGCGCGACAATGCCTTTGCGGCGCTCGGGGCGCTGAAGCATGGCTGATGGCGCGGCGATGCGGATCGACCGGTTCCTCTGGTGGTCGCGCCTCGCCAAGACGCGTTCGGCAGCACAGGCGATCGCCGAGAAGGGCCTGTTGCGCATCGACGGCCGCCGAGTCGAACGCAGCTCGGCCACGGTGCGCGTGGGGTGCGTCGTGGCCTTTCCGCTCTATGGCAAGGTGCGGGTGATCCGGGTCGAGCTGCTGCCCGCTCGGCGTGGCCCGCCGGCGGAAGGGCGCGCCTGTTATCAGGACCTGGTGGTCACTGCGAACGTCTCGCAGGAAGCGCCAACTGATTGACGCAGCGAATCCACAGGCATAGCAGGACCCCCACGTCTTCGATCCAAGGGGCCAGTTTCCATGACCTATGTCGTCACCGACGCCTGCATCCGGTGCAAGTACATGGATTGTGTCGAGGTCTGTCCGGTCGATTGTTTCTATGAAGGCGAGAACATGCTCGTCATCAATCCGAACGAGTGCATCGACTGCGGCGTCTGCGAGCCCGAATGCCCGGCCGAGGCGATCCTCCCCGATACCGAGAACGGCCTCGAAAAGTGGCTGGAGCTCAATCGCAGCTATTCGGAGTCCTGGCCCAACATCACGCAGAAGGGCGACGTGCCCGCCGATGCCGACGCGATGAAGGGCGTCGAGGGCAAGTTCGAGCAGTTCTTCTCGCCCGAGCCCGGTTCGGGCAGCTAGCGCCCCGGGCATGGCCGGCACCCGCAGGGACGCCGGCCTTCTGCCGGCGGCGAATCGCGTCGCTGCGGCGCAGCACGTTCGAATCGGCTACGGACCCTTGCCGGATCGCGGGGCCGGTTTGGCCGGAATTCGACCGCCGGCAGGATGGCGGATGCATTGCCCCCGCAGCACGGCTGTCGACCCGGCAGACGAACGCGCCCGGTGGCGGCGTCTCACCTGCGTCGAGTAACCTCTTGAGCGCCGCCGAGAAGGTGGAGCCGGTGTCCTGGCCGGCGAACTGCGGAAATGGCGCGGACATGTTCGTGGCGCCGGCCGAGTCGAGAGGCAGCCACAATCCTGCGATTAATTGCATATTTTCGCTGCAAGGCGGCACACGCGGTCTGGTAATTTTATTGCAAACGTGTTAAATGGCTCAAGACGGAGGAAAACTCGCCTCCGCCCGGAGAAGCAAAGAGAAGTCGCCCCGATCAGCCCGCCCTGCATTCGCCGGGGCGGACGCCGAGCCCGTCGGGGCCGGTTATCACGAAAGGTTCCTCGCACATGGCTGCCAAGGCGCTGTCCTTCGATGTCGGCGATTATGTCGTTTACCCCAAGCACGGCGTGGGCCGTGTGATTGAGCTGCAGAAGTCCGAAATTGCGGGGATGCAGCTCGAACTCTACGTGTTGCGCTTCGAAAAGGAAAAGATGACGCTGCGCGTTCCGACCAACAAGGCCGAGAGCGTAGGCATGCGCAAGCTTTCGAGCGACAAGACGCTCAAGGAAGCGCTCGATACGCTGAAGGGGAAGCCGAAGGTCAAGCGCACCATGTGGTCGCGCCGCGCCCAGGAATATGAAGCGAAGATCAACTCGGGCGACCTGGTGTCGATCGCCGAAGTGGTCCGCGACCTGTTCCGTGCCGACGACCAGCCCGAGCAGAGCTATTCGGAGCGCCAGATCTTCGAAGCGGCCGCCAGCCGCCTCGCCCGCGAACTCGCGGCGATGGAAGAGGTGGACGAGCCGGCCGCGCTCGAGAAGATCCTCGAGATCCTGCGCAAGGCGGCGGCGATCCACAACAAGGACAAGGTTCCGGCCTGATCCCGATCGGCAGCGAAGCCCGAACGAAGGGGCGGCCTTGAAAACCGCCCCTTTTCCTTGCCTAATCGATAGTGTATTATATATCCAACACACATACTGCTTCGGGAGGAAGTTTCGATGCGCGCTGCCCTGATCGCCCTGGCCCTGCTGCCGCTCACGGCCACCGGTGCCTGCCATGCCAGCTGGGAAAAGGAGGGCCACAAGGTCAAGCCGAGTGGCGTCGGCGCCAAGCGCAGCTACGATGCGAACGGCTTCACCAAGGTCGATCTGCGCGGGCCCGACGATATCGAGGTGCGGAACGGCGCGCAGTTCGCGGTCACGGCCGAGGGCGATACGGCGATCCTCGACCAGCTCGAGGTCCGGGTGGTCGACGGCACGCTGCGCGTTGGCCGCAAGGACCGCAACGGCTTCTCGTTCAGCAACGATCGCGGAGTGAAGGTCCATGTCGTCCTGCCGAAGCTCGATGGTGCGAGCGTCAGCGGCTCCGGCAACATGAGCGTCGACAAGGCCGAAGGCGCTTTCCACGGCGCGATCGCCGGCTCGGGCAATCTCGGCATCGCCACGCTCACCGCGACCGATGCCGATCTCTCGATCGCGGGCTCCGGAGACCTTACCGTGGCAGGTACGGTCAGCCGGCTCAACGCCTCGATCGCCGGTTCGGGCGACATCGACGCCAGCAAGCTGACCGCCACCGGCGCCAGCATCTCGGTCATCGGTTCGGGCAGCCTGCGCGGCGTGGTCAGGGGCGGTGCCTCGGTCTCGATCGCGGGCTCGGGCGACGTCGATCTCACCGGCGGCGCGAAATGCTCGGTGAGCGCGGTGGGCTCGGGCGAGGCGCATTGCTCCTGAGCTTGCCTCGGCGCTGAAGCCGCGCGAGGGTGCGCCCATGTATCGGCTCGCCCTCGCTCCCCTGCTGCTGCTCGTCGGCGCCGCCGCGCCGGGAGACGAGCGCGTCGTGATGGTCACCGGTTTCGACCGGCTGCGCATCGACGGGCCGTTCGCGGTGGAAGTCGTGCCCGGATCGCCCGGCGTGACGCTTGCGGGCGATCGTGCCGCGCTCGACCGGGTCAGCGTGCGGGTCGAGGCGGGCACGCTGGTCATCAATGCCGGCACGCAGAGCTGGGAATCGGCGGCGGGCAAGACCGCGAGCGGTGCGCGCATCCGGGTCGCGGTGCCGGGGCTGCGCGTGGTGCAGACCAATGGCGGCGCGTTGCTGAAGATCGCCGAGATGCGCGGCAACCGTCTCGACGTCTCGCTCAACGGTACGGGACGGATCGATATCGGCAAGGTCGATGCGCAGGACCTGGGCGTCACTCTGGCCGGCGCGGGCACGGTGACGCTGGCGGGCAATGCGCTGCACACGCGCGTGCGGCTCTATGGCACCAGCAGCCTCGATGCCGCCGCGCTGACCACCGCCGACGCGCTGCTCGTCTCGGGAAGCGGCGGGGCGCTGGTGATGAACGTGCGCTACAATGCCCAGATCAGCGCGACGTCGAGCGGCGTGGTCCGCGTGCTCGGCCCGGCCAAATGCCGGGTGATCGGGCAGGGCCCGGTGGAATGCGCCGATCTCGAGCCGCGCCGGGGAAGCTAGGCCGCGAGCGGGAAGCGCAGCAGCCGGTCCTCGAGCGCGACCAGCGCCTGCGCGCTGCGCCCCACTGCGCGGGCGATCTCCGGATGATGCGCATCCAGTCCGCCGGTGAGCGCGCCGAAGGCCGGCAGGATCAGCTTGGTCGGCGAGGCGACGAAGCAGCGTCGCGCCACTTGCCGCCCCCGGATGCGCAGGCGCAGCTTGGGGTGGAAATGGCCCGAAAGCTCGGGCCGCGGATCGCGCGGTTCGGCCTCGTGGCGCAGGACCAGCCCGTCGACCTCGGCTTCCTCCAGGATCGTGCCGCCAAAGGGATCGATCAGCAGGCTGTCATGATTGCCGGTGATCCAGCGCCAGTCGAGCCGGGCGGTGAGGCGGGCGAGCAGTGCGCGCGCATCCCCGGGCAGCCGCTCGCAGCCTTCCGAATCGTGGAAGCTGTCGCCCAGGCACCAGAGCTCGCGCGCCTGGGTGCGCTCCGCCAGCGCCTCGATGGCATGCAGGGTCGCGATCGAATCATAGGGGGGCAGCATCTGTCCGCGCGCGGCGAACCAGCTGCCCTTCTCGAAATGCAGGTCGGCAACGAGCAGGGCCTTGCGCGCCGGCCAGTAGAGCCCGCCCTCGGGCAGCGCCATCAGCTCATGGCCGGCGAACGAAAGGGGAACCATCGTGCCGATATCGATCCTCGCGGCCGTGCCGTCAACAGCGCAGCATCGGCACCTTGCGGCCCTGATAGGTGATCGTGCCATGGTCCTGATCGGCGCGCTCGATCGTGTAGCTGCGTGTCTCGGGCGGGTTCACCTTCTCGGCGCCGTCGCTCGCGGCGGCGTCATAGCGCTCGCGGATCGTCTCGGTCACGGTGTTTCCGGCCAGCGCCCAGCCGCCCATCTCGCCGCTATTGTCGAGGCTGCCATCGGCGGCAAAATGGGCGATGAAGTCGCTCGCGCAACTGGCCTCGAACGACCAGCTGCCGACCAGCCAGTCGCGCAGCGGCGCGCTGGCGGGGGCCGCCGCGGCGGGGGCGGCCGGCGCTGCTTCGCTCGCCTCTGCCTTCTGCACCGGCTTGGCCGCATCGGGCTGGCACGCCGCCAGCGCCGCGCCGCCGAGCATCAAAGCGATGAATCGAGCCCCCTCATGCATGGCCCGAATCTAGCCCAGATGGTCGATTCGGGCCAGCGCGATCAGGCCGGCATCTTCGCCATCTCGCCGATCTTCGCCAGGATCCGCACCCAGGAGCGAATGCCCTTGTGGAAGCTCTTCAGATCATATTTCTCGTTGGGCGAATGGATATTGTCGTCGGTCAGCGCGAAGCCGACCAGCACCGTGTCCATCCCCAGGATCTTCGAGATCGAAGTGACGACCGGGATGCCCCCGCCGCAGCCGATCAGCGCCGCCTTGCCCCATTCGGCGTCCAGCGCCGCCTGGGTGGCCTCGAGCGGCGGGCTGTCGCTCGATACCGAGACCGCTGGGCTGCCGGGGCCGCGCCCGGTGAAGGCAACCGAGCAATCGGCGGGCAGGCGCGAACGGACATGTTCCTCGAAGGATGCCCAGACCCTGGCGGGATCCTGGGCACCGGTCAGGCGGAAGCTCACCTTGGCATGGGCTTCGGCCGGGATCACCGTCTTGAAGCCTTCGCCCGTATAGCCGCCCCAGATGCCGTTGACCTCGGCGGTCGGCCGCGACCAGATCTGCTCGAGCACGTCATGGCCCCGCTCGCCGGCCGGCACGCTCAGGCCGATGTCGCCGAGGAACGCGCCGGCGTCGAAGCCGAGCGCATCCCAGCTCCCGCGCACGACGGGATCGAGCTCGGGCACGCCGTCATAGAAGCCGGCGAGCGTCACGCGGCCATCGGCGTCCTTCATCTCGCCCAGGATCGAGCAGAGCAGCTGGATCGGGTTGCGCGCCGCGCCGCCATAGAGGCCGGAATGGAGGTCGCGCGAGGCCGCACGGATCGTCACCTCGCCTGCCGCCATGCCGCGCAGGCCGATGGTGAGGCCCGGCGTCTCGGTATCCCACATCAGCGTGTCGCAGATCAGGGCGAAATCGGCCTTCAGCTCCTCGGCATTGGCATGAAGGAACGGCTCGAGGCTCTTCGAGCCCGATTCCTCCTCGCCCTCGAACAGGATCGTCACCTTGCAGGGCAGCGCGCCCGCGGTTTCCTTCCAGGCGCGGCAGGCCTCGACGAAGGTGCGCAGCTGGCCCTTGTCGTCCGACGCGCCGCGGCCGACGATCTGCTTCGCGCCGTCGCCGCGCGTCTCGATCACCGGGTCGAACGGATCGCGCCGCCACAGCGCGATCGGGTCGACCGGCTGGACGTCGTAATGGCCATAGAACAGGATGTGCGGCGCGTTCCCGCCCGCCGGGCCGTCGTGATGTGCCACCACCATCGGATGGCCCGGCGTCTGCGCGACGCGGGCGGCGAAGCCCAGGCCGGTCAGCTCGTCGGACAGCAGGCTGGCGGCGCGCTGGCATTGTTCGGCATAGGCGGGATCGGTCGAGACCGAGGGGACGCGCATCAGCGCGAAGAGTCGGTCCAGGCTGTCGTCGAGATGCGCCTCG
>NZ_MKWJ01000022.1:0-329370 GCF_001899725.1 Sphingomonas sp. 67-41 | reverse complement strand
CCGGCTTGCCCTAAGCCCCGCCGATCCAGGTCTCGCGGACCCACCCCGCCGCGTCGAGCAGCACGAGGTCGGCGGCATGGCCGGTCGCGATCCGGCCATGCCTATCGCCCAGGCCCATCAGCGCGGCCGGGCTGGCGCTTGCCATCGTCACCGCAGTGGCGAGATCGACGCCCAGCATCGAGACCGCGTTGCGCACCGCCGCCGCCATGTCGAGATGCGATCCGGCCAGCGTGCCGTCGTCGCTGCGGCAGGCGCCGTCCTTCACGGTGATGTGGCGGCCCTGCAGCACGAACTCGCTCGCCTCCGATCCGACCGAGGGCATCGCATCGGTCACCAGCATGAAGCCGCTGGCCGGCTTGCAGCGCAGCGCCAGGCGGAGCGTGGCCGGGTTCACATGATGGCCGTCGACGATCAGCCCGCAGACCAGCGCGTCCGAATCGAGCGCGGCGCCGACCATGCCCGGCTCGCGCGAGCCGAGCGGCGACATGGCATTGAACAAATGGGTGACGCCGCGCATGCCCGCGGCCACCGCCGCCTTGGCCTGGTCGTAGCGCGCATTGGTATGCCCCGCTGCGACCACCACGCCGGCGGCGACGAGCTGCTCGATGTCCGAAGCCGCCACGCGTTCGGGCGCGAGCGTCACCAGCGTGCGGCCGCGCGTCAGGCCGGTCAGCGCTGCGATCCCCTCCGCGTCGAGCGGGCGGATCTTCTCGGCCGAATGGATGCCCTTGCGATCGACGTTGAGGAACGGGCCCTCGACATGGATGCCGAGCACGCCCGGTATGCCCGCCGCGATCGCCGCGTCCACGGCCGCCACCGCGCGGCGGATGACGTCGAGATCGTCGCTGATCAGCGTGGGGAGGAAGCCGGTGGTGCCGAAGCGGCGATGCGCGGCGCCGATCGCGGCGATGCCCTCCACGGTCGGCGCGTCGTTGAACAGCACGCCGCCGCCGCCATTGACCTGGGTATCGATGAATCCGGGGACGAGCGTGCCGTCCAGCCGCCGCGGCTCGGCGCCGGCGGGAATCGCGCCGGCCGGCACCACGCCGGTGATGCGCGCGCCGTCGACCAGGACGGCGACATCTTCGCGGAGCGCGCCGTCGACCAGCGCGCATGTCGGGATCAGCGCCTGCATCAGATGGTCTCGGTCACCTTGGCGAGCGACGGCGGCCGATCGGGATCGAAGCCGCGCGCGATCGAGAGCGCGTTGGCGGCGCGGTAGAAAGCCTGGATCTGCAGGATCGGCTCGATCGCCGGGCCCGCCGCCGGGTGCGGCAGATGGATCGCGCCCGGCACCTTGCCGCCGCTCACCAGCACTTCGCCGCCCCGCGCGAGCACATCGGCGACCAGGTCGTCGACGCCGTCGGCAGTGGCATCGTCCTGGCGGAAGACGAGCAGCGGGAAGCCGGGGCCGACCAGGGCCATCGGCCCGTGCCGAACCTCGGCGGCGCTGAACGCCTCGGCATGGAGGCCGCAAGTCTCCTTGAACTTGAGCGCGGCTTCCTGCGCCACGCCGAAGCCCAGGCCGCGGCCGATCACATAGAGGCCGCGCGCGCCGTGCAGCCGCTCGACCAGCGGCGACCAGTCGGCGGCCCAGGCGGCCTCGAGCCGGTCGGGCAGTGCGGCGAGGCCGGCCGCGAGCGACTCGTCGCCTGCCCATTCGCACACCAGGTGGAGCTGAGCGGCGAGCGCGGCGATGTACGACTTGGTCGCCGCGACGCTGATCTCGGGTCCGGCGCGGAGCGGCACCAGCGTGTCCGATTCGGCCGCGAGGGGCGAATCCTCGACATTGACCATCGCCACGGTGCGGGCGCCGCTTTCCTTCGCGGCGCGCATCGCGGCCAGGATGTCGGGGCTCTTGCCCGATTGCGAGATGCCGAGCGCCAGCATGTCGGAATAGTCGGTCTCGACGCCATAGACCGAGGCGATCGACGGCGAGACTGAAGTGGTCAGCAAGCCCAGCCGCGTCTCGATCAGATAGCGGCCGAAGGTGGCGGCATGATCCGAGCTGCCGCGCGCGCAGGTGAGCACGCCGCGCGGGCGGGTGGCGCGCAAGCGGGCGCCCAGCTTGCGGACCGCTTCCGCGTTCCGCTCGAGCTGCCGGCGCACTGCCGCGCCGGCTTCGGCCGCCTCGGCGAACATGCGGGTCGATTCGGGGTTGGTCATCCGCTCAGCCCCGCATGTCGAGTTCGGCGACGAAGTCATAGGCGTCGCCGCGATACCAGCTGGTCGTCGCCTCGATCACCCGGCCATCGGCCAGGAAGCCGCGGCGCTCGATATAGAGGACCGGCGCGCCCACCTCCACGCCGAGCAGGGCGGCGCGCTCGGCGTCGCACAGGGCCGCGCGCAGCCGCTGGAGCGCGCGCACCGGGCGGTTGCCGGTCGCCTCGAGCGCGGCATAGAGCGACGAATCGACTGCATCGAGCCCCGACAGGCCGAAGCCCGGGATGATCGCGAATTCGAGTGCCATCGGCACGTCGTCGGCATAGCGGATACGGTGGAAGCGATAGACCGCGGTGCCGGGGCTGAGCCCGAAGGTGAGCGATTCCTCGCCCGTGACCACGCCCGATTCGCGGATCAGCCATTCGCTGCGCACGCTCCGCCCGCGCGAGGCCATGTCCTCCGAGAAGGACGAGAGCTTGGCGAACTGCTTCTCGACACGGCCGGCGACGAAGGTGCCGGCGCCGTGCCGGCGGACCAGCAGCCCCTCGTCGACCAGCTTGTCGATCGCCTTGCGCAGCGTGATCCGCGAGACCGAGAGATCGGCAGCCAGGTCGCGCTCGGCGGGAAGCGCTTCGTTGGGTTTCAGCAGATTGTCGCGCAGCGCCTCGCGCAACGCGGTCTCGAGCTGCCGGTAGAGCGGCCCCCTGCCTGCTCCGTCGAGCGGCCTGATCTTTTGCGCCAGCAGCGGCATCGGTTCCCCATCATCGGTCGGCTGTGTGCCGGATGCAACACTAGTACCAATAACGTACCACATGTCAGCAAAAAAATTGCGCTGGTCTGTAACCGCACTGTAAAAATCTGTCTTGACGGCCCCTCAACAGTGAGGAATGGTACGGATATTGGTATGCGACTGGTCTGCCAGAGCCGTACCACAACGAATCATAAGCAAGTTCAGAATCATTCTGACCAAGGGGATGAGAGATGGGGATCCGGGGATTTCTTATCGGCACGGCCAGCGCGATGGCGCTGCTCACCGGTGCCGCGCATGCACAGACCAGCGACACCGCCGCCCAGCCTGCCGACGATCACGAGATCGTCGTCACCGGCTTCCGCGCTTCGCTCGCCCAGTCGATCGAAGCCAAGCGCAAGGCCGATGCGATCATCGACTCGGTCTCGTCGGAAGATGTCGGCAAGTTCCCGAACACCAACGTCGCCGAAGCGCTGACGCTGGTTCCGGGCGTCACCGTCGACCGCGCGTTCGGCCAGGGCGAGAAGGTCTCGATCCTCGGCACCGATCCGGCGCTGAACCGCACGCTGCTGAACGGCCAGACGGTCGCCTCGGCCGACTGGTTCATCCTCGACAATCCGGGCCGCACCTTCAACTATGCGCTGCTCGCCCCGCAGCTCGTCAACCGCGTCGACGTCTACAAGTCGCCCGAGCCGCGGATCGACGAGGGCTCGATCGGCGGCACGGTCAACGTACTCACTCGCAAGCCGCTCGAGCTGAAGCCCTTCGTCGTCGCCGGCTCGCTCAGCTATCTCTACAATGACCGTTCGAAGAAGGGCGACGTCCAGGGCTCGGCGCTGGTCAGCTGGCACAATGAGGACAAGACCCTCGGCATCCTCGCCTCGTTCCAGCGCACCAAGGACCGGCTGCGCCGCGACGGCCTGGAGAGCTATGGCACGATCAGCGCGAACTTCTGGGCGGGGAACAACGATGCCAATACCAGCTCGCTGGCCGCGCCTGCGGTCCCGGTCGTGGGGCGGACCTATACCGGCAATTGCACCGGCACCTGCGCCAGCACGCTGACGGCGAACCCGAACGCCAAGTTCCCGAATGCGTTCGGCACGTCCTATTTCGAGCAGGGCCGCGAGCGGCTGACCTATTCGGCGACCGCGCAGTGGAAGCCGGTCGATCAGCTCACGATCACGGCCGACTGGCTGCGCATCGACGCGACCTATGACAATCTCAATCAGTCGATGTTCGCCTTTCCGGGCAATGTCTGGAACAGCGCCGGCTCGCTGACCGGCCTGACGGTGGACAACGGCATCGTCCGCTCGGCGACCTTCAACAACGGGCTCTCGGTGCTCGATGCGCAGTATCGCGTGGCGGAGATGCATTCGCAGACCTTCCACGGCCAGATCGGCTGGGAAGACGTGCATTGGGACCTGAATGTCCAGGGCGGCGTCTCGGATGCCGACGGCGGCACCAAGAAGCAGGTGTTCCTGGAGTTCCTGAACAAGGCCAACTACACGGTCGACATCAGCGGCGCGCCCGACAAGCCGGGCACGATCTCCTATACCAGCAACGTGCTCGGCAATCCGGCGGCCTTCGTCACCGATGCCGGCTGGAGCGGCAATCTCGTCACCAAGCCGACCACCGACAAGGAACGCTACGGCCAGGTCGATTTCGGCCTGAAGTTCGACGGGGTGCTGAAGCGCATCCAGGTCGGCTACAAATATCGCAGCCACGAGACCGCGCAGGCCTATGCCGGCGTCAGCCTGGCCGGCACCAACGGCTTCGCGGTGCCGGCGTCGAACTTCGACACCAGCATCGTCAGGGACAATTACCTGTCGGGCTTCGACGGCATCAACGACCAGATGCGCGGCCGCTTCATCATCAACGGCGATTCGATGGTGAACTATGTCCAGGGCCGGCCGGGCCTGCCGACGCCCTCGATGTTCTCCGCCTCGGAATTCACTGCCGGCAATTGGGACATCAAGGAGCAGATCCACGCCGCCTATGCCCAGGCGAATTTCGACGCCGGCGGCTTCCGCGGCAATTTCGGCGTGCGCTACGTCCACACCGCGACCGACAGCGCAGGCTTCGTCTGCAAGCCGGGCGCGATGTGCAACGCCCAGGCCGACTGGGTGTGGCAGACGACCAAGACCAGCTACGACAATGTCCTGCCCAGCGTGAACATCATCGCCGACGTGCGCAAGGACCTGGTGTTCCGCTTCGCCGCGGCGCAGGTGATCGCCCGTCCGAACTATGCCGATCTGACCAACTATTTCTGGCTGTCGGACCAGATCCTGAGCGGCGGCGGCGGCAATCCGGACCTGAAGCCCTACAAGTCGAACAACTTCAACGCGTCGCTCGAATGGTATCTGGCGCCCCGTTCGATCCTGTCGGGTGAGATCTTCTACAAGGACATCAGCAACTACATCCTGCAGCAGACTGCGCCCGAGCAGCATTACAACACCGCGCAGGGGCGGGTGACGACCTATCAGATCAGCCGCCCGTTCAATGCGGGCTCGGCCGAGGTGAAGGGCTTCGCCGTGGCCTATCAGCAGAGCTTCCCGCTCGGCTTCGGCGTGCTGGCCAACTATACCTATTCGGACGGCAAGGCGAGCACGGGCGCCGACCTGCCCTACAACTCGCGGCACCAGGCCAGCCTGAGCCCGTTCTTCGAGAGTGGCCCGGTGGCGCTGCGCGCGACCTATACCTGGCGCTCGAAATACTTCACGGGCATCGATCGCGGCGATCAGATGTACGTGCGCGGCACCGCCAATGTCGATGTGTCGGCGACGTACAACTTCACCAAGGAAGTCGGGCTCACCCTGTCGGGCATGAACCTGACCGACAGCCAATATTATGCCTATGCCAACACGCCGAGCCTGCCGCGCGGCGTGTACAAGACCGGCCGCAAGCTGCTCGCGACCGTCAATGTGAACTTCTGATCTCCAGCCTGGTGTAGTGCACTGGGGCGGCGGATGGACGAGCGATCGCACCACCGCCGCCCCTTTTTCTCATCCGCCCCCCTTTTCCTATCCGCGGCGCCTGCCCATCGGGCACGCCGCGATTGAGCGCGGGGCGAAACCGCCTAAGCTCGCTCGATCCAAGCCGGGAGCCGTCCGCGTGATTTCCTGCCGCCTCGCCCTTGCCCTCGCCGCTGCGCTCTGCGCCGCCATGCCCGCCGCCGCCCAGCAGCTGCCGCGCCTGCTTCCCGTTCCCGCCGAGATGGCGCCCGCCGCCGGCCGTTTCGCGTTGACCGCGTCGACCGCGCTGGTCGTGCCGGCAGGCGATGCCGGCGCGCGCGCCGCCGCCGATCGCCTGGCCGAGCTGCTCCGCCTCTCGCGCGGCCTGGCGCTGCGGACCGCCGCCGCATCGCCGCGCCCGGCGATCCGCTTCGTGCGCGCCGCCACCGGCAAGGCGGAGAGCTACCGGCTCGAGATCGGTGGGGACGGCGCCACCATCACCGCCGGCGACGATGCCGGCCTGCTCTACGGTGCCGTGACGCTGTGGCAGGTGCTGACCCAGGACGGCGGCAAGGGCCCGGTCACCGTCGCCGGCCTCGGCATCCATGATGCCCCCCGCTTCGCCTGGCGCGGGCTGATGCTCGACAGCGCCCGCCACTTCCAGTCGCCCGCCTATGTCCGCCAGCTGATCGACTGGATGGCGGTCAACAAGCTCAACACGCTGCACTGGCACCTGGTCGACGACCAGGGCTGGCGCGTCGAGATCCGCAAATATCCGAAGCTCACCGGCATCTCGGGCTGGCGCTATCCGGCCGTCGCGCCGGGCGCGCCGCGGCTGCCCAGGACCGGCGGCTTCTACACCCAGGCCGAGATCCGCGCGATCGTCGCCCATGCCGCGAAGCGGGGCATCACCATCGTGCCCGAGATCGAGATGCCCGGCCACGCGCTCGCCGCGATCCGCGCCTATCCCGAGCTCGGCATGGGCGTGCCGATCCCGCCGGGCACCGAGAGCGACTGGGGCGTCTTCCCCTGGCTCTACAATGTCGACGACAAGACCTTCGCCTTTCTCGAGGACGTGCTGACCGAGGTGATGGAGCTGTTTCCGTCGCAATATATCCATGTCGGCGGCGACGAGGCGGTGAAGGACCAGTGGAAGGGCTCGCCCGCCATCCAGGCGAAGATCAAGGCGCTGGGCATCAAGGACGAGACCGCGCTCCAGGCCTGGTTCGTCCACCGCATCGCCGGTTTCCTCCAGGCGCATCACCGCAAGCTGATCGGCTGGGACGAGATCCTCGAGGGCGATGTGCCCGCGGATGCGACGATCACGTCGTGGCGGGGCATCGAAGGCGCGATCACCGCGGCCAAGGCCGGGCATGACGCGGTGCTGAGCCCGTCGCCGACGCTCTACGTCAACCATCGCCAGGGCCAGGGCCCCGACGAGCCGCCGGGCCGCGGCGACGTGATGGACCTCAGGACCGTCTATGCCTTCGATCCGGCGCCCAGCGAGATTCCGGCCGAGCAGCAGCACCATATCCTCGGCCTGCAGGCGAATCTGTGGACCGAGCATGCCCGCACCGAGGCGCGCGCCACCTGGCAATTCTTCCCGCGCGCCAGCGCGGTGGCGGAGATCGGCTGGTCGAAGGCGCAGGGGCGCGACTATGCCGATTTCGTCGACCGGCTGGTGCCGCAGATGGACCGGATGAAGCCGCTCGGCATGACCCCCGCCACCAGCGCCTTCGCCGTGCGCCCGACGCTCGACTACAAGGCGGGGGAGAAGCGCGTGTCGGTGACGCTGGCGAACCAGTCGGGCCTGCCGATCCGCTACACGATCGACGGCACGCCGGTCACCGCGCGCGCGCCGCTCTATGCCGGCCCGCTCGCGCTGTCGCTGCCGACGCGGCTGCGCGCCGCAAGCTTCCGCGGCACCGCCACCGTCGGCGGCGCCATCGACCAGCGCCTCGACGCGCGTAGCGTACGGTTCCGCAACGACGAGGACCTGAAGACCTGCTCGCGCAAGGTCGTGCTGGCGCTCGAGGACGACTATCCCGCCGCCGGCAAGCGCGCGGTGTTCCTCACCGACATCTTCGCGCCCTGCTGGCAATGGGAAGCCGCGCCGGTGGGCGGGGCGAAGGCGATCGCGCTCACCGTCGGGCAGATCCCGTTCAACTTCCAGCTCGGCGCCGATCTCGCGCATGTGAAGATCCCGCCCTCGGCGACGCCCGAAGGCGAGTTCGAGGTCCGTGCCGGCACGTGCGAGGGCCCGCTGCTCGCGACGGTGCCGCTCGCCGCCGCGGCCGGCAATCCCGGACTCACCCGGCTGGTCGCGCCGTTCCCGGTGCGCGCCGGGAACGAGACGCTGTGCATTCGCACCACCGCCAGGGGCCTCGATCCGATGTGGGCGCTGGAGTCGGTGGAGCTGGTGCAGTGAGCGACGCGATCCCGCTGGTTTCCCCCTTTTCCGGCTGGCTCGCCCCGCTCGACGAAGTGCCCGACGCGGTCTTCGCCGAACGGATGATGGGCGACGGCTTCGCGGTCGATCCGGTCGAGGGCGTGCTGCGCGCGCCCGCCGCGGGGGAAGTGATCTCGCTCCCGGCGAGCGCGCATGCGGTGACGCTGCGGCTCGACAATGGCGCCGAGCTGCTGCTCCATATCGGGCTCGAGACGGTTGCGCTGAACGGCAAGGGCTTCGCGGCCAGGGTCGCTCCCGGCGCGCGGGTGGCGGCCGGCGACGCGCTGATCGCGTTCGACCTGGATGAGATCGCCATCGCCGCCCGCGCGCTGATCACGCCGGTGGTGGTGGCGAATCAGGGCTATGCGCTCGCGCTGGAGCCGCTCGGCCGCATGGTGGAAGCCGGCGCGCGGATCGGGCACATCGCGCGCAGCCGGGATGAAGGTGCGATCGCGCGCGCGACGCAGGGCGCCATCCCCCTGTCCGGCGCCGCCGCCGAGCGCAGCGTGCGGATCGCCGCCGCCAATGGCATCCATGCCCGGCCGGCCGCGCGCATCGTCGCGGCGCTGAAGCCCTTCGTCGCCGATGTCGCGCTGCATGTCGCCGGTCGCAGCGCCAATGCCCGCAGCACCGTCGCGATGCTCGGGCTGGGCGCAGGCAAGGACGACGATGTGCGGATCGTCGCGCGGGGGAGCGATGCCCAGGCCGCGGTCGACGCCGTGGCCGAGCTGGTCCTCGCCAACTTCCACGAGACCGCGCACGCATCCGCGCCCAGGCTGTCCGCGACCGCCACCGGTCCGGTCCGCGCCGCGCCCGGCCTCGCCATCGGCCAGGCCTTCCAGCTGCGCGGCGTCGATCTGGCGGTGCCGGCCGATGGCAAGGGTGCCGGCGCCGAGCGGCTTGCCCTGTCCGGCGCGCTCGCCGCCATCGCCGCCGGCCTGGACGGCGCGCATGGCCCCGCCGCCGAGATTGCCGAGGCGCACCGCGCGCTGCTCGCCGATCCCGAACTGGCCGCCATCGCCGCCCGCCATGTCGCGGAGGGACGCAGCGCCGCCTTTGCCTGGCGTGCCGCTACGGCCGAAGCCGCCGCGGCACTCCGCGCCACGGGGGATCCGCTGCTGATCGAGCGTATCGCCGACCTCACCGATCTGGAGCGCCAGGTGATCGCCCGCCTGCTCGGCGCCGCCGCGCCGGCCGCGCCCGCGCTGCCCAAGGGCGCGATCCTGTTCGGCGAGGACCTGTTGCCGTCGCAGTTCCTGGGCCTCGACGCGACGCGCCTTGCCGGCATCTGCACCGCGCATGGCGGGCCGACTTCGCATGTCGCGATCCTGGCGGCATCGGCGGGCGTGCCGATGCTG
Source organism: Sphingomonas sp. 67-41 (assembly GCF_001899725.1). Lineage (NCBI taxonomy): Bacteria > Pseudomonadati > Pseudomonadota > Alphaproteobacteria > Sphingomonadales > Sphingomonadaceae > Sphingomonas > Sphingomonas sp. 67-41. The sequence goes on along the minus strand of NZ_MKWJ01000022.1, from coordinate 319,701 downwards.
GTCGCGGCGGGCGAGGGCGTGCTGGCGATCGCCGATGGCACGCCGGTGATCCTCGATGCCGATGCCGGGACGCTCGCCGTCGGTCCCGATGCCGATGCCCTGGCGGCGGCGAGCGTGCGGCTCGCGGCCCTGCGCGAGCGCCGTGCCCGCGAACTCGCCGCCGCGCATGCGCCCGCGCATACCGCCGACGGCACGCGCATCGAAGTCTTCGCCAATCTCGGCTCGGTCGCCGATGCCGCCGCCGCGGTCAGCGCCGGCGCGGAGGGCTGCGGCCTGCTGCGCACCGAATTCCTGTTCCTCGAGCGCGAGACCGCGCCGAGCGAGGAAGAACAGCGCGAGACCTATTCCGCCATCGCCGCCACGCTCGGCGAGCGCCCGCTGATCGTCCGCACGCTCGATATCGGCGGCGACAAGCCGGTGCCCTATCTGCCGATGGACGGCGAGGAGAATCCGGCGCTGGGCCTGCGTGGCGTGCGGCTGACGCTCGCCCGGCCGGACCTGATGCGCGGCCAGCTGCGCGCGATCCTGCGCGCGGTGCCGGCCGCCCAATGCCGGATCATGCTGCCGATGGTCGCGGACCTGGGAGACTATCGTCCGGTCCGCGCGCTGCTCGACGAAGTGCGCGCCGAGCTTGGCATGGCGGAAGCGGTGCCGCTCGGCGTGATGATCGAGACGCCCGCCGCGGCCCTGCTCGCGGGGCAGATTGCCCGGGAGGCCGACTTCCTCTCGATCGGCACCAACGACCTCACCCAATATACGCTCGCCGCCGATCGCGGCAACGCGGCGGTCTCGCAGCGGATCGACGCGATGCACCCGGCGGTACTGCGCCTGGTTCGCGAAGTGGGCAGGGGCGCCGCGGAGGCGGGCCGCTGGGCCGGCATGTGCGGCGGTCTCGCTTCCGATCCGCTCGCCGCGCCGATCCTGATCGGGCTCGGCATCACCGAGCTTTCGGCGACGCCCGCCCAGGTGCCTGCGGTCAAGGCCGCGGTCGCCCGGTTCGACATGGCTGCCTGTGCCGCGCTGGCCGCGCGCGCCTGCGATGCCCAATCCGCGGACGCGGTCCGCGCCCTAGCCATGGAAGCGTCCGCATGAGCTTCAGCCCTTCGACCCTGCTCGCCAAGGCCCAGCCGCTCGGCCGGGCACTGATGCTGCCCATCGCGGTGCTGCCGATCGCGGCGCTGCTGCTGCGGCTCGGCCAGCCGGACATGCTGAACGTCCCCTTCATCGCGGCGGCGGGCGATGCGATCTTCTCGAATCTCGGCCTGCTCTTTGCGGCGGGCGTGGCGGTCGGTCTTGCCCGGGAGAATCACGGCGCGGCCTCGCTGGCCGGCGTGGTCACCTATCTGGTCGCGACCGAGGGAGCCAAGGTGCTGCTCCATTTGCCGCCCGATCTTGCCGGCGCCGGCGCGCTGGAGCAGGCGGCGTGGCGCGCCAAGGAGATTTCCAAGCTCAGCGTTCCCGTCGGCATCTGCTCGGGCATCGTCGCCGGGCTGCTCTACAATCGCTTCCACGCCATCCGGCTGCCCGACTATCTGTCCTTCTTCGGCGGCCGCCGCTTCGTGCCGATCGTGTCGGGCCTGGCCGGGCTGGTCTTCGCCGCCGCCTTCGGGCTCGGCTTCCCCTGGTTCGAGGCGGGGATCGACGCGCTCAGCCACTGGGTGCTCGGCGCCGGTTCGCTCGGGCTGTTCCTCTACGGGCTGCTCAACCGGCTGTTGCTGATCACCGGGCTGCACCACATCATCAACAACATCGCCTGGTTCCTGCTGGGCGACTTCCACGGCGCGACCGGCGACATCAAGCGCTTCTTCGCGGGGGACCCGACGGCGGGATCGTTCATGGCCGGCTTCTTCCCGGTGATGATGTTCGGCCTGCCGGCCGCCTGCCTCGCCATGTACCGCAATGCGCTGCCCGAGCGGCGCAAGGCGGTCGGCGGCCTGCTGCTCAGCCTCGCGCTCACGTCGCTGCTCACCGGCGTGACCGAGCCGATCGAGTTCAGCTTCATCTTCCTGGCGCCGGTGCTCTACCTGATCCATGCGGTGCTCACCGGCATCGCGATGGTGGTGATGGACCTGCTTGGGGTGAAGCTGGGCTTCGGCTTCTCGGCCGGCCTGTTCGACTATGTGCTGAACTATGGCCTTTCCACCCGGCCGCTGCTGCTGATCCCGGTGGGGATCGCCTATGCCGCGATCTATTATTTCGCCTTCAGCTGGTGCATCCGGAAGTTCGATCTCAAGACTCCCGGTCGCGAGCCGATCGAGACGGCGGCGGGCGATCCGGATGCGGCCGTCGCCGATCGCGGTGCCGCGATCGCCGCGGCGCTGGGCGGGGCGGCCAATATCCGTTCGGTCGATGCCTGCACCACGCGGCTCCGCCTCGTCCTTGCCGACAACGGCATTGCCGACGAGCCGCGCCTGAAGGCGCTGGGCGCGCGCGGCGTGGTCAAGCTGCGCGACGGCGGGCTGCAGGTGGTGCTCGGGCCGATCGCCGACCAGGTTGCCGCCGAGGTGCGCGCCGCGATCGGCGGCGGTGCCGTGGCGACGGCTCCCGTGCCCGCCGCGCCGGCGGTTGCGGCGGCGCATGCCGATACCGGCGGCATCCGTGCCGCGCTCGCGGGCACCAAGGTCCGTGCCGTCGCCGCCAATGCCACTCGCGTGCTGATCGACGTCGCGGATCCGGCCGCGGTCGATATGCGCGGGCTGACGGGCGCGGGCGTGCGCGCGGCGCTGGGCTCGGGCAATCGTCTTCACCTGATCATAGGCCCCGGCGCCGAGGCGCTGGGCGCGCAGCTCAGGCGCGAGCTGCTGGCGTGACGCCGGGACCGGACGCACTTGCCCCGGGCGGCCTTTGGCGCGAAGGAGATGCGGTTCGAACATCGAGGGCCGTGACATCGTCGATCTCACCCAGCGGATTGCGGAACTGCGCTCGGCCCTGGCCGGGGCGGGTTATGTACATGTCGATGCCGCCGGCTTTCGGGAGATGGCAGGGGCCGCCGATGCCGGCGCGTTCGGGAGCTTTGCCCGCCTCTGGGACGATCTGGAACCCGACGGGTTCATGGCCGATGGCGGGCGCTATCGCCGCCGCAGGCATGCCGCGTTCGCGCTGCACGACACGGCCGCGCTGCGCAAGCCCGACCAGCCGCATTTCCAGAGCAGCGCCTACAACCCGCTGAACGGAGATGTGGCGCGATGGTTTGCCCCCGCGACCCAGGGCCTTGTCAGCCACCCGATCCTGCGGAACCTGTTCGCGCTCTGCACGCCGCTCTTCTCCGCGCTTGAGGGCGGCGGCGCCGATCTGCGATGGGATGGCGAGCTTCATCAGTTCCGGATCGAGGCACTGGGAAGCCAGGTCGGATTGCCGACACCGGAAGGCATGCATCGCGACGGCGTCGACTGGGTGCTGGTCATGCTGGTCGCCCGCGCCAATGTCGAAGCGGGGATGACCGAGATCCTCGACGAGACCGGCCGCCGCGACAGCTTCATCCTGTCCGAGCCCGGCGAGGCCGTTCTGCTGGATGACCGGCGCATCCGGCACGGCGTTACCGCGATTCATGCGCTCGACCCGTCCAGGGCCGGCTATCGCGATGTGCTGGTGATGACCTGGCGTCGATCCGGACAGGCATCCGGATAGGGAGATCCGTACGGGCCGGTCCGGCCTGCTCGCCGGATTGGGCATGGCGGGCAACATCGAACCCGCCAGGGTTCGCAAGGCCGAACGGCCGCCCGAGCTTGTGCGAGGTCCCAAAAACAGGAATGGCGCGCCCGAAGGGGGCGGCATCGAACCCGCCAGGGTTCGCAGGGCCGAACGGCCGCCCGAGCCTATGCGAGGCCCCAAAAACAAGAATGGCGCACCCGACAGGATTCGAACCTGTGGCCTCTGCCTTCGGAGGGCAGCGCTCTATCCAGCTGAGCTACGGGTGCATGATGGCGAAACGCCGGGAACAGGCCTCTACAGCAGGATGGCGCGGGCCTCAATCCCGAAAGCATGACTGCATATTGCCCGGATTCTAGTGCGGGCGGGCGGTGGATTCGAGCGCCACGGCGTTCAGCGGCAGCAGCATGTCGACGCGGAAGCCGGACTCGTCCCGGCCCGCATTCACCGACGCGTCGGCGCCGAACAGCGTCTCCAGGCGCCGGCTCACGATGGAGAGCCCGCGCCCCGTGCCGGGAGGGACCGCGCCGGCGCCGGTGCCCGTGTCCTCCACCGTCAGCCGCAGTCGGCCGGAATCGCGCGCCGCCCGCACGGTCACCGAAGCCGCGCCGCGGGACGGGTGCACCGCATATTTCAGCGCATTCTCGACCAATGGCTGGAGGATGAGCCGCGGCACCGCCGCTTCCGCCAGATCGTCCGGGCAATCGATGCGCACGTCCGGCGTGCTGGCGAAACGCACCGATTCGATGGCCAGATAGGCTTCGACGAGTTCGATTTCCTCGGCGAGCGTGACAAGGGCGGCATCCGCGCCGTCGAGGCAAGCGCGCATATAGGTGGAGAGGCGCTCCAGCAGCATCTCCGCCTCCGCGTTGCGCCCGGACAGCACCAGCGAGGACAGGCCGTTGAAGGTGTTGAACAGCATGTGCGGGTTGAGTTCGTTGCGCAGCGCCTCGATCTGCGCCGCGCGCGCGGCCTCCCGGGCATCCTCGGCATTGCGGGCGTTGCGTGCCGCCCGGTCCATCGCGGCGATCAGCTCGAAGATCAGCGCCTGGATGACGAACACCCAGATATACACGGCGACGTTGAGCGCCACGGCCCGCAGATATTCCCCGGTCGGCTTGCGGCCGAATACCTCCCGCATCAGCTCATAGAACCACTGGTCGATGGCCGCCTGGATGACGACGATGACGAGGAGCAGCGGGATCAGCCGGATCCAGCGGGCGGTCAGCGACCGTGTCTCCAGCCGCCTTATCCCCGCCTGCAGGACCAGCGAAAGCAGGATGCCGCTGACCGGCACCCCGGCCACGTAGCACAGATACCAGGGATGAAGCATGCCGCTTGCCGAGGCCGCTCCGATCGAGGCGAACGCCGCCATCGTCCCGAGCCACAGGCCCAGCGTTATCAGGAAGACTTGCCTACGATCCACGCGTTCCCCCAAAGCCGGATCCAGCGAAAGGAGAGCGAATGCCGGGAAGGCGGCGCCTCCGGTCCTGTCCGGACCGATGGCATCCTTCCGTCGCCGGACAGCGCTCCATCCCCTTCAGCTACGGCTTTCGGCAGGCCCGGTAAAGCCTTGCCGCCGCCCGTGGAATCAATGTGCCGGGGCCGGCTTCGCGCGTTTCGGCGCGGATGGCTTGGGCGTGTAGGGACAAAGATCCGCGACCGCGCAGCGCCAGCATTCCGGCGTGCGTGCCTTGCAGGTGTAGCGGCCGTGCAGGATCAGCCAGTGATGCGCGTGCAGGCGAAAGGGCTGCGGCACCACGCGTTCCAGCTTCTTCTCCACCGCCAGCGGCGTCTTGCCCGGCGCCAGCTTCGTGCGGTTGCCGACGCGGAAGATATGCGTGTCCACGGCAAAGGTCTCCGCGCCGAATGCCGTGTTCATCACCACATTGGCGGTCTTGCGCCCGACGCCCGGCAGCTGCTCGAGCGCGTCGCGATTCGCGGGAACCTGGCCGCCATGGTCGCGGATCAGCGCTTCGGAGAGCGCGATCACGTTCCTGGCCTTGGTGTTGAACAGCCCGATCGTCTTGATGTGCCGCTTCAGGCCCTCCTCGCCCAGCGCGACCATCTTCTCGGGCGTGTCGACTGCGCGGAATAGCGCGCGCGTCGCCTTGTTCACGCCGGCATCGGTGGCCTGGGCGGAGAGCACCACGGCCACCAGCAGCGTATAGTCGTTGACATATTCCAGCTCGGTCTCGGGATGGGGATTGTCCGCCGCGAGCCTGGAAAAGAACTCGAAGACGTCGTCCTTCCTCACTCGCCCAGCACCTGGTCCATCGTGTAGCGTCCGGCCGGCTTGCCCGCGAGCCACAGTGCCGCCTTCACCGCGCCGCGCGCGAAGATGGCGCGGTCGTCGGCGCGGTGGATCAGTTCGATCCGCTCGCCATTGGTGGCGAACACCACGCTGTGATCGCCGACCACCGAGCCGCCGCGCAGGCTCGCCAGCCCGATCGTGCCCGAGGAACGCGGGCCGACCGTGCCGGCGCGGTCGGTCACTTCCGCTTCCGCAAGGGTGGTGCCCATGCCCGCTGCCGCGGCGTTGCCGAGCATCAGCGCGGTGCCCGACGGCGCGTCCGCCTTGTTGCGGTGGTGCATCTCGACGATCTCGATGTCCCAATCGGGGCCGAGCCGCGCCGCCGCCTCGCGCACCAGCCGCTGGAGCAGGCCGATGCCGAGCGAGGTATTGCCGGTCTGCAGCACCGCGATCTCGCGCGCGGCGGCATCGATCAGCGCATGATGCTGGGGCGAGAGGCCGGTGGTGCCGACCACTATCGGCTTCCTTGCCGCCCGCGCCGCCGCCAGATGCGCCTCGAGCGCCTGGGGCGCGGAGAAGTCGATCAGCACGTCGGCCGCCGCGGCAATCGCCAAGGGGTCGTCCTTCACGTCCGCCCCGCCCGCGACCCGTGCGCTCATCCCGGGCGCCGCCGCCGCGATCGCCTGCCCCATCCGGCCGAGGCTGCCATAGATGCCGATGCTGGTCATGCATGCTCCTCTGGCACAGGCCGGGGCCGAGCGCGACAGCGTTATTTCGCGTCGTCTTCCCGCTGCTTCGGCTTCCGGCCGAGCGGGATGGTGGCAGTGGCCATCAGCCCCAAGCCCCTGGCGCCGGGCAATTCGCGCTGCACTGCCGCCACCGTGCCGCCGCCGCCGCCGGGCAGGCGGAAATCGGGCCGGAGCGGCTTCTCGGCCCAGCGCGCCTCGTCGAGCGTGGGCAGGCGGCTGCCGCCGCGATTGCCGCATACGGTGATCGTGTCGCTGCCGGGCCGGCAGGGGCGCTTCGGCACCATCGCGGCGTCGCCGGCCTCGTCGGGGCTGGGGAAGATCGGCGCGCGATCCTGCACGGCGAGGGCGATGAGGAGGAGAGCGGCAAGCATGGGCGGGAGTGAACGCCCGGTTTGCGGCAGGGGAATGGCCAGTCGTGCCGCGACATCCGGTCGGGCGAATGCTGGGCCATGGTCGCTAAGCCGTCCACATCGCGCTAGACGATGCGCATGCGCACCATCCGCAACATCGTCGTCCTCACCGGTGCCGGCCTTTCGGCGGAGAGCGGCATCGCCACCTTTCGCGGGCCAGGCGGGCTGTGGGAGGGGCACCGGGTCGAGGATGTCTGCACGCCCCAGGCGCTCGCGCACGATCCCGAGCTGGTGCACCGCTTCTATGACGCGCGCCGGGCGAAGCTGGGCGAGGTCGAGCCCAACGCCGCGCACCGGGCGCTCGCCCGGCTCGACGCGGAATGGCGGGGCGGGCTGCTGATCGTTACCCAGAATGTCGACGACCTGCACGAGCGCGCCGGCGCCAGGCGGATGCTCCACATGCATGGCGCGCTGAGATCGGCGCTGTGCGCGGCGTGCGGCGACAGCGTGGCATGGGAAGGGGCGCTGGCGCCCGAAACCGAATGCCCCGATTGCGGCACCCCGGCGCTGCGGCCCGACATCGTGTTCTTCGGCGAGATGCCCTATCATATGGAAACGATCGAGCGGGCGCTGGCCGATGCCGATCTGTTCGTTTCGATCGGTACCTCAGGCGCGGTCTATCCGGCGGCTGGTTTCGTCCGGACGGCGCGCTATCACGGCGCGCGGACGCTGGAATTGAACCTCGATCCCAGCGCGGGAAGCCAATGGTTCGGCGAGAGCCGGCTGGGTCCGGCGGGGACGCTGGTGCCGGAATGGGTGGAGCAGATGCTGGGCGGGGGCCCCGCGATCTGCTAGGCTCGGCCCGTCGAAAAGGACCTGGGCGGCATCGGTAAGCCCGCTCCCTCGCTGGCGAGGCTCCGTGTCGCTCCCCGAGCGAACCCGCGACAAGCAACCGGCGCGCGCCGCCGGGGCTTGGCGCGTGCGATCCTGCCCGAACCGATCCCCGATGGCCGTGCCCGAAAAGGAGCGAGGCCATGCCGATCATCACTGCCGACCCCGACATCGTTACGCAGATCAACGTCTTCGACGTGCCCGCGGGCGGGCAGGAGGCGTTGATCGCCTATCTTGCCGATGCCGCCCGGGCGGCGCGCGAAGTCGAGGGCTGGCTCTCCGCCAGTCTGCACCGGAGCCTCGATGGCACGCGCGTCGTCAATTACGCGCAGAGCGCCGATGGCGATGCCGCGCGCCGGGTGTTCGCGCATCTGAAGGCCAGGGGGCTGATCGACGGCAACCGGCGCTACGGCGAGGCGCATCCCGGGCTCTATCGAGTCGCCTTCACGCTGGAGCGATAGCGGGCCTCAGGCCGCCTTCTCGACGATCCCCGCCCGCGCGCGCCGATCGACCGAGAGCTCGAACACGTCGTGCCGCGCCTGGGCGCCGTCCACGTCCATCGTGGCGAGGCCGCGATCGACTTCGTCGAGATCGATCTCCGCCATCAGCATCTCGGGGGCGGCGCCGGCCTGGGCGATCACTGCGCCGTCCGGCGCCAGGATTGCGCTATGGCCGTGCTGGACCTGGCCCTCGGGCAGCCGGTCGAGCAGCTTGCGCGCCGAGCCGTCGCCGCCGGCCTTCTCATAGCCGGCGATCAGTTCCTGCTTGTGCTGCACCGTCCCCGCCGCGAGCACGAAGGCGCGCCCTTCATAGGCATAATGCGCCGAGGCGAGCATCGCGATGTCGGTGAGCGAAGGCCAGGCGGCGACGTGCACCGTCTCGCCTTCGTGATGCATCGCCGCGCGCGCGAGCGGCATCCAATGCTCGGTCGAGGCGAGCTGGCCGATCCTGCCCCAGGGCGCGGTATGCAGCCCGAGCGTCGATCCGTCGCCCTGGCCCAGCATCAGCTTCTCGGCGGGCGAAAGGATCAGCTTGCGGTGGCGCAGCACCGGCGCCTTGGGCCGGAACAGGAACTGCGTCGCGTAGAGGCTCTGGCGTACCCGCTCATAGCCGCCGACCGAGACGGCGACATCGGCGATGTCCACCGTCCATTGCAGCGGCTGGAAGCGCGGATCCTCGCCGCTAAGCGCCTGGTCGAGCAGCAGCGCGTGCAGCTCGCGCGTGCCCGGATGGTCCCATAGCCGGGCCGGGGCGACATGCTCCAGCCAGGCAGGATAGCCACCGAGGAAGCCTTCGCCGAACGCGACCACGCGCGCGCCCTTCTCGATCGCTTCGCGCGCCTTGGCGACGGCCTTGTCCAGCCCCGGCGCAATCGCGAGGGGAACCGGCGAATCCTGTACGATGGCAACCTTGAGCTTGTGCGTCACTCGACCCAGTCCAACCCTATCTCACGGTAAAGCGAACGGTCTTCCTGCCATTCGGGCCTTACTTTGACGTGAAGATAGAGATGGACCTTTACGCCCATGAGACGGGACAGTTCGGCGCGGGCGCGGGCGCCGATTTCCTTGATGCGGGCGCCGCCCTTGCCGAGCACGATCGCGCGCTGGGTCTCGCGCTCGACCAGGATCTGCTGGTGGATTTCGACCGACCCGTCCTCGCGCTCCTTGTACTGCTCGGTCTCGATCGCGCTCGAATAGGGCAGTTCCTTGTGGAGCTGGAGATAGAGCTGCTCGCGCGTCACTTCGGCGGCGAGCATGCGATCGGTCGCGTCGCTCACCTGGTCCTCGGGGAAGTGCCACGGCCCTTCGGGCATCGCGCCGGCGAGCGCGGCCTTCAGCTCGGCCACGCCGTCGCCGGTCTGGGCCGAGACGAACCAGGTCTCGTCGAACGGCAGCAGCTCGTTGAGCTTGGCCGCATGGCCGAGCAGCCGCGGCTTGTCGGCGACGTCGACCTTGTTGAGGATCAGGATCTTGCGCTCGCGCCGGCCCTTCAGGCTCTCGATCACGGTTTGCACCTTGGGGCCGATCCCCCCCTTGCCGTCGACCACCAGGGCGACCAGGTCCGCGCCCTCGGCCCCTTCCCAGGCGGCGGCGACCATCGCGCGGTCCAGCCGGCGCTCGGGGGTGAAGATGCCCGGCGTGTCGACCAGGATCAGCTGCGCATCGCCGTCGATCGCGATGCCCATCACCCGGGTGCGCGTCGTCTGCGCCTTGGGGCTGACGATGGCGACCTTCTGGCCGACCAGCGCGTTGACCAGCGTGGACTTGCCGGCATTGGGGGCACCGACGATGGCGATCAGGCCGCAGCGCTGGGTTTCGGTGGTATCGGTCATCTCATTTCCAATTCGCGCGCCCGCAAGCGGGAGCGGGGATCAAGCCTTGAGCTTCGCCAGCAAAGCCGCCGCGGCCGCGGTCTCGGCGTCCTGCTTGCTGGTGCCCGGCGCCTCGGCCTCGGCGAAGCTGCCGATCGACACCTTCACGGTGAAGCGCGGCGCATGGTTGGGGCCCGAACGGTCGGTCACCACATATTCGGGCGGGCGGCGATTGTTCGCGGCGGCCCATTCCTGCAGCGCCGATTTGGGGTGTCGGGGCGCGCTGGCATGCGCGTCGATATGCTTCGCCCAGGCCTTGCGGACGAAATCGCGCGCCGGCGCGAAGCCGAACTCGAGATAGAGCGCGCCGATCAGCGCCTCCATCGCGTCGCCCAGGACGTTGTCGCTGTCCGCCGCGCCGTCGCCCCGCGCCTGCTTGCCGAGGCGCAGCAGCGGCGGCACGCCGACTTCGCGTGCCACATTCGCGCACATCGGCCCGGTCACCAGCGCATTGAGGCGGCGGGAGAGCGCGCCCTCGGGCTCGCCGGGGAAGCGCTCGTACAGCCATTCGGCGATGGCGAGGCCGAGCACCCGGTCACCCAGGAACTCCAGCCGCTCGTAATTCTCGGCCGCCTGGCTGCCATGCGTCAGCGCGCGCTGATACCGGGCCAGGTCGGATGGGCGCTGGCCGAAGGTCCTGACGATCCACTCCCCCAGATCGGGAGCGCTCAAAAGCCTTCCCCGATCCGGCCCCAGCGTGCCGCGGTGAACCAGGTCCAGGGCAGGAACCAGTTGGCGCTGCCGTCGGTCGACCAGAAGCTCAGCACCGCCTTGCCCTCGAGATTCTCCAGCGGGACATAGGCGATGCCCTGGCCCTCGGGCGGCTGGGCGAAGCGGCTGTCGGTCGAATTGTCGCGATTGTCGCCCATCAGGAAGACATGGCCGGCCGGCACGTGGAACACCTCGGTATTGTCCTGCGGCGTCAGCCCCTGGTCGAGCACGTCATAGGTCTTGCCGCCCGGCAGCGTCTCGCGGAAGCGCGGCAGCTTGCACACCGGATCGCCCTTGCCGCTGATGCCCTGGAACAGGGCGGGGCAATTGGTGAAGTTCGGCGTGATCGGCAGTTCCAGATCGGCGACCTTCTGCTTGGGGATCGCCTTGCCGTTCAGCACCACCTGGCCGTTCACCACCTGGACGCTGTCGCCCGGCAGGCCGATCACGCGCTTGATCCAGTCCTCGCCGTCATGGCCCGGCGCCTTGAACACCACCACGTCGCCGCGTGCCGGCGTGCCGGGGAAGATGCGGCCCGGGATCAGCGGCAGGCTCCAGGGCAGCGAGTGCTTGGAATAGCCGTAGTTCCATTTGGTGATGAACAGATAGTCGCCGATCAGCAGCCGCGGCATCATCGATTCGGAGGGGATCGAGAAGGGCGAGAAGATGAAGCTTCGCACCACGAAGACGATCAGCGCCAGCTTGACGAGGAAGACGCCGAGGTCCTTCCACTCGTTCTTGGGCTTTTCCTCCACAGCCGCGGCCGCAGCGGCGGGCTTCTCGTTCAGGGAATCGGCGGGCGTGTTTTCCATGGGTACCTGCTCTGCTTGGGGCGGGCGGTGAGGTCAAGCCGATGAATGGAGTGGCGGCGGCGATCCCGGGACGATAGGGGCTCGATTGCCGCAAAGGAGATGAACATGGCATTGCCCGACTGGTCCGCCGTCAAGTCGCTCGAAGTCCCGACGCTCGCCGAACTGTTCGCACGCGATTCGCGCCGGGTCGCCACGCTCTCCGCCGATGTCGCGGGCATTCGTTTCGACTGGTCGAAGACGCACCTGACCCCCGATCTGATCGCCGCCTTCACCCGGATCGCGGCGGAGATGGGCCTGGTCGCCAAGCGCGACGCGCTGTTCGCCGGCGAGAAGATCAACGTCACCGAAGGCCGCGCCGCCGAGCACACTGCCGAGCGCGGCGAGGGCTCGCCCGACAGCGTCGCCCGCGCCCAGGCCTATCATGCCCGCATGCGCGCGCTGATCGACGCGATCGAGGCCGAGGCGTTCGGGCCCGTGCGCAGCATCCTCCATATCGGCATCGGCGGCTCGGCCCTGGGCCCGGACCTGATCGTCGACGCGCTGGGCCGCGATGCCGGCCGCTACGAAGTCGCCGTGGTCTCCAACGTCGACGGCGTCGCGCTGGAAAGCGCGCTCGACCGCTTCGATCCGCAGACCACCCTGATCGCCATCGCTTCGAAGACCTTCACCACCACCGAGACGATGCTCAATGCCGAGAGTGCGATCTCGTGGCTGATGCAGGGCGGCGTCGCCGATCCCTATGGCAAGCTCGTCGCGCTCACCGCCGCGCCGGAAAAGGCAATCGCGTTCGGCATCGACGAGACGCGCGTGCTGCCCTTCGCCGAATCGGTGGGCGGGCGCTATTCGCTCTGGTCGTCGATCGGCTTCCCCGCCGCGCTGGCGCTGGGCTGGGACGCGTTCGAGGAACTGCTCGAAGGCGCCGCCGAGATGGACCGCCATTTCCGCCTCGCCCCGTTCGAGGCGAACGCGCCGGTGCTCGCCGCATTCGCCGACCTTTACTACACGCAGGTCCGCGGCTGCGAGACGCGCGCCACTTTCGCCTATGACGAGCGGCTCCGCCTGCTGCCCAGCTATCTCCAGCAGCTCGAGATGGAATCGAACGGCAAGCGCGTCACTGCCGAGGGACAGCCGGTTTCCTGGCCGACCGCGCCGATCACCTGGGGCGGCGTCGGCACCGATGCCCAGCATGCGGTGTTCCAGCTGCTCCATCAGGGCACCCGCCTGGTGCCGCTGGAATTCGTCGGTTCGATCGAACCGGGCGACGGGTTGGCCGAGGAGCATCATCGCCAGCTGCTGCTCAACATGTTCGCCCAGGGCGCCGCGCTGATGGCCGGCCGCGCGAACGACGATCCGGCGCGCGCCTATCCGGGCGACCGGCCCTCGGCCACGCTGCTGCTCGACCGCGTCGATCCGCGCACGCTCGGGGCCATCCTGGCGTTCTACGAGCAGCGCACCTTCGTGAACGCGGTGCTGCTCGGCATCAATCCGTTCGACCAGTTCGGCGTCGAGCTCGGCAAGGAAATGGCGAAGGCGGCGGGAGCCGGCGGCCAGGACTTCGACGCCTCGACCAGCGACCTCATCGCGCGGGCATTCGGATGAGCGGCGACGACGATTATGTCTATGACGAGGCGAGCGGGGAGTGGATCCCCGCCGCCGAGGCCGCCGCGAAAATGGGCGCGGCGGATGCGGTCGAGGTGCGCGATTCGGTCGGCAACCTGCTCCAGGACGGCGACCAGGTGACGCTGATCAAGGACCTGACCGTCAAGGGCGCCGGGCAGACGCTGAAGCGCGGCACGCTGATCAAGTCGATCCGCCTCACCGGCGACAGCCAGGAGATCGACTGCAAGTTCGACGGCATCAAGGGCCTGGTGTTGCGCGCCGAGTTCGTGCGCAAGCGCTAAGGGCCCCGGCCGACGGTTCGACGGTGGAGCGAAAGCCCCCGTTTACTCTCCTCCGCTAGACTCGCTGCTCTCACGGCAAGGGGGCGGCCGATGGATCACAGGCGAAGCGTGCGGGAGAGCGAGCGGGCGGCGATCGAGCGCTGGTTTCCGGCGAGTCCGCTGGGGCCGCTCTTCGATCCCGGGACGGGGGACCTGCTTCCCGCCCCGGCCGCGGCGATCCCGGGCTGGCAGGCCGAGGCGTTCGCGCGGATCGATCGCCATGTCGAGCAAGACCATGTCGCCGGCCAGGTCCATGGCTGGCTGTTCGGCCTGTTCTTCGTCGGGCTCTTCCTCATCGCGATGGCCGCGCATCTGCCGATCGGCCCCACCATGGTGATCGGCGGCGCGGCCGGCGGCGCGGTGCTGCACGGCTGGCCGATCTGGCAGCTCTATCGCTTCCGCCGCGACCTGCGCCGCCTGCGGGAGCGCATCCGCGGCGAGCTGGCGGGGCGGGTGCCGATCCCGCGCGAGCTGGCCGCGCGCTTCCGCCGCCGCAATCCGTGGCGGGTCGCACTCCATGTCTGGGTCTGGGGCCTCGTCGCGCTCGGCATCGGCGCGCAGCATTTCGTCGAGCCGCAGGACGTCCCGGCGGCCGTGATCCCGGCCGCGCTGGCGGCGGTGGGGATCGGCTGGGTCCTCCATTTCCTCTCGCGCCGGATCGACCTGCGCCGGGGCTGACATTGGCATCGGGCCGCATGCGCCCTATCTCCCGGCCTCGAAACGAGCGGAGGATTGCCGGTGGCCGAATATGACTATGACCTCTTCGTCATCGGTGCCGGCTCCGGTGGCGTCCGCGCCTCGCGCGTATCGGCCGCCCATGGCGCCAGGGTCGCGGTGGCCGAGGAATATCGCATCGGCGGCACCTGCGTGATCCGCGGCTGCGTGCCCAAGAAGCTGCTCGTCTATGGCGCGCATTTCGCCGAGGACCTGAAGGACGCGCGCCGCTTCGGCTGGAACGTGCCCGAATGCGATTTCGACTGGGCGGTGCTGCGCGACAATGTCCTGGCGGACGTCGACCGGCTCAACGGCCTCTACACCCAGACGCTGCACAACAACCAGGTCGAGACCTTTCTCGAGCGTGCCACCGTCACCGGCCCGCACGAAGTGACGCTGGCGAGCGGCCGCAAGATCACCGCCAAGTACATCCTGATCGCCACGGGCGCGCATCCGCACGTGCCCGATTTCCCCGGCAGCGACCTCGGCATCACGTCGAACGAAGTGTTCCACCTGGACAAGCTGCCCAAGCGGGTGCTGATCGCGGGCGGCGGCTATATCGCCAACGAGTTCGCCGGCATCTTCAACGAGTTCGGCAGCCATGTCACGCTGGTCAACCGCACCGACGTGATCCTGCGCGGCTATGACCATTCGATGCGCGACCGGCTGCTCCAGATCTCGCTGATGAAGGGCATCGATTTCCGCTTCCATGCCGAGTTCAAGTCGATCGAGAAGCTGGAGAGCGGCGCCTTCAAGGTGACGCTGACCAGGCACGAAGCCATCGAAGTCGATTGCGTGCTCTTCGCCACCGGCCGCGTGCCCAATACCGAGGGGCTGGGGCTGGCGGAGATCGGCGTCGAGCTCGACGACAAGGGCGCGGTGAAGGTCGATGCGGACAACAAGTCGTCGGTCGATTCGATCTATGCGGTGGGCGACGTGACCAACCGGGTGCAGCTCACGCCGGTCGCGATCCGCGAGGGCCAGGCGTTCGCCGACACGATCTTCGGCAACAAGCCGCACCGGGTGGATTATGGCTGCATCCCCAGCGCGGTGTTCAGCCACCCGCCGATGGCCGGCGTCGGCATGACCGAGAGCGAGGCGCGCAACAAGCTGGGCTCGATCGCGGTCTACCAGTCCGATTTCCGCGCGATGAAGAATGTGCTCGCCGATCGCAACGAGCGCGCGCTCTACAAGATGATCTGCGACGGCACGACCGGCCGCGTGGTCGGCCTTCACATGATCGGTCCGGACGCGCCGGAGATCCTCCAGGCCGC
Organism: Sphingomonas sp. 67-41; assembly: GCF_001899725.1. Lineage (NCBI taxonomy): Bacteria > Pseudomonadati > Pseudomonadota > Alphaproteobacteria > Sphingomonadales > Sphingomonadaceae > Sphingomonas > Sphingomonas sp. 67-41. The sequence goes on along the minus strand of NZ_MKWJ01000022.1, from coordinate 303,987 downwards.
GGCGGTGGCGGTGAAGGCGGGGCTGACCAAGGACGCGTTCGACCAGACCGTGGCGCTGCACCCGACCATGTCGGAAGAGCTGGTGCTGATGAAGTGAGCGGCCGGGCGAGTCCCTGCCCATAGGCCTGGCGAACCGCCCCGCCGCGAGCCGGGCCAGCCGGAGTCCCGCGGTCCGCCCGTTCACGTATCGTGGGCGAGTATCGCGTCGGCCTCGTCCAGCGGCACCTTGCCGGCGCGGCGCGACAGCCAGCTGGTCGCGGCGATGTCCCAGGTGACGTTGCCGACGGTGCGCATGATGTCGGGGATGGTCTCGACCGCGACGAGCAGGCCGAGCGGGCTCACCGGCGCGCCGATCGTCGCCGCGACGGGGGCGATGGCGCTGACATAGCTCACCGTGCCGGGCAGGCTCACCGAACCGAGCGAAGTCAGCGTCGCGACCACCACGCCCACCGCCAGCGTCGCCGGGCTCAGCGGCACGCCGAACCATTCGGCGACATAGATGGCGACGGCGAAATTCATCGCCGGCCCGGTCGCGCGGAAGATCGCCACCGCCAGCGGCAGCGTCACGCCCGACACCGCCACCGGCACGCCGAGCTTGCCCGAGCCCTCGATCATCACCGGCAGGGTGGCGAGCGAGGATTGCGTGCTGAGCGCCACCGCCTGGCTCGGCAGGGCGGCGCGGACATAGCGGCCGAGCTTCACGCGCCCGCCGAACACCGCCACGGGATAGGCGAAGATCGTCACCGCCAGGCCGACGCCGGCGACGGTGAGGATATAATGGATCAGCGCGCCGAACGCGCCGGTGCCGGCCTTGGCGCCGACGACGAGGGCGAGGGCGAACACGCCGAGCGGCCCCACCCACAGCACCCAGTCGATCACCACCAGCATCACGTCGCGCAGCGCCTTGAAGAAGTTGGTCAGCAGCGCCTGGGCCTCGCCGCCCACCCGCGTCATCGCGAAGGCGAAGATCAGCGAGAAGATGATCAGCGACAGGAAGGCGTTCTCGGCCGCGGCCTTGACGATGTTGGCGGGGACGATCGCGGCCAGGAACTCGCCGATCGGCGGGACCGGCCCGATCTTCTCGGCGCCGGCCAGCGCGCCGCGCAGCGCCTCGGCCGATTCGTGCGGCAGCGGCGCGATGTGGAGGAACAGCGGCGTGAGGATCGCCGCGGCCGTGGCCGAGAGGAACAGCACGACGACGTAGAGCGCGATCGCGCGGCCCGCCAGGCGGCCGGCCTGGGCGGCCTCGGCGGTGGCGGCGACGCCGGTGATCAGCAGCGCGACGACCAGCGGCACGATCGTCATCTGCAGGCCGTTGAGCCAGGCCTGGCCGATCGGCTGCGCGAATTCGGCCGCGGTCAGCGCCGCGGCGGGCGCCCAGGCGGCGAGCACGGCGCCGAGGATCAGTCCCGCGATCAGGGACAACAGGATACGGGTTGGTTGCGACATGCTCGCCCTTTGAGAAATTCCGCGCTATCCGGTGGCGGTTGAGGACCCGCAAGGTCGCGAGAAAACGGCACATGGCAAGAAAATATTTCGGTACCGACGGAATCCGGGGCGCGACGAACCTGTCGCCGATGACGGCGGCGATGGCGATGAAGGTCGGCATGGCGGCCGGCGCGCATTTCCGGCGCGGCGATCACCGGCACCGGGTGGTGATCGGCAAGGACACGCGGCTTTCGGGCTATATGCTCGAGAACGCGCTGGTCGCGGGCTTCACTTCGGTGGGCATGGACGTGGTGCTGGTCGGGCCGATGCCCACGCCCGCGGTGGCGATGCTCACCCATTCGATGCGCGCCGACATGGGCGTGATGATCTCGGCCAGCCACAATCCCTATGCCGACAACGGGATCAAGCTGTTCGGCCCGGATGGCTACAAGCTGTCCGACGCGGACGAGCTGGCGATCGAGGCGCTGATCGACGGCGAGGTGGCGCTCGCCGCCTCGGCCGATATCGGCCGGGCCCGCCGGGTCGAGGATGCGCGCGGCCGCTACATCCATTTCGCCAAGTCGACCTTCCCCTCCGATCTCACGCTCGACGGACTCAGGATCGTCGTCGACTGCGCCAATGGCGCCGCCTATCAGGTCGCGCCCTCGGCGCTGTGGGAGCTGGGGGCCGACGTGATCGCGATCGGCGTCACCCCCAACGGCAAGAACATCAACGACGGCGTCGGCTCCACCGCGCCCGACACGCTGTGCGAGACGGTGGTCGGTTCGGGCGCGCATATCGGCATCGCGCTCGACGGCGACGCCGACCGGCTGATCGTGGTCGACGAGCATGGCAAGGTGGTCGATGGCGACCAGTTGATGGCGACGATCGCCGGCGGCTGGGCGCGCCAGGGCCGGCTCGCGGGCGGCGGCCTGGTCGCCACCGTCATGTCGAACCTCGGGCTCGAGCGTCATCTCTCGGCGCAGGGCCTCGGCCTGATCCGCACCAAGGTGGGCGACCGCTATGTGCTCGAGAAGATGCGCGGCTCCGGCTACAATGTCGGCGGCGAGCAGTCGGGCCACATCATCCTGTCCGACTATGCGACCACCGGCGACGGCCTGGTCGCGTCGCTCCAGGTGCTCGCCGAGCTGGTCCGCGCCGGCGCGCCCGCCAGCGAAGTGCTCCACCGCTTCGATCCCTTGCCCCAGCTGCTCAAGAACGTCCGCTTCAAGGGCGGCAAGCCGCTGGAGGATCCGCGCGTGCAGGATGCGATCGCCGCGGCCGAGACGGAGCTCGACGGCAAGGGCCGCCTCGTCATCCGCGCCTCGGGCACCGAGCCGGTGATCCGGGTAATGGCAGAGGGCGACGACAAGGCGCAGGTAGAGGCGGTGGTCGACCGCATCTGCGATGTCGTGCGCGCGGCGGCCGCCTGATGCTTGAGATGCGCCCCGACTGCGAGCGCTGCGGCGCCGACCTGCCCGCCGACGAGGGCGGCGCCTTCATCTGCTCGTTCGAATGCACCTTCTGCGCCGCCTGCGCCGACGCGCTCGACGAACGCTGCCCCAATTGCGGCGGCGAGCTGTTGGACCGGCCGGCGCGCGTGGGTAAGGCACTGGCGAACAACCCGGCCAGCACGGAGCGCCGGTTCAAGGGCTGATGTCTATGACGCCTCGCATCCTGATCATCGCCGGATCGGACTCCGGCGGCGGCGCCGGCATCCAGGCCGACATCAAGACCGCCACCATGCTCGGCGGCCATGCGATGACCGCGATCACCGCGATCACCGCGCAGAACACCCTGGGCGTCACCGGCGTCCATGCGGTGCCCACCGAGATGGTGCTCGCCCAGATCGACGCCTGCGTCACCGATATCGGCGTCGACGCGATCAAGATCGGCATGATCGGCTCGGCCCGCACCGCGCTGGCGCTGGCCGAGAAGCTCGGCGAACTGCCCGGCGTGCCGGTGGTGTTCGATCCCGTCATGGTCGCGACCAGCGGCGCCACGCTCGCCGACGATGCGACCATCGCCGCGTTCGAGCGGCTGATGGACCGCGCCAGCGTCGTCACGCCCAACATCCCCGAACTGGCGGCATTGGGCGGCGACGCCCGCGCGCTGGTCGCGGCGCATCGCTGCGCGGTGCTGGTCAAGGGCGGCCATGTCGAAGGCCCGATCATCACCGACCGGCTCTATTCCGCCGATCCCGAGGATCCGCCCGAGATCGAGTGGAGCAATCCGCGCATCGAGACCGACAACACCCATGGCACGGGCTGCACGCTTTCCACCGCCATCGCCTGCGGGCTGGCCGAGGAATGGGACCTGCCCGAGGCCGTTCGCCGCGCCCGCCGCTTCGTGCGCATCGCGATGCGCGAGGCGCCGGGGCTGGGCCGCGGCCATGGCCCGATGGGGCATCAGGCGGTGCGGCTCGACCTCAATCTGAGCTTCTTCGAGCCGATGCTCAACCAGGTGACCGTCCCCGCCACCGATCTTGCCGCCAGCGAACGCTTCTACCGGTTGCTCGGCCTCACCCAGGTCGTCCGCGCCAGCCCCCGCTATGCCCGGTTCGAGACCGAGGGCGGCGCCACGTTCAGCATCGCCACCGATCCGGGATACACCGCGCCGGTCGTCTATTTCGAATGCGGCGACCTCGACGTCACCGTCGCCTATCTCCAGCAACAGGGCATCGCCTTCGAGCAGGAGCCCAGGGACGAGACCTGGGGCTGGCGCGAGGCGCGGCTGCGCGATCCGGCGGGCAATTCGGTGCGCCTCTACCAGGCTGGCGAGATGCGCCGCTATCCGCCATGGCGGGTCGGCGATGCCTGACCTGAAGTTCGAGCGGAAATACGGAAAGCTGCACAATGGCCCGGTGGCGGGCGTCGACGAGGCCGGGCGCGGCCCGCTCGCCGGCCCGGTGGTCGCCGCCGCCGTGGTGCTCGACGCACAGTGCATTCCCGAGGGCATCGACGATTCCAAGGCGCTCACCCCGGCCCGGCGCGAGCGGCTCTGCGCCGAGATCCTCGCCTGTGCCCGGGTCGGCGTCGGCATCGCCTCGGTCGAGGAGATCGACAGCCTCAACATCTTCTGGGCAACGATGCTGGCGATGACGCGGGCGGTCGAGGCGCTCGGGCCGGCCCCCGCCTTCGTGCTGGTCGACGGCAATCGCTGTCCGGACTGGAGCCACCGGAGCCATGCCGTGGTCGGCGGCGACGCGCTCTGCCTGTCGATCGCCGCCGCCTCGATCGTCGCCAAGCACCGGCGCGACACGATGATGATCGCGCTGGACGCGCTCCACCCCGGCTATGGCTGGGCGAGCAACAAGGGCTATGCGGCGAAGGTCCATCAGGAGGCGCTGCGGTCGCTCGGCCCCACGCCGCACCACCGCAGGAGCTTCGCCCCGGTGGCGCAGGCGCATTTCGACTTCGGGACCCGGGGGGCGGAATAGCCGTCGCCACATGATTCTCCGTCACCCCCGCACAGGCGGGATCCAGAGCCCGAAGCGGCACGCGAAGTTATCCGGGATCCCCGCCTGTGCGGGGATGGCGACGAAAAGCGCCGGGCGGCGGCGGATTGAGTCTTTTTCGCCACACCCCATATCTAGTGGCTGTGGATAACTTCGCGACTCAGCATGTGGATAAGTTTCCGAACCGTTCCACAAGTTAACGGAATCGCAGGGTTTTTCGTTAACCAATCTGTGCTTGACGTAGGATCGTTCCGCGACAGAAACCGCCTCTCCAACAAAGGGAAAGAGGTTAATGGGGGTTCTCGAAAAGGGCAGGCTCAAGCCGGCGACGGCGCGTAGCTGGGTCGACGTATTGCCCTATGACACGATCCTGCAGCAGGACTGCATCGAGGCCATGCGCGCGCTGCCGGCCAAGTCGATCGACTGCATCTTCGCCGATCCGCCCTACAACCTCCAGCTCGGCGGCGACCTCAACCGGCCCGACGGCAGCCATGTCGACGCCGTCACCGATGCATGGGACAAGTTCGACAGTCTCGCCGCCTATGACGCGTTCACCCGCGAATGGCTGGCCGAGGCGCGCCGCATCCTGAAGGACGACGGCACGATCTGGGTGATCGGCAGCTATCACAACATCTTCAAGGTGGGCTCGGCGATCCAGGACCTGGGCTTCTGGATCCTCAACGACATCATCTGGCGCAAGGCCAACCCGATGCCCAATTTCAAGGGCACGCGCTTCACCAACGCGCACGAGACGCTGATCTGGGCGTCGACCGGCGAGAAGGCGAAATACACCTTCAACTATCGCTCGATGAAGACGCTCAACGACGAGATCCAGATGCGCTCGGATTGGGAATTCCCGATCTGCGGCGGCCAGGAGCGGCTGAAGCGGGGCGGCACCAAGGTCCACCCGACGCAGAAGCCCGAAGCCCTGCTCTACCGGATCATGCTCGCCAGCACCAAGCCGGGCGACGTCGTGCTCGATCCCTTTTTCGGCACCGGCACCACCGGCGCGGTCGCCAAGCGGCTTGGCCGGCGCTGGATCGGCATCGAGCGCGAGAGCGCCTATGTCGAGGCGGCGCAGGAGCGCATCGAGGCGGCGCTGCCGCTCGACGAATCGGCGCTGAAGACGATGCAGGCACCCAAGAGCCAGCCGCGCGTCGCCTTTGGCCAGCTGGTCGAGAACGGCTATCTCGCGCCCGGCACCGTGCTCACCGACGGCAAGCGCCGCTGGCGCGCAGTGGTCGGCGCGGACGGCTCGCTGCGCTGCGACGGCCAGAGCGGTTCGATCCACAAGCTGGGCGCGACGCTGCAGAACGCGCCGTCGTGCAATGGCTGGACCTTCTGGAACTATGAAGCCGCCGACGGCCTCAGGCCGATCGATGCGCTGCGGCAGACCTATCTGCTGGCGACCCAGCCGTAATTCTCCCGCGCAAATGGCGATCGACGATTCCCGAAGCTGTTCCCCGGCCAAGGCCGGGGCCCAGTTGCAATGTCGTTCGAGGGGGCTTCCCGCCTAACCGAGTGCGCCGAAACTCGGCCCCGGCCTTGGCCGGGGAGCAGAAGGGCGCGCAAAGCCTCGCTTCCTGCACTTTCCGCTTCCAATGCAGGATTGCGTCTGGGACGGTTGCCATATGGCCAGCCGTCTCCCGCCCCCTCCCGTCGACCACCGCGCCGTGCGCCCGCGCGTAGATGCCGCGACGTCAGCGACTTTCCGCGCCGCATGACCCTCGATCTGCCCGCTTCGGCGAAGCTCTATCTCCGCCCCGTCCAGCTCGCCGATTCGCCGGTGGACCGCGACGGCGAGCTCGTCCGCCTGGCGGGCGGCCTCAGCTGGTGCTCGGCCGTCGAGCTGATCGCGCGGGAGAAGGGCAAGCGCGTGCTCCAGCGCACCGTCGCGATCGCCGACCTGCCCGAGGACCCGCGCATCGTCGCGATCCTCGAGCGCATCGCCGCCCCGCGCGCGCCGCTCGCGCTCGGTCCGCGCATCGTCCGGCTCGATCAGCCCCAGGTGATGGCGATCCTCAACCGCACGCCGGACAGCTTTTCGGACGCCGGCACGCACATGCAGGACGCCGATGCCGCCGCCAGCGCAGGCGTCGACATGGCGGCGGCCGGCGCGGCGATCCTCGACATTGGCGGCGAATCGACTCGGCCCGGCGCGGCGGAAATATGGGAAGGCGAGGAAATCGAGCGTGTCGTTCCGGTGATCCGCCGGCTCGCGCGCGGCGGCGCGGCGATTTCGGTCGACACGCGCCGGGCCGCGGTGATGGCTGCCGCGCTCCAGGCGGGGGCGCATCTCGTCAACGATGTCGCGGCGCTGCTCCATGATCCCGGCGCGCTCGAAGTGGTGGTAGCGGCCGGATGTCCGGTGGTGCTGATGCACTCGCCCGAACCGCAAAAGGGCCCGCATGGCGGCGAGGGCTATGGCGACGTGCTGCTCGACGTGTACGACTGGCTGGAGAAGCGGGTCGAGGACGTCGCCGCCGCCGGCGTCGATCGCGCGAGGATTCTGGTCGATCCCGGCATCGGCTTCGGCAAGTCGCTTCAGGACAATCTCGCGCTGCTGAACGGGCTGGCGCTCTTCCATGGGATCGGCTGCGGCCTGGTGCTCGGCGCCAGCCGCAAGCGGATGATCGGGGCGCTTTCGAACGAGGCGCCGGCGGACCTGCGCCTGGGCGGCAGCCTGGCGCTCGCGCTGAAGGGAGCCGATGCCGGGGTCCAGCTGATCCGCGTTCATGATGTATTCGAGACGGTTCAGGCGTTACGCGTCTGGCGCGGCCTGCGCGATGCGGCGCTGATCGCGCGCTAGGAGAACAGCCCATGCGTCTTGCCCTTGCTCTCGCTCTGATTGCCGCTCCCTCGGCGGCGCTCGCCCAGGATGCCGGCTCCCCCGCCGCCGCGCGCCGGACGGTCGAGAACTACTATGCCGCGATCGAGCGCGGCGATTTCCGTGCCGCCTATGCGGCCTGGGACGATGGCGGCAAGGCGAGCGGCAAGAGCTATGCCGACTTCCGCCAGGGCTTTGCCGCGACGGCGCACAGCAGGGTGGCGACGGGCACGCCGCGCAATGCCGATGCCGGGATGAGCCAGCGCTGGATCGAGGTGCCGGTCGATGTCCGTGCCACGCTCAAGAACGGCAGGCGCCAGCATTTCCGCGGCAGCTACACGCTCCACCGCGTGGCCGCGGGGGTGAGCGACAATCCTGCCGACAGGCGCTGGCATCTGTCGAAGGCGAAGCTGGTGGCGGTCCGCTAGAACCAGCCCTGTTCCTCGAGCGCCGGTGCCTGGGTGCGGGCGACCGGCGCCTCGATCCCGCCGGCGAGCTGGAGGCGGATGTTGCGCCCCTCGCGCCGCACGCCCTGCACGGCGCCGCGCGCCACCCACCAGCTGCGATGGACCAGAGCGCCGGGCGTGCCGTCGAGCTCGGCCACCGCATCGCGCATGCGCATCAGGAGGAGGGCGGAGCCATGGGGGGTGTGGACGCGGACATAATGGTCTTCCATCTCCAGCGCGATCGGGAGCGCGCGGAGATGGGGCGGGAGGCGCTCGACCAGCCGGGGCGGGCCGGGCGCTCCCGGCTCCGCGGCCGGTTCGGGCCTGGCGAGATGCCGCTGCCGCGCGAACCAGAAGAGGGCGCAGACCAGGGCGCCGAGGAGGAGCACGTTGAAATAATGGGCGAGTGCCTGTTCGAGGCTCGGCCAGCGCGGGGGATGCCAGACGAAATTGGCGATCCACACCACGGCGCTCATCGGCAGCGAGACGATCAGGCAGGCTGCCGCCCAGAGCGCCGGCTCGGGCAGGTCGAGCCGCGGGGCCAGCGCACCCATGGCGCGCATCGCCGGGAAATAGAGGAAATATCCCGCATAGCTCATCGCCAGCCAATAGAGCAGCCTGAGGCCGAACGGAGCCGCGAAGCTGCCGAACGGCCCGACCAGCGCCAGCACCAGCCCGACGCCCAGGATGATCGCGCAGTCGATCAGAATCCGCCGCGTGCCGCCCAAAGCCTGTCTTCCTCGTCCCGTTCGCGCTTCGCCAAATGGCGGCGCCCTCCGCGCCGCTGCCGGCCGGCGAAGCGCCTTGCCGGTCCACGTAGCCGCGATTGCGGGTGCACCGCCAGCTGCGATCCTGCTCGTGCCAATAGTGTCGGGAGGCAGGCAATGGCCAGCAATGCAATCGTTCGGGAAGCAGGGGGGATCGATCTGTCGCGGATCGCCAAGGGAGTCATGTTCGTCGCGGCGGGCACTTTGGCGGGAGCTACCGGGCTTGCCGTGGCTCGGGTGCTGCTCGGCCTGACGCCGGCGACCTATGAGATCCGGCAGGTCGCCATCCTCGTCCATCTCGTCGCGGTGCTGCCGGCGATCCCGCTTGGCCTCTGGGTGCTGCTGGCCCGCAAGGGCGATGCGACGCACAAGCTGCTTGGCCGGATCTGGGCGCTGCTGATGGTCACCGCGGCGGTGTCGGCGCTGTTCATCCGCTATTTGAACCACGGCCAGTTCAGCTGGCTGCACCTGTTCGTGCCCGTCGTGTTCTTCACGCTGTACCGTGCCGTCCGCCAGGCCCGTGCCGGGCAATTCGCCGCGCACAAGCGCAACATGTGGCGGCTCTATGTGCTGGCGCTGCTGCTGCCGGGCATGTTCGCCTTCCTGCCGGGCCGGCTGCTCTGGCAGTGGCTGACGGTCTAGCCGAGCCCGGCCTTCCGCCTGGCCGCCGGGCGCGCCAGGTCGCGCGCCGCGTCCCGCCCGATCCAGCGCGCGGCGGGCAGGGGCGAGGCGGAAAGCCGCTCGGCCATTTCGCCCGCGGCCGCATGGAGGGCGGGGTTGCGCATGCCGATCCCGCGCAAGGCCCAGCTCACGCCCTTCTTGACGAAGTTGCGCGGGTCTCCGGCATGGGCCTCGATCAGCGGCAGCGCTTCGAGGAAGGGGGCGTCGCCCAGCTTCTTGGCGTGCAGCGCCAGCCCGGCGAGCAGGGCGAAGGCGGCGCGGCGCACGAACTCGCGCTCGTCCTCCGCCCAGCGAGGGACGGCGCCCCAGGCGAGCGGGCTCTTGTCGAACAGGCCGAAACAGGCCGTGTCGCAGGTCGCCCAATTGTCGAACCCCGCGGCCCAGCGGTCCATCCCCTCCGCCGTCAGCGCCTTGGGCTCGCCGACGAAGCAGGCGAGCAGCCGCGCTTCATACACGCCGGCATCCCATAGCTGCTCGGCAAGCGCCTGGTCGCGCCCCAGCGTCTTGGCGACGCCGCGGACGGTGCCGACCTTGATCCCGATGACGCGGTCCGCCGTGGCGATGCCGAAGCGCGGCATCCCGTCGGCCACGCCGGGTTCGGCAGCCTGTTCGAGCAGTCGGAGCGCTTCGGCCAGCATGGCGGCGAGCCTAGGCTCAGGCCGCGCTCTGGTCGATCCCCAGTTCGCCGAGCTTGCGGTAGAGCGTCGAGCGACCGATCCCCAGCCGCCGGGCGACCTCGGTCATCCGGCCGCGATAATGGCCGATGGCGAGGCGGATCACATCGGCCTCGATCTCGTCGAGCGCGCGCAGATTGCCGTCGGGGCGGAACAGGGTGACGCCGGCATGGCCGTTGCCCGGCGCCTGCGCGCCATTGGCCGCCGGCCGGCCGGCCGCGAGCTGGGCGATCTGCGGGAAATCGGCGCGGGCCAGCCCGTCGCCGTCGCACAGCACGGCGGCGCGGAACAGCGCGTTCTGGAGCTGGCGGACATTGCCCGGCCAGTCATAGCTGCCCAGCAGTTGCAGCGCGTCGTCGGTGATGCCGAGCGGGCGCAGGCCGGGCTGCTCGGCGATGCGCGCGAGCAGGTGGCGCGCCAGCGCCGGGATGTCGCCGATGCGCTCGCGCAGGGGCGGGATCGTCACCTGGACGACGTTCAGGCGGTAATAAAGGTCCTCGCGGAAACGCCCGGCCTCCACTTCGGCCTGCAGCGTCTTGTTGGTCGCGGCGATCACGCGGACGTCGACTTCGCGGGCGTGGCGCGCGCCGATCGGCTGGATCTCGCCCGACTGCAGCACGCGCAGCAGCTTCACTTGCGCGTCGAGCGGCATCTCGCCCACTTCGTCGAGGAACAGCGTGCCGCCATCGGCGTCGGCGAAGCGGCCGATCTTGCGCTCGAAGGCGCCGGTGAAGGCGCCCTTCTCGTGCCCGAACAGCTCGCTTTCCACCAGGTTGGCGGGAATCGCGCCGCAATTGACGCAGACCATGTCCTTCTTGCTGCGCGGGGAAGCGGCGTGGATCGCCTCGGCCACCACTTCCTTGCCGACGCCGCTCTCGCCTTCGATCAGGACGGGCACCCGGGCGCGGGCGGCCTTGGCGGCGATCGCCAGCGCGGCGCGGAACAAGGGAGCGCTGCCCACGATCTCGTCAAAGGCGAGCGGCGCGGAGAGCTTCTCGGTGAGCGGGCGCAGCTCGCCCGCGGTCTTGCCGCCCACCGCGGCCTCGAGCGCGGCGAGCAGCCGCTCGGCGGCGAGCGGCTTCACCAGGAAATCGGTCGCGCCGGCGCGCATCGCGTTCACGGCGTTGGCCACCGATCCGTTGGCGGTGAGCATCAGGATGGGCAGCTGCGGCCGGCGGGTGCGCAACTCGCCGATCAGCCCCGCCGCATCGGCGTCGGGCGAACTATGGTCGAGCAGGATCGCGTCGAGCGCCATCCCGTCGGGGGTGCCCAGCGTGGCGATGCCCGTCTCGGCCTCGCTCGCGAAGATGGTGCGCCAGCCGCGGCGTGCGGCGATGGCCGCGACGAGGCGGCGCTGTGCCGGCTCGTCGTCGATCAGCATCAGGAGGCGCTGGCCGTTGCGCGTCATCGCTCTTTCTGTCCCCAATGTCCCGTTTCAGGGCGTCACTCATAGAACGGATGGGTAAAGGCGGGCTTAAGCCTGACGTAGCGGCACGAGGGTTGAGCGGGTGGAGGGGCGGAGCTAAGGTCAGGCCAATTCACGTTTCAAGGGGAGAGACGAATGGTCGATACGGTCGACAGCGCCGAACAGCTCAAGGCGCACGAGCAGACCTGGAATGGTTTCAAGGCGATGATGTTCTGGGGCACGATCGGCGTGGCCCTGATCGCCGCCCTCGTCGTCTTCCTGATCTCCGCCAAGTGAAGATCGCGGTCCTGAAGGAGGCCGCCGCCGGCGAGCGGCGCGTCTCCGCGACTCCGGAAACGGTGAAGAAGTTCGTCGCGCTGGGTGCCGAAGTGGCCGTCGAGGCAAATGCGGGCCTGGACGCCTCGATCGCCGACCAGGCCTATGCCGACATGGGCGCCGCCATCGGCGACCGTGCGGGGACGCTGAAGGACGCCGACATCGTGCTGGGCGTGCAGGGCCCCGATCCGGCGAGCCTGAAGGGCGCGAAGCCGGGGGCATGGATCGTCGCAGGCCTGAATCCCTTTGGCGAGCGTGCCCGCGTCGATGCCTATGCCAGCGGCGGGTTCGAGGCGCTGGCGATGGAGTTCATGCCGCGCATCACGCGCGCCCAGTCGATGGACATCCTGTCCTCGCAGTCGAACCTGTCGGGCTACAAGGCGGTGCTCGATGCGGCGGCCGAATATGGCCGCGCCTTCCCGATGATGATGACCGCGGCGGGCACCGTCTCCGCCGCCAAGGTCTTCGTGATGGGCGTGGGCGTGGCGGGGCTGCAGGCGATCGCCACCGCGCGGCGCCTCGGCGCCCAGGTCTCGGCGACCGACGTGCGCGCGGCGACCAGGGAGCAGATCTTGTCGCTCGGCGCCAAGCCGATCTTCGTCGAAGCGGTGCAGGGCATCGAGGGCGAAGGCACCGGCGGCTATGCCACCGAGATGAGCGACGAGTACAAGGCCGCCCAGGCCGAACTGGTCTCCGCGCACATCGCCAAGCAGGACATCGTGGTCACCACCGCGCTGATCCCGGGGCGCTCTGCTCCCCGCCTGATCAGCGACGCGCAGGTCGCGACGATGAAGCCAGGCAGCGTGATCGTCGACCTCGCGGTCGAGGCCGGCGGCAATGTCGAGGGCGCCGTGGCGGGCGAGATCGTCGAGCGGCACGGCGTTAAGATCGTCGGGCACAGGAACGTGCCCTCGCGCCTCGCCACCGATGCCTCTGCGCTGTTCGCCCGCAACCTGTTCAACTTCCTCTCCGCCTTCTGGGACAAGGAGCAGGGCAGGCCGGTCCTCGACGAGGAGATCGGCAACGCCATCCGCCTGACCCAGGGCGGCAAGGTGGTGCACGAGAGGCTGTTAGGATGATCCTAGCCCTGAGCGCGGCGCTGCTGGCGCCCACATCCATCCCGGCGCACGCATCGGCTCCGGCGCTTGAAGGCAAGGAGAGCTATGTGGCGATCTGGGTAATCGATCCCCAGCCTATCGATAGCGGAACTCGCATGCTCCACCCGCATGACGTGATCGCTTCCGCCCGGCTGCTGCCGACGCGGGTCGTCGCGGCGCAGGCCGATGTCATAAGTGCGGATGGCACGCTGCTGGTACCCGCAGGCACACTCATGATGGTGCTGACTTCGGTTACAAGGGTGGCCTGCACCTTTTCGTTCCCGCCCTTGGGCAGCACCACGAAGACCTTCGTCTGCCTTACCGATGCAAATGGGGATGGAAAGTTCGAGAGCAGCTTCCAACTGGGCATCGGCAAGATCGGAGTGCCCCAATCTTACGGTATGATCCCGCGCAAACAGACTCCGGTTCAGCCGGTGGCCTATGAACAGCGTTCGATCGGCGATGAGGATGTGTATCCCCGGTTGCATATCAAATACTCGCATCGCGATCAGATCACCGGCATTGCCTATGTCGGCGTATGCATCGGCAATTCTCCAAGAAAGTCCGAGCCCTGTTTCGACGGCTATACCGGTGTTAAGGACCAAAAAGTGCCGATGACCTTCGAGATTCTCGGTTGCAAGATCGAGGTGTTGAGCAAGCAAGATGCCGTGATTGCTGTCCGGGTACTCTCGCCTATGGTCGCGCGCCCCTTCACCGCGCAAGAATACACACGGTTCTACTGATCGCTGTCAGATAGAGTGGGCACAAATTTATGGACTTCATCTCGATCCTGTCGATCTTCGTGCTGGCGTGCTTCGTCGGCTATTACGTGGTCTGGTCGGTCACGCCGGCGCTGCACACGCCGCTGATGGCGGTGACCAACGCCATTTCCTCGGTGATCATCGTCGGCGCGCTGATCGCGTCGGCGGCCTCGGGCGCGGAGATCGCCAAATGGCTCGGCCTGGTCGCCGTGGCGCTGGCATCCGTGAACATCTTCGGCGGCTTCGCCGTCACCGAGCGCATGCTCGCCATGTACAAGAAGAAGGGCTGAGCCATGCATGAGGGGGCACCTGTCAATCCCTGGGTGGCGCTGGCCTATCTGGTCGCCGGCATCTGCTTCATCCTCGCGCTGCGCGGGCTCTCCAGCCCGGCGAGCAGCCGGCGGGGCAACCGGCTGGGCATGCTCGGCATGGCCATCGCCGTCGTCACCACCCTGATCACGCACGAGATCGCCAGCCCGATCGAGCTGGGCGCGGCGATCGCGATCGGCGGCGCGATCGGCTTCGTCACCGCGCGACGGATCGCGATGACCGCGATGCCGCAGCTCGTCGCCGCCTTCCACTCGCTGGTCGGCATGGCGGCGGTGCTGGTCGCCGCGGCGGCGTTCCTCAATCCGGGCGCGTTCGGCATCCTGGGCGCGGACGGCGAGATCCTCAGCGTCAGCCGGATCGAGATGGGGCTGGGCGTCGCGATCGGCGCGATCACCTTCTCGGGATCGGTGATCGCCTTCCTCAAGCTCAACGGCAACATGTCGGGCAAGCCGATCCTGCTGCCCGGCCGGCACGTCATCAACCTGGGCGTGCTTGCCGGCATCCTCGGCCTGATCGCCTATTTCGTGACCGACCAGAGCCCCTGGGTGTTCTGGACCGTCACTGCGCTCAGCTTCGTCATCGGCTTCCTGCTGATCGTGCCGATCGGCGGCGCGGACATGCCGGTGGTCGTCTCGATGCTCAATTCCTATTCGGGCTGGGCGGCGGCGGCGATGGGCTTCACGCTGCACAACAGCGCGATGATCATCACCGGCGCGCTGGTCGGCAGCTCGGGCGCGATCCTCAGCTACATCATGTGCCGCGCGATGAACCGCAGCTTCCTCAGCGTGATCGCCGGCGGCTTCGGCGCCACCGATGGCGGCGGCGCGGCGGGCCAGGCGATCGACCGGCCGTGGAAGCGCGGCTCGGCCGAGGACGCGGCCTTCCTGATGAGCCAGGCCGAGCAGGTGATCATCGTGCCGGGCTATGGCATGGCAGTCGCCCAGGCGCAGCACGCGCTGCGCGAGATGGCCGACAAGCTCAAGGAGCATGGCGTCCGGGTGAAATATGCGATCCATCCGGTCGCGGGGCGCATGCCGGGCCATATGAACGTGCTGCTGGCCGAGGCTAACGTGCCCTATGACGAAGTCTTCGAGTTGGAGGACATCAACTCGGAATTCGCCCAGACCGACGTCGCCTTCGTGATCGGCGCCAACGATGTGACCAATCCGGCGGCGAAGACCGACAAGTCCTCGCCGATCTACGGCATGCCGGTGCTCGACGTCGAAAGGGCCAAGACGGTACTCTTCATCAAGCGTTCGATGGGCGGCGTGGGCTATGCGGGTGTCGACAACGAGCTGTTCTACCGCGACAACACCATGATGCTGCTGGCAGACGCGAAGAAGATGGTCGAGGAGATCGTGAAGAGCCTCGACTGACGGCGGCGAACGGGGAGATTGTGATGGCGAGCGTGGGTTCGATTCTGGGCGGTGCGTTCGGGCTGTTGCGCGAGCGGCCGGGTGCGGTGGTGATCTGGGCCGTTACCTATTGCGTCGGCTCGCTGGCCATTTCGCTGATCATGGGCCTGTTGATGTTCGGCACGGTGATGCCGGCCAGCGCCGATGCCGGGGCGGCGCTCTCGGTCTGGGCGGGCCCGATGTTCAGCCTGATGCTGCTCCTCTATCTCTGCCTGCTGCTGCTCGTCGTGGTGCTGATGAACGCGGTGTTCCGCGCGATGCTGCGGCCACAGGAGGGCGGCTTCGCCTTCATGCGGCTCGGCATGGACGAGTTCCGGATGCTCGGGCTGGTGGTCCTGGTCTGTGTCGGCGTCTTCGCCGCGGTGCTGATCGGCGAATTGCTGTTGCTGCTGCTGATCACGATCATCGGCTTCGCACTGGGAACGGGGGCGATCGCCGGCGCGATCTCGGTCGTGCTCGCCTTGGCCTTTCTCTGCGCCATGGTCTGGCTGGAGGTCCGCATCTCGCTGATCTTCCCGCTGAGCTTCCACCGCCGACGGATGAGCCTGGACGCCGCTTGGGAGCTGACGCGCGGCCGCTTCTGGCTGCTCTTCGCCTGCTATTTCCTGATCGGGCTGATCTTCGCCGTCGCCACCGGCATCGTGATGTGGGCGGTGATGGGCGAGTATTTCGCCGCGCTGATCCAGGCCAATGGCGACCAGGAGCAGATGCGCCTGGCGGCCGAGGCGTTCGCCGCCAAACAGTTCGCCATGCCGCTCGCCGCCAAGATCCTGTTCGGCGTGGTGGGGGCGGTGTTCTTCGCCGTGGGGCTGGCGCTGGGGCCGGGCCTGCTCGCCAGCGCCACCCGCGAGCTTCTTGGCGACGAGAGCGAAGCCGCGGTGTTTGCAGCCGAATCCGACGGATCAGTCATGGACTGATTCGGAACGGACGGGCAATGAATCCTGCGCCCGTCCGCGCCGCGCCATCAGAACCGGAATGGAGCGGACAGAGCATCCGTTTCGGAGGTTGGGCCTCTCCGGCGCATGGAGCGACTCCGAGAGGGCGATGACGAATCTTTCCGCGGCCCCCGAACTGATCGGCGCGCCCTATGCCCTGGCCGTCAACGCGGTGCTGATCGCGGAGGCGGCGGGCGCGGACGTGGACGCGGCGTTCGCCGCGCTCGGGATCCGGGTGCGGGATCGGGCCGATTTCGCGGCTGCGGCGCCCTTGCTGGACGCGGCCCGGCTCGATCTCGTCCTGCTCGACGCCCGGGCCGGCGGCGCGGCCGTGCCGGCGCCCCTGCTCGATCGCCTGGCGATGTGCGGCATGGAGGATGGGCCTGCGCTGGTCGCCATCTTTCCGGCCGACCAGATCGACCTTGCCGGCGCGCTGCTGGGGGCGCCGCGCGCTCAGCTCCTCTGCGATCCGGGCGCCGGCGAGCTGCTGGCCGCGCTGTTGGGTGTCGTCGCCGGGGGAGAGGCGGCGGCGCGGCTTTCCTTGGCGGACGTCACGCGCGATTCCGAGGCCGTGCGCCTGCGCCGGCTCAACGACGAAGTGGCGCGCATCGCCGATATCCTTGCGCGCCTGACCCGGGGCGAGTTTGCGGAGGAAGACGAGATCGAGCGCCGCGCCGGCATCCGGGCGCCCGACATGGAGTATCGCGGGCCCGACGAGCCCATGCCCGAGATCGCCGCCGCCGAGATCCGTGCGGTCATCCGCGCGCGCCGGCTGCGCGCCCAGTATTTCGCATCCGACCTGTTCGCCGATCCCGCCTGGGACATGCTGCTGGACCTGTTCGCCGCCGGGCTCGAGCGGCGGCGCGTATCGGTATCCAGCCTGTGCATCGCTGCGGCGGTTCCGCCGACCACGGCATTGCGCTGGATCGGCACGATGCACGATGCCGGCCTGTTTCGCCGCGAGGCCGATCCCGGCGACCGGCGCCGCGCCTATATCGTGTTGAGCGAGAAGGCGCAGCAAGGCATGCGCAGCTATGTGGGCGCCGTACGCCGGGCGGGGTTGAGTCTCGTTTGAGGGCTTGCTCCGGCGCTCCGGCTTTGGCATCGGATCGGGACCGGCATCGTGCCCGGGGCGCTTAGCTCAGTTGGTAGAGCATCTCGTTTACACCGAGAGGGTCGGCGGTTCGAGCCCGTCAGCGCCCACCATTTCCCACCGGTTTGTCGTACCCAATTGGGACCGCCTCATATCCAAAATGAGGATGCCTCAGAGGGGGGCTTTGGTGACCGCAGACGCTCGATTGGGTGTCGAGTGACCGATTCTGGGCCGGTTGCGGACCGGCAGATCTTGGCGCGACGGGCGGCCTTAGCCGACATCTGACGGATGAGTATCGCTTCCGCCCAATGCGATTGCGCCGCCAGCGCACACCGAGCGTCTCAACAACGCACCGGGGATGTCGCAGTCCAATCGGTGCGTTGAGATACAGAAGAAAGCTTAGGTGATCGCAGATACTGTTGGTTCGGACTGAGCATAATTAATTGCTACGAAAATAAAATTATATCGTGCCGATACTGGTTGAGGAGGTGCCGTCTGGCACGAGTGTAACGGCATTTCTTTTCAAGAAAATTACAGCCATTTCGGCAGGGAACTCCCTTTGTCGCCCGATATATTCGTGCATTTCTGCATGCGATGTAGAGCGAGTCGCGGGGGTATTCGTGGATGACTGTAATGTTACACGAAACGACCGCGTGGCAGCCGAGCACCTTGTCGCCTCAAGCGATATCCCGCCCGCAAACGAAACGCGTGGGCAATTCCTCAGGATAGCCAGTCCGCTCTTCCGTCCCGAGGCCTTGGAGCATGCCCGGCGCCTGGAGGGGGAAGTCGCCATCACGCGCTCCGTTTCCCTGTCGCTCATTACCGGTCTTCTGGTGCTGATCGTGACGGTCCTGTTCTGCTGGGTGACGATGGGGAGCTATGCGCGGACCGAACGCGTGGTCGGACAGGTCGTGCCGGCGCGCGCACTCACCAAGGTACATGCGGATCGGCCAGGCCGGATCGTCTGGCTCGGGGTGAAGGAGGGCGACCTTGTCCGCAGTGGGCAACCCCTGGCGCGTATCCGCAGCGAGCAACCGCTTTCCAATGGCAGTTCCCCTGGCGACGGACAGATCGCGTCTCTCACCCACCAGATGGACGCAATCCGGCAACAGATCGGCAGCGAACAAGATCGCGCCAACGCCGAACGGGTCCGGCTGACGCGGCTGATCTCGAATCTCGATCGCGAGGAGAGCCAGCTTGCCAAGCAGATCGAGTTTCAGCAGGCAGCGGTCGAGTCGACCAGGCGCTCGTTCGAGGCGCTGGGCGCGCTCGGCTCGAGGGGCTTTGTCTCGCAGACCGAGCAAGAGCGGCGCCGCCAGGCCTGGCTGAACGCGGCGGCGCAATATCAGGCTGCCGTCCAGCAAATGTCCCAATTGTCGGAACGGCGCGGAACCGCGCAGGCGGATCTGCTGAAACTGCCGGGGGATCATTCGACCAGGGATGCCGAATTCCGCAGATCCCTCGCCGGTCTGGAGGAGCGTCGTATCGAAGCCGAGAATGCACGCGGTTTCACCATCACCGCGCCGATAACGGGCCGCGTTACCGCGCTTCAGGCTACCACTGGCCGCAGCAGCGACGGACGCCTGCCGCTGCTTGCCATCGTGCCCGTCGATTCCAGAATGGAAGTCACCTTGTTTGCGCCCTCGCGCGCCGTCGGCCTGGCGCGGGTCGGACAGGAAGTGCGCTTGCGCTACGATGCGTTCCCCTATCAGCGCTTCGGCACATTCAATGGCCGCATCGTGACCATCTCGCGCTCGGCACTGGCGCCGGAAGAAGTCGATTCAGCGCTCAAGCTCGGTGAACCGGTCTATCGACTGCGCGTCAGCCTGAACCGGCAGCGCATCCGCGCCTTCGGCGAGGATCTTCCGCTGGAACCCGGCATGACCCTCCAGGCCGATATCGTGCTCGATCGGCGCAGTTTCCTCGACTGGCTGTTGGAGCCGATCCACGCGGTACGGTCCCGCGCATGAGCGACGTCGCTCTTCGCCTCTCGCGCCGCGGTGTGCCGATGGTGCATCAGGACGAGGCCGCGGAATGCGGTCTCGCCTGCCTGGCGATGATCGCCGGCTATCATGGGCATGAGATCGACATGCTGTCCCTGCGCGTCCGCTTCGGAGCGAGCATGAAAGGGATGACGCTGGCGACCCTGCTCCAGGTCGCCGACCAAATGAAGCTGGACGCGCGACCGCTGCGCGGCGAACCCGAGGATCTGCGCGAAGTCGCATTGCCGGCCATTCTCCATTGGGGCCTCAACCACTTCGTCGTGCTGACTGCCATCAAGGGCCGCGGCGCCAAGGCGCGATATCTCGTCAACGATCCGGCTCTGGGCGCGCGAAGCCTGTCCCGGGAGGAGCTGTCGAAGCTGTTCACCGGCGTCCTGATCGAACTGCATCCCGCCATCGCCTTCGAGCGCCGGCGCGAGCGCGCGAAGCTGTCCTTGTGGCAGCTTTGGTCCAGCACGTCCGGACTCGTCCCGGCGCTCGGACGAATCCTGATATTGTCGTTGCTGATCGAACTCTTCGTGTTGGCGGCGCCCTTCTATCTCCAGCTCGGCATCGACAATGTCATCCCGTCGCAGGATCAGGATTTCCTCACCGCGCTGGCGCTCGGCTTCGGCGCCGTGGCGATATTGAGCCAGGTCACCAGTCTCGTCCGGGCCTGGTCCGTAGCGGGCCTTTCGAACGAGCTTGGGTATCGGCTGGTCTCCAATCTCTTCCGCCACATGGCGCGCCTGCCCGTGCCCTGGTTCGAGCGCCGTTCGGTCGGCGACGTGCTCACCCGCTTCAATGCCACGCATCCGATCACCGATCTGTTGAGCGGCGGCCTCATCCAGGCGGTGATCGATGCGTGCCTGTCGACGATCACGCTCGGATTGATGTTCCTCTATTCCCCGATGCTGAGCCTGGTCACACTCGCCGCGCTCGGCATCTATGTGCTGCTGCGCCTGGCCTATTTCGGCTCCCTGAAGGCGGAAAGCATCGGCATCATCCAGGCCCAGGCCGCCGAACAGGCGATGCTCATCGAGACCATCCGCGGCATCGTTCCCATTCGCCTGTTCGGCCGCGAGCGGGAGCGGCTGCGCGTCTGGCAGACCCGCCGGGTTCAGGTGGTCAATGCGAGCGTGCGGATCGCCCGGATGCAGGCGATCTTCAGCGCCGCGAACAGCGCAACCGTTGCGCTTGAGAATATACTTTTCGTCTATCTGGCGATCCGCCTCAGCATGGCCAATGCCTTCACCGTCGGCATGATCACGGCCTTCGCCGCCTATAAGCAGCAATTCCTGAATTCGAGCCTCAACGTCGTCGGCCGGGCGATCGACTATCGCATGCTCGATGTGCAGCTCGGCCGGATCGGCGACATCGCGCTCACGGCACCCGAACCCCGAGCCACGCCCGGCGGCCTTGGCGGAGAGATCGAGACGATCGAGCTCGAAGGCATACGCTTCGCCTATGCCATCGGCGATCCCGAGATTCTCCAGGGCGTCGATCTTTCGATCCGCCGCGGCGAGACGCTCGCCATCGTCGGGGCCTCGGGCAGCGGCAAGACGACCCTGTTGAAGCTGCTGCTCGGGCTGGCGCCGCCGAGCGAGGGCCATATCCTCGTCAACGGCAGGCGTCTGACGCCCGCGATGCTCGGCGCCTATCGCGAGCAGGTCGCCTCGGTCATGCAGGACGATCAGCTTTTCGCCGGCACCATCGCCGAGAACATCGCTTTCTTCGACCCCGAGATCGATCTTGAGCGCGTCGAGGACGCCGCGCGGCGCGCGATCATCCATGACGACATCATGGCGATGCCGATGGCCTATGAATCGCTGGTCGGCGACATGGGCTCGGCGCTTTCGGGCGGCCAGAAGCAGCGCGTATTGCTGGCCCGCGCCCTGTACCGGTCGCCGCGCTTGCTCGTGATGGACGAAGCCACCGCGCATCTCGACGGGCCGACCGAAGCGCGGGTCAATGCATCGCTACGAGAAATGGGCCTGTCCTGCGTCGTGGTCGCGCACCGGGACAGCACCATCGCCAATGCCGATCGCGTCCTCGAGCTGGAACGCGGGCGCATCATCGCGACATCAAGAGAGGAGGAGCCGGGAGAAAAGCCAGATTTGACCAAAGTCGCCTGAACATCACGCAAATTGTCATTCTTCAGAGAAGGATATTTCCATGCTTCGCGAGCTTTTCAATGACGAGATCGGTTTCGTGTCCGGGGGCCTGCGGCAGGACCACAGCCCCATGCCCAAGCCCACCGGCCCCGACGTGGGCGGTAGTGTCGGCGGTGGCGGCGGCGTCAACGTCTGGAGCGGTGGCGGTGTTTCGGTTGACCTCCGCCCGACAGGCGGCGTCCCCCCGACCGGCGGCGTCGTGACCGTCACCATCGGCGGAAGCTCAGGCGGTAGCGGCAATAGCGGGAGCACCAACTGGGCTGCGGAGGCCCGAGAACTGCAGCTCCAAAATGACGCCGCCAGCGGCCGATCACCGAACGACTGACGGGTTTCATCAGAAAATATTAGGCACCTGGGTGAGCGACGGATTTCGTCGCTCACCCTTTCCCGAAGGTTTGGCCCCATGAAGCGCTTCTTTGTCATGTTCCTCGCCTCGATCGGTATTATTACGGCTTTCCCACCTTTGCAGCGTGAGGTGCGGGCTCAGGATCAAGACACGACCGAACCGCGTTTAGGCTTCAATGCCACCAAGGCGATGCAGTGGCTTCCTCTCGCCGGCGACGAGCAAAATGGGATCATTACCGTCCCGGTGACGGTCAACGGGCAGGCAACCCTTGCCGAAATCGATACCGGATTGAGCACCCCTGGCGTAGCGGTCATCTCGTCGAAACTGCTCTCCAATGCCGGCAAGGCGGTAGGTGGGAAGACTGTTTCCTCCGACGCATATGGCGGCGCGGGCCGCTATGTCATGCGACGCGTCGAATCGCTGGTCGTCGGGGGGGCGACACTCCTCAACCAGCCCGTGGCGGCGACGGAAAGAACCCTCTCCAAAGACGGGCGCGTTGGTGCCGTGATCGGCATCAACCTACTTATGGGTCTCGCACTGCAAGTTGATTGGGAACATGGTCGTGCGCGCTTCCTGCTCGGTGGCGACCTGCCCAAGGATGAGCATACCGCGATGGTGGTGATCGATAGTCGATCTAAGCTCCCCTTTGTTGATGCCAATATCTGCGGAACCACGGTCAAGGCGCTACTGGATACTGGCACCAACAGCGACCTTCGCCTGGTCCCTGAACAGGAAAACCTCTGGGAATGTGCGAGTGTGGCAAGAAGTACGATTCGCGGCAACGGCGCTGGCGGCCCAGTCATCAGCGGACTGGTGAGCTTGCCTGCAGTGCACATTGGGAAGCGTCCGATGGGGCCGGCATTGGCCTCAATCGATCCCGAGGGTGGACCGCTTTCCGCGCTTGGCTCTTCGGCGTCAGTCGGAACCGGGCTACTACGGCGATCCAACTTCGTGCTCGACATCGGGAACGCAGCGCTCGCTTTCTACGGACCCGATCGCAGCGCCAAAGTTATCGATCGAACGAGAATAGGCATCCAGTATCGCGTCGATGGGAATGGGCTGCTTATCACCCATCTCATGAAGGGTTCGCCTGCCTCGCAGACAATCCTCAAGGCGAATGACCGAATCTGCGCGCTCAACGGCAAGGCGATCGAAACGCTTGCGGGAAGATATGGCGATATCAATCCGCGTGTCGGGCAGACCACAAGGATCGGCCTCTGTGGCGGCCCGACGGTTTCGATCGTGGCTCGCGACTTTCTGGCCTTTCCCGGAGCACCGGATGCGGCCCTTCCGGCGGGCGCCCCGGCAGTTTCCGAGCCAGCGGGTGTAGGCAAGGTTACCGGCGCCTTCGCCCGCTGCGTGAACGGAGACCTGTCCGGCGAGGAACTGGCCGGAGCATGCTCGATCGTACTGAATGCCCCTGCGGTAGCGAATTACTGGAAGGAAATTGCTCGTACCAAGAGGGCCGCTGCCCTTTCCGGGGCCAAGAGCCCCGGAAGTCGCTAGTTCCTCGTTCGGGCTGTTTGGAGTGCAGGCCCTGCGCACACGGTCGGCTGGGCGGCGGGTTCGACGCCCACCGTTTCGAAGAGGCCGAATCTCCATGGAGTACTTACTCGCCTCGGCGGCCGTAATGATCAGCCTCATCATGTTCCCTCTCCTTGCCCAAGCCCAGCCTCAGGCCCAGCCCGAGGCGCGCTTCGGCTTCAACGCCACCCAGGCACTGCAATGGCTCCCGCTATCCAGCGGGGGGTGGGGCGGCATCATCATTCCGGTGACGGTGAACGGACAGGCGACCTATGCCAATGTCGACACGGGATCGACCGTATCGGATGTGGCGGTGATTTCTTCGAGGCTCCTGCCCGCCGGCGAGGGGGCCAAGGATGAACAGAGAATTTCCGCCAACGGCTATGGCGGCATCAGCCACTATCCCATCCGGCGCGCTGGCTCTCTGGTGATCGGCGGGATCACACTCCTCAATCAAATGGTGGCGGTGACCGATCAGCCCTTGTCGCTCGACGAGCGCGTCGGCGTCACGATCGGCATCAAAATGCTCATGGGCCTCACGCTGCAGATCGATTGGGAGAATCGCCGAGCCCGCTTCCTATTAGGTGGCGATTTGCCGAAAGGCGCAGACACGGTGACGGTGGCGATCGAAACACGAACCCACCTTCCCATTGTCGATGTCGAGATTTGCCGACTACCGGTCAAAGCATTGCTGGACACCGGCGCCAACAGCGACCTCAATCTGGCGTCAGAACAGGAGAAGCTGCGGGAATGCGCAGCTCCGGTACGCAGCGACATTCGAAGCGTGGGCGCTGGTGGCCCGGTTATCAGCGGGCTGGTGAGCTTGCCTGCGGTGCGCATCGGGACGCGTTCGATGGGGCCTGCCATAGCATCAATCGACCCTGAACGCGGACCACTTTCCAGGCGAAGCATTCCTGCCTCGATCGGCACTGGATTGCTAAGGCGCTCCAACTTTGTGCTTGATGCGGGAAACAGCGCGCTCGCCTTCTACGGCGCCGACCGCACGGCCCGAGTCATCGATCGGCCAAGGATAGGCATCCAGTACCGCCCTGACGGGAAAGCGCTGCGCATCACCCATCTCATGAAAGGTTCGCCTGCCTCGGAGACAATCCTCAAGGCGGGAGACCGGATCTGCGCGCTCAACGGCAAGACCATCGAAGCGCTTGCGGGAAAATATGGCGACATCAGCCCTCCCGTCGGCCAGACGGCCAGGATCGGCCTCTGTGGCGGCCCGACGGTTTCGATCGAGGCTCGCGACTTTCTGGCCTTCCCCGGAGCACCGGACGCGGCCTTTCCAGCGGGCAGCCCGCCGATTCCGGAGCCGGCAGGGGTAGGCAGGGTGACCGAAGCCTTCGCCGGCTGCGTGAACGGAGAGCTGTCCGGCGAGGAACTGGCGAAGACGTGCTCGATCGTGCTGAACGCACCTGGCGTCGCGAACTATTGGAAGGAAATCGCTCGGACCAAAAGAGCTGCCGCCCTTCCCAACACTGCAAATCCGGGGCAACCATAATTTCGGCGAGCAAAGCAGGCTTACCCGCGCGGAATCCACTAGGGCGCGATCACCGCACCGAGGGTCGACGGATCGATCCACTCGGTTGTCAGGAGCGTAGAGTGAGCGAATTGGCTTGGGCTTTCGTCCACGCTTAGCTGGTTCGACGGCCGGACCAGGAGTGTTTGTCACTCCGTCGCACTGCGAGGGGGCTGCGATTCACGTCTTCTTCTCTTCCAACGCGCCCGCTGTTGGACACGGTGGCGCCATGGCACAGGGCATGAATCACGGGTGTGGATGCGCAAGGCTGCTCTCGAGGACGTGATCTCCAGCCTCAATCACAAGGCTGTCTCCCTCCATTCCGAGCGCGAGCTGGCCCTGGACGACTAGGGGCCAAAGCGGGCATCGGAAACATCACGCTCTGCTTTCCAGCATCGGTGTTTCGTCGCCACGCAGCGTCAGGATCTCGGCGCCGGTTCTCGTGACGGCGACCGTATGCTCGAACTGGGCGGAGAGCTTCCCATCATTGGTTACGACCGTCCAGCCGTCGTCAGCAGTGGAAACCTTGCGGGTGCCCTGGTTCAACATCGGCTCGACGGTGAAGACCATGCCTTCGCGCAGTTTCAGACCCGTTCCGGGCCGCCCGAAATTGAGGATCTGTGGCTCCTCGTGCATCTCTCGGCCAATGCCATGCCCGCAAAATTCTCGCACGACCGAGTATCCGTTCCTCTTGGCATGCCGTTCGATCGCAAAGCCGATGTCGCCAAGATGGGCTCCGGGGCGGACCTGTCCTATGCCCTGCCACATCGCCTCACGGGCGACCCGCACGAGCCGCCGTGCAGCGGGTAGGACGTTGCCGACCAGGTAGGTCTTGCTCGAATCCGCGATGAAGCCGTTCTTTTCCAGGGTGACGTCGAAATTCACGATGTCGCCGTCGCGGATGATCTCGCCCGAGCTGGGTACGCCGTGGCAGACTACATGATTGATCGAACAGTTCAGGACATACTCGAACCCATATTGTCCCTTGCTTGCTGGGCGGGCGGCGAGATCGTCGGTTATGAAAGCTTCGACCAGGTCGTTGATGTGCAGGGTCGACATGCCGATAAGGTCCTGTCCGTCCAGCATCTCGAAGACCGATGCCAGCATTTTGCCTGACGCACGCATGAGCGCCAGTTCATCGGGTGTCTTCACCATGTCAGGCGGCCACCAAATCCTTTGGATGCACGTCTGCCGCTTCCAGCTGCATCTTCGTGATGTCGTTGAAGGAAAGCGTCGGGTTGGCCTCGGCCAACATTCCGATCTTCATCCAGAACTCCGCCTGCGCATTGATGGAGCGGCACATCACCGTGCTGGCCCGACGAATATCATCATGCAGGTGGTCGTCGATCTTCACGATGCCCATGGATTACCTCGAATGTTGCACGATATACGAACCGTTTATGAAACGTATATCATGCCGTCAAGGGCTCGTTCTGACGCACGACCGGTTATGGGCACTCCAGGACTTAACCATCTCGTGGAAGCCAGCTTGGCCACAATGAGGCCGGCGCGGCCCCTGGAGCAGCCTCCCTAACCTCCGTTCTGCTCACCCGGGATATGCGAAAGGCTGGCCCGTTGCGCGAAGCGATAAGGCATGGCGGAAAGATCGTGGACATGACGACATATGACGCCGCCGGCCTGCGCTGGCGCCGTTTCGAGCCTGCCGAGCCGATCTGGGCAACCGGCTATCGCCGCCTTGGCATCGGCGCCTATGATGGGCGGTCTGAATCCGGAGGACGACCATGACGTCTATCGAGGCCCAGCCCGTTGCCGCGCGCCTCTCACGCTCCGCGATCTTAGCGGCGTCCGGCCCCGCACGGGCCACGGCGGCGTGAGCCCGTCACCGGCCAGCGCGATCGAGCTTCCCATGCGCCGGCTCGGCCTTGCGGAATCCGGAAACGAGGCGTTGACGCGGCTCGTGCCGATCGAGGCACCGGTCTCGGTCGAGATCGGTGGCCTCGGCTATGCGGTCATGATGGCCACGCCTTCCGACCTTCACGACTATGCGCTCGGCTTCGCCCTGGGTGAAAATCTGGTGGACCGGCCCGACGAGGTCGACGGCGTCGATGTTGATGAGGTCGCCGGTGGGTGGGCCGTGCGAATCTGGCTGGCGCCCGAGCGAATGGAACGCGTGCGCGCGCGCGCGCGCCGGCGCGTCTCCGAAAGCAGCTGCGGATTGTGCGGCATGGACAATATCGACGAAGTGCTGCGCCCGCTGCCGAACGTCACCGCTCGGATCCGCGTGGACAGCGCCGCCATCGCGCGCTCCCTGGCGTCCCTGCGGAACCATCAACCGCTCGGCCGGGAGACCGGCGCGGTCCACGCCGCCGCGTTCTGCACGGCGGACGGCCAGATCCTTTGCGTGCGCGAGGATGTCGGCCGGCACAACGCGCTCGACAAGCTGATCGGCGCGCTGGCGCTCGGAGGGATTGATCCGGCGGGCGGGTTCATCCTGCTATCCGCGCGGTGCAGCTGCGAACTGGTCGAGAAGACGGTGCGCGCCGGCTGCCCGATGCTCGTCACCATCTCCGCGCCGACCAGCCTGGCCGCCGAGCGGGCGGCGGGGGCCGGCTTGACGCTGGTTGCGCTCGCGCGAACGGATTCGGCGCTGATCGTCAGCGATGCGCAGCGGATGATCGCATGAGAACGCTGGGCGTCGTTCTGGCCGGCGGCCAATCCCGGCGCTTTGGATCGGACAAGGCGGTGGCGATGCTGGGCGGCCGGGCGCTGCTCGACCACGCGATCGATGCGCTACGGCCCTTTTGCGAGGCGCTGGCGATCGCCGGGCGAGCCTCGCCCGACCTGATGTCCATCGACGATCGGCCGCGCCCCGCGCTGGGACCGCTGGGCGGCCTCGCCGGTGCACTGGCCTATGCCAACGACCAGGGGTTTGCCCAGGTGCTCAGCATCTCCGTCGATTGCGTCTGGCTGCCGCCCGACATCCTTCGACTTCTCGATCCTGCTCCCTCCTGCCTGGCCGGGCAGCCGGTCATCGGGCTGTGGCCCGCCACCGCCCTGGCCGACCTCGACGCCGAGCTGGCCGGCGATGGCGGACGATCCGTCCGCGCCTTTGCCGCGCGGATCGGCGCGCGGGCGGTGGCGGGGGATTTTGCGCCTCCGAACATCAATACGCCGGCCGACCTGGCACAGGCGGCCGCCGCCCGCACCGCGCCGCGCTAGCCGGCCACCACGCGAACCGGAATGGACTTGGCGGCCGGCGTGCCGCTGGTCTTGTCGTGATAGTCGAGCGGCAGAAGCGGATTGAGCTCCGGATAGTAGCCGGCGACCGATCCGCGAGCCATCGGATAGTCAAGGAGCGTCAGCCCCTCGACACGGCGGTCGATCCCATCGTCGCTGATCGTCTCAAGCGCGACGCGCGATCCAGCCTCCAGTCCGCGGCAGGTGCGGTCCTCGGCGTTCATGAAGAGGACCATGCGATCGTTGTACACGCCGCGATAACGGTCGTTGTAGCTGTAGATCGTCGTGTTGAACTGGTCGTGCGAGCGCACCGTGGCGAGGCGCAGCATCTCCGGGTCGGCGACCGGCGCGTTCACCTCAAGGCCGGGCAGGACCAGGAAGTTGGCCTTGCCATTGGCGGTCTGCCAGACGCGGCGGCGCGGCGGCACGTCGAGGTGGAAGCCGTTGGGCGCCTGAATACGCTCGGAGAAATCGCTGTAGATCGCCGGATAGACGTCAGCGATCCTGTCGCGGATGCGGCCATAGTCGTCGATATAATCGGCCCAGGGCACCTTGCTCGCCGGCAGCGTCGCCATCGCCATCCGGCAGACGATCTCCACCTCCGGCATGAGGTCCGGGCTCGCCGGCTCCAGAACGCCGCGCGATGCGCTGACGTTCGAGAAGGAATCCTCGACCGTGATGAACTGCTCGCCCAGCGCCGTGCGGATCGCCTCGGAACGCGCGACGACGGGGAGGATGAGCGCCTCGCGGCCGTGAACGAGATGGCCGCGGTTGAGCTTGGTGGTGATCCCGACGGTCAAGGCGAGCTTGCGCATCGCCGCATAGGACCGGTCGGTGTCGGGGACGGCACGGACGAAATTGCCGCCGAGGCCGATGAAGACCTTGGCGGTGCCCCGCTCCATCGCCGCCACGCTCTCGACCGTGTGGTGGCCGTGGGCGCGCGGCGGGTCGAACCCGAAGACGTCGCGGACGCGGTCGAGATAGGCCTCTGACGGCTTTTCGTCGATGCCGACGGTGCGGTCGCCCTGGACGTTGGAATGGCCGCGGATGGGCGAGATGCCGGCGCCGGGCCGACCGAAATTGCCCTTGAGCAGCAACAGGTTCGCGACCTGCTGGACCAGCTCGGATCCCCGCAGCTGCTGGGTGATGCCCATGCCGTAGCAAATCATCGTCGCGCGGGCGCGGATATAGATTTCGGCGCAGCGGCGGATCTGCGCCTCCTCGACGCCGGAGGCGGCGACGATATCGGGCCATGCGAGGGCCAGGACCTCGTCCCGGACCGCCTCGATGCCGATCGTGTGCTCGGCGAGGAAATCGTGATCGAGGATTGCCTCGCCGGCCGCTTCCCGCTCGAACATGACCTTCATCATGCCCTTCAGCAGTGCGAGATCGCCGCCGATCCGGATGTGCACGAACTCGCTGGTGATCGGGGTCGAGCCGAACGTCGCCATCTGCACGATGTCCTGCGGCTCGGTAAAGCGGATCAGCGCCCGCTCCGGCATCGGATTGACCGCGACGATCGGGACGCCGCGTTTCCGCGCCTCGACCAGGTTGCTCATCATGCGTGGCGAATTGGTGCCGGTATTCTGCCCGAGGATGAAGATGGCGTCGGTATGCTCGAAATCCTCCATGACCACGGTGCCCTTGCCGATCCCGATCGAGAGCGGCAGGCCGCGGCTGGTCGGCTCGTGGCACATATTCGAGCAGTCGGGGAAATTGTTCGTCCCGAACTCGCGCACGAAGATGGAATAGAGGAAGGCCGCTTCGTTCGGCGTGCGTCCCGAGGTATAGAATTCCGCTTCGTCGGGGCTGTCCAGCGCCTGGAGATGGCGGCCGATCGTGGCGAACGCCTCGTCCCAGCGCACCGGCACATATTTGTCCGACGCCGCGTCATAGCGCATCGGCTCGGTGAGGCGGCCCTGCATCTCCAGCCAATAGTCCGTCTGCTCCATCAGCTCGGTGACGGTGTGCTGTGCAAAGAAATCCCGGGTAACGCGGAACTTGGTGGCCTCATGCGCGAGCGCCTTGGCGCCATTCTCGCAGAAATCGAGCGTCTTCTTGCAGTCGGCGTCGGGGTAGGCGCAGCTCGGGCATTTGAAGCCGCCGGGCTGGTTCATCGAGAGGAGGGCACGCGAGCCCTTGGTGATGACGCTCTGCTCGAGCAGAACCTTGGCGGTCGCCGCCGCGGCGCCCCAGCCACCGGCGGGATGGTTGTAGGTCTTGTACCGAGGCGTGTCGTCGACCATCGCGCAACTCCCCGACTTTCGTAGAACATATTCCCCGCTGGCGCCAAGATGATCTCCGCCTAGAAATCGAGCACGTCGACGGTTTCGCCGGCCGCGCGCGCCGGCGCGCCGATGCCGCGACGTACGAGCAACTCGGCGGCGGCGAGCGCGCGTTGCGCGCCGCTGTCCTGGTCCGAAAGCGGCATGACCCGGTTTCCGGCCCAGCATGCGCGCACGAAGGTCTCGCGATCGCGAACCGCCGGAAGCCCCTCGGCCAGCACGGACTCCCGCCAGCGCAATGCGGAGCTCGGATCGCCGCCGCCCATGCGCAGCAATAGCGGCGCGAGGAACAGGCGTGCGGCGACCAGCGCCGACGTCGGGTTGCCCGGCAGGCCGAGCACCAGCTTGCCCCTCGCGCGCCCGAGCCACGCCGGTTTGCCCGGCTTGATGGCGACTTTGGTGAAGATGCATTCGAGGCCCGCCGGCCCGAACATGGCCTTGGCATGATCCTTCTCGCCCACCGACGCGCCGCCGGTCACGACGATCAGGTCGGCCGCATCCAGCGCGGCGCGGGCCGCGTGTTCCAGCACGCCGGAATCGTCGGGCAGCCGGTACCGGCCGGCCGGCGCGCCGCTCCATTGCGCTGCCATGGCAGCGACGCCGAAGGACACGCTTTCAGGAATCGCGACCGGAGAAGCGCGAGCCGTGCCCGGTTCCGCCAGCTCATCGCCCGTGGCGAGCACGATCACGCGCGGCCGGCAATGGACTTCGATCTCCGACAGATCGGCCGCCGCCGCCGCCACTATCGACCGCGCATCGAGCCGCGTTCCGGCGGCGAGCAATATCTCTCCAGCGCGAAAGTCTCCTCCGCGCGGCCGGATGTGCCTGGCAGGCCCGAGCGGCCTCTCGAAGCGTACGACACCGCCGTCGCGCGTCACCTGCTCCTGGATCACAACGCGATCGGCGCCCGGTGGAACCGGAGCACCGGTGAAGATGCGCACGCAGGCCCTCTCGCCGACTTCAGGCAGATCGGGCTGGCCGGGAAAGGATTCGCCGGCCAGCCGCAGCCGGGCCGGCAAGCGAGCCAGATCCGCCTCGCGCACGGCATAGCCGTCCATCGCCGAGACGTCGGCGCGCGGGGCGTCGAGACTGGCGACGATGTCGGCGGCAAGAATCCGTCCGGCGGCCTGGTCGAGCGGGATGCGCTCGACCGCGGCGCGCTCCGGCAGCGCGGCAATGCGCGCGCAGGCTTCATCGAAGCCGATCATTCGGCCGACCGGCGGTTCGGTCTGCCGCCGGCCCTGGCGGTCGGGCGCAGATCGGCAACCCATATGCCGCGGTCGATCGCGCCCGGCATGTCGTGGGGCGTCAGGGCGACGGCGCTGCCTGGTGCGTCGATCTCGAGCCCAAGTTCGCGAACAGCCCGGTCGGCCAGCCGGCCGAAGGCGACGATGGCGAGAGCCCGGCTCATGGCGCCCGTCTTGGCACGGGCATCAGCGAGGCGCCACTCTCATATCGGACCCATCAGGTCGGTCGGTGACCGACCTGTCCACCCTGGAGCCTGAATCAGCGGAAGGGCGTTTCGTTCCTGTGGCTCGGAAATACGGAAATCTCTCCTGGCGCGCATTTCCGCGCTGCACATGCGGGATTTCATCCCTTGGTCGCAGCCGCTTCGGCAGCGCATGGATCGGAACGCGCGGGCCGCGGAAGTTCAGCGGCCAGCGATCTGCCGAGCCGCATCCTTCAGGCGTTCGCGTTGCACCTTGCCGAGCGGCGTCAGCGGCAGCGCGTCGATATACGCAATGCGTACCGGCGGGAGCTCGGGGATCGCAAGTGCCTTGCCGAGATGCGCCTGCTCGATCTCGCCATTGCGGACGATCGCGAGCCAAGGCTGCGCAATTCCGTCATCGTCCTCCAGCGCGAAGGCCGCCACAGCCCCGACGCCGGCAACTTCGAGAACCGGTCCCTCCAGCGCACCGGGCAGGAACTTCTGGCCGCCGAAGTTCATCACTTCGTCCTCGCGGCCTTCGATATGGAGCATGCCGTTCGGGGTCGTGCTGCCGATATCGCCCGGATAGAACCATCCATCCTTGAAACGATGGTCGGACTCGACGCCCAGATAGCCTGTGGCGACGTCCGATCCCCGAACGCGGACGCGTCCGCTGGCGCCATGCGGCAAGCCATTGTCGTGCTCGTCGACAACCTCGATCTCGCTCCACGGCGTGATCCAGCCGACCTGGCTGCCATTGCCCAGGCTGGCGGCAAAGCCATTGGTGCACACCCCCGCCTCGGTCGAAGCATAGGTGACGTTGACCGTGCCGAGACGCAGCGCCGCGCGGTCGCGCAGCCTTGGCGCGGCATGGGCGCCGCCGATCGCGATCTGCAGGCCGGGCAGGGGCGTCGCGTCCTCGGGCAGCGCATCGAGCAGCGCGGCGAGCTGGGCCGGTGCCGCCAGCATGCCGGTCGGCTGCAGGACCGTGAGCGAGCGGGCAAGGAACTGGGGATCGGGCGCGCCGAACAGCACGCAGCCGCCGCGCGCCCAGCACCAGAGGAAGAGCGGCAGCGCGCCGCTTTCCGGGCCGATCAGGGACAGCAGCCGCTCATAGCCGAAATTGCGTGTCCAGGTATGCTCGATGCGGCGATCCATCAGCGCCCAGCTCATGCCGACCGCCTTGGGCTCACCGGTCGAGCCGGAGGAAAGCTGGACGCGGCCCAGCGCCTCGGGATCGCGCTTCGGCGTCTCCAGCATATGCGCCGGCGTGGCGATCGCATCGGCGAGCCAGGCGGCGTCGACCAGCAGATCGGGTGCGTGCGCGGGATCGTCCGACAGCAGCTTCACCGCGCCGGTGAATGCCGCCATCGGCCGCGCCGTCTGCGGGATCAGCGAGACTGTCGGCACGCCGCGGCGGGCGCAGGCAAGGATCAGGACGAGATGGCGATACGCGTCGGGCGTGCTGACTGCCACGAGCTCCGGTCCTTCGACACCGGCGCGATCGAGTGCCGCCGCCGCCTGATCGATGATCCGGTCGAAATCCCGATACAGGATGTGTTCGGCGCCGTTGGAGACGGCAACCGCCAGCGGGGACATACGGGCGGAGAAGCGGACGAGACGGTCGAACATGCAATCACACCGGATAGGAGGTCAGATCAGAAGCGCCAGCTCAGCGCTGCCCGCGCGCCGTGATCGGTCGCGCGCGTGCCATAGCTGCCGGCATAGGAAATGCCGAGCGTGACGTGCCTGGCCAGGTCCAGCTCCAGCCCGGCATCCACCACGGCATTGTCGCGGTCCAGCGCATTGCCCGCGGTGACGAAGCCCGGCCCGGTTGCGAAGCCCAGGTCGATCATCGGCACCGTGTCGCCAAAGGCGTGGCGTAGCGCCGCCGAGCCCTTGAAGCGCAGCGCGCCGCCGCCGAGCGCCATGTTGGTGCGCAGGCCGAAGCTGCCATAGGTCATGCTCTGGTCACGCTGCCCGCCATGGAGCGCGGCCGCCCCTCCCTGCTCGGCGATGTCCGAGCCCTGGAGACGGACCCAGGCCAGGCCGGCAAAGGGCTGGAGCGCGACGCCGCCGAGTTCGCCCTTGACCGCGACTTCGCCGAACACCTGCGCGGTGTTGGCGTGGTAGCGATCGCCCAGCCCCTGGTGGAGCCCGCCGAACCCGATCCGGCGCTGCGAGCGGACATCGTTCCAGGCATAGGCAGCGCCGAGCTGGACCGAGGCGATGCCGTAGCTGCCAGCGAGATAGCCGCCGGCATGATAGGTATCGGCCTTGTGCGTGGCATTGCCGGTGCGCAGCTCGCTCGCGTCGTAGCCGGTAACCAGCCCCGCGCGCCAATGGCCGCCGAACCCGGCATCGAAGCCTGCAAGGAAACCCTTGAGATCGCGGTCATAGCCTTGGGCCAGCGCGCCGTGGTGCATCGAGCCCCAATTGCCGAGGGCAGTGCCCCAGACCGACAGGCCCTCCTCGCCCGCCAGGTCGCCGCGCGCCAGCATCGCCTCGCGCGCGAAGCGACTGTCGTCCAACAGCCGGCCGCGCATGCTGGCATAGTCCGAGCCGGAAAGCTGGTCGAAGGCCGCGCGCGCTTCCGGCGCGGTGAGCGCGACGACTGCGTCGTAAACGGTGTTGCCCAGGCCCAGTGCCTCGACCGCCGGGCCAACGCCGCGCTGATTGCGCGTCTGCGCCACCGAGGCGAAGTCGATCGTGTTGCGCTTGAGGCTGAGCGTCACCGCGTTGGCGCCATAGGCGAGGCTCGGCGTCAGGAAGGCGAGGTTCGAGGTCACGCTCGAGAAGGTGCCGGTCAGGCCGCCTGTGGCGGTCAGGATCGTGTAGCTGGTGTTGACCGCGTAATTGCCGTCCGCCGCGAGCACGCTGACCACCGCGCCGCTCTGGATCGATGCGCTGCCGTTCACGACGATCTTGTCGCTCTGGCCGGAGGCGTTCGCCTCGACCTCGTAGGTGCTGCCCGAGAGGAAGCTGAGATTGCCCGCCACGGTGAGCGTGCCGATCGAATTGCCCGGCGCGATCGTGCCGGCGATGCGGCTCGCGCCGATCGTGCCATTGCCCTGCAAGCGCCCGCCAGCCAGCACGTCGATCGTGCCGCCCAGCGTGCCGTTGACCGAGAGCAGGCTGCCGATCGTGGTGACGCCGGCAAAGCCGGCGGAGTTGCCGGTGAGCAACACCGTGCCGCCGCCGCGGAACAGCACGCTGCCCGCGCCGGTGAGCGTTCCGGCATAGCTGCCGTTCACCGCCTGGTCGAAGACGAAGCTGGTGCCGGCACCGAGATCGAGATTGCCGGTGAACAGCGTCGAGGTGGAGACCAGGCTGCCGCCGGTGACCCGCCAGTTGCCGCTGCTCGCCGCGGTTAGGGTCAAGGCTCCCGCGCCCGACTTCACATAGCCGCCCGCCCCGCCGGTCGTGCCGGCGAAGCTCGCATTGCCCGCCTGGTCGAACACGACCGTGCCAGCATTCTGGACATTGCCGCGGATCGAGGCGGCATTGCCGATCAGCGTGCCCGCCTGGACGATTGTGCCACCGGCATAGCTGTTGGCGCCGGTGAGGGTGAGCGTACCGAGATCGGTCTTGACGAGCGCCGCGGCGCCGGTGAGCGCCGAGGCTATGGTGGCGCCGATGCCTGCCCCCGCGGCGGTGCCGTCGCCGACGCGGACGATCGCCTGCTCGCCCGACAGCGCCAGCGCGCCGCCGGCGAGAGTATAGCCGCTGACGGCGAACTGCATGCCGGTCGCGCCGACCTGGCCCGCGCCATTGTCGATCGTGACCGTGCTGCCATTGCCCTGGAACACCGCGAACCCCGGCACAGGCTGCATCGGCCCGTTGAGCGCGCCGTTCGCGTCGGTCCAGTTGCGTGTGCCGAGGCTCCAGGCGCCGCTGCCACCCTCGATCCGTCCATTGTCGTGGTTGGCGGCGATGCCGCCGTCCCAGAAGGACAGAGTGACGCCGCTGCTGTTGACCAGGTTGACCTGGCCGGCATTGGCGGTCTGGACGAACAGGTCGCCGGTTCCCGTGCCGAGCGCTAGGCCCTTGTCGGTGAGCGCACCGCCATAGGAGAAGAGGCGGTAGATGCCCGTGCCATAGCCCGGCTGGGTGGCGACGTTGAGCGTGCCGTCCAGCGTGAGGTCGCCGGCGATGGCGAACAGCGCGCTGGTCGAAGGCTGGCCGAGCGTGATGTCGACCATGCTGCCCGAACCGAGCACCAGCGCGCCCATCGACAGAGTCGATCCGCTGATGCCCGCGAGATGCGCGCCGTCGGCCAGCGTGACCGTGCCGCCGATGCTGCCGGCACCCGAAAGCGTACCGCTCGCGACGTTGAGGTGCGCGTCCGCATTGCCGAACTGGCCGGTGACAGCGAGGCCGGCGCCGGAGGCAGTGAACGTTCCGCCAAAGCCGCCGCTGCCGCCGCTGAGCGTGAGGCTGCCCTGCGCCTGGCTGACGCTGCCATTGCCCGAGAGCGCGCCGGCATAGGTCACCGCGTCGCTGCGATCGAAGACCAGCGCGCCGTTCACGGCGACGTCGCCGGTCAGCCAGCCCGCAGTGCCGCCATTGCCGATACGCAGCGTGCCGCCGGCGATGACGGCATTGGTGCCGGTCGCGGTGCCGGCGAGGATCGAGGTGCCGCTCGCCTGGGCAAGCGTCCCGCCGGCGAGATTGGCGTTCACCGTCGCACCGTTCAGCGTATAGCGCGCGGCGGACAGCGTGCCCGCGCCCGAAAGCGTGCCGGAGAGCGCGAGGCTGCCGATCGTGTCGCTGAAGCCCTGCAGATCGAGCGTCGTGCCGGATGCGACCATGATCAGGGCATTGTCGGCAAGGCGGTTCGAGCCGCCGAGGCGGAGCGTGCCGCCGTCGATCTCGACGGCCTGCGCGGCCGTTGTGCCGTTCAGCAGCGAAATGCCCGAGCGCTGGATCAGCGTGCCTGCGCCAAGGTTCGCATCCAGTGTCGCGCTGTCGAGCGTGTAGGTGCCGGCGGCAAGCGTGCCGGTGCCCGAAAGCGTGCCGGCCAGCGCCAGCGTCCCGACCGTGTCGCTGAAGCCCTGTAGTGCCAGCGTCGCGCCGTTCGCCACCGTGACCGCGGCGGTGTCGGCAAGCCGATCCGAGGCCCCGAGCCGGAGTGTGCCGCCGTCGACGCGCACGGTTTCAGCCTGGGCGATGCCGCTCAGGAACGACGTGCCGGAGCGCTGGATCAGCGTGCCTGCGCCAAGGTTCGCATCCAGTGTCGCGCTGTCGAGCGTGTAGGTGCCGGCAGTGAGCGTCCCGGTCCCCGCGAGGGTGCCGGCCAGCGCCAGTGTCCCAACGGTGTCGCTGAAGCCCTGCAGCGCGAGCGTCGCGCCGTTCGCCACCGTGACCGCGGCGGTGTCGGCAAGACGATCCGAGGCGCCGAGCCGGAGCGTGCCGCCATCGACGCGCACGTTCCCGGCCGCGGCGCTGCCATTCAGGAACGAAGTCCCCGAACGCTGGACCAGCGTGCCTGCGCTGAGGTTCGCGCCCACCGTCGCGCCGTCCAACGCGTAAGTGCCGGCGCTCAGCGTGCCGGTGCCCGAAAGCGTGCCGGCCAGCGCCAGTGTCCCGATCGTGTCGCCATAGCCCTGCAGCGCGAGCGTCGCACCGTCCGCCACCGTGACCGCGGCGGTGTCGGCAAGGCGATCCGAGGCTCCGAGCCGGAGCGTGCCGCCATCGACACGCACCACTTCGGCCGCGGCGCTGCCGCTCAGGAACGAGGTCCCCGAATGCTGGACCAGCGTGCCCGCGCCGAGGTTGGCGCCTACCGTTGCGCTGTCGAGCGAATAGGTGCCGGCAGTGAGCGTCCCGGTCCCCGCGAGCGTGCCGCCGAGCGCGAGGCTGGCGACCGTGTCGCTATAGCCCTGCAGGTCGAGCGTGGCCCCCGTCCCGACCGCGACCGCGCTGGTGTCTGCCAGGCGGTCCGACGCGCCGAGTCGGAGCGTGCCGCCATCGACGCGCACCACTTCGGTGGCGGCGGTGCCGTTGAGCAGAGAAAGGCCCGAATGCTGGACGAGCGTGCCGATGCCGAGATTGGCGTTCACCAGCGCGCCATCGAGCGCATAGGTGCCCGCGGTCAGTGTACCGGTGCCGTTCAGCACGCCGGCCAGCGCCAGGCTTCCGACTGTGTCGGCGAAGCCCTGGAGGTCGAGCGTCGCGCCGCTCGCGATCGTGACCAGCGCCGTATCGGCCAGACGATCATCGGCGCCGAGCACCAGCGCGCCGCCCTCGACATGCACCGCCGACCCCGCCGAGCTGCCATTGAGCAGCGTCGTACCCGAGATCTGGTGAATCGCGCCGCCGCCCAAGTCGTGGTCGATGGTGCCGCCGAGGAAATTGTAGAGCGCGGCGGTGAGCGTGCCGGCGCCGACCAGATTGCCGCGGATGGTGAAGCTGGCGACGGTCTCGTCGAAGCCGTTCATGTCGAGCGTGGCGCCGTTCAGCACCTCGAGCGTCGAATCGTCGGCGAGTACGCCGGCAGCGCCGAGGCGCAGCGTGCCGTCCTGCACCGAGGTGAGGCCGGTATAGCGGTTGGCGCCCGAGAGCGTCAGCACGCCGGTGCCGGTCTTCACCAGCCCGCCGCTGCCGCCGATCACGCCGGAGAACAGGCTGTCCAGATTGTCGCCACCCAGCATCAGGTCGTTGGTGCCGAGCGCTACCGTGCCGCCGCCGGAGAGATTGGCGATGGTGACGTCGCCGGCCGCGCCCGAAATGTCGAACGCGCCGTTCGCGATCACCGCGCCCGCGCCGACCGTGCCGGTCAGCGCCAGCGTCGCGCCGGTGTCGATCCTTGTGGTCCCGGCATAGCTGTTGGCGCCGGCGAGCGTGCTGCTGCCCGCCGCGAAGATCAGGCCGCCATCCCCGGAAACCTCGCCCGAGAAGCTGCCGCCGCCGGTCAGTGTCAGGCTGTTCGCGCCGAGCAGGACCGTGCCGCTGCCGCTCAGTCCGCCGATGCGCGCGGCGCCGGCGTGCAGGCTGATGTCGAGCGTGCCGTCGATCTGCGCCGCGCCGGTCAGCCCGCCGTCGAAGCCGAGCAGATAGAGGCCGGCCCCCGCATCCACGGTGGTGGTGCCGGTGTAGAGCTGCGTGGCGCTGAACTGGCCGTCGCCGCCCAGGATGTGCACGCCGCCGGTGCCGTCCATGACGCCGCCATAGACCTGGTAGCCATTGGTGATCTCGAGCGTCTTGCCGCCCAGATGCACCGCGCCATTGTCGGAAAGATCGCCGATGGCGAGGCTGTCGGCGGTGATGCCCGAGATGTCGAGCGAACCGAAGGCGATGGCGACCTCGGCATCGGCGCCGATCGTGCCGTCGCCGGCCAGCGCGACGGTGCCGTCGAACACCAGCAGGCGCGACAATTCGTTCTGGCCGCTCAGCGTCCAGGTGCCGGTGCCTTCCTTCCGGACGCGGCCGGGGCCGAGGATTGCGCCCGAGAAGCTGGTGTCGGCATTGTCGCCGCCGACATCGAGGTCGCCGAAGCCGAGCTGGACGCTTCCTCCGCCCGAGAGCGACGCCACCCTGGCGTTGCCGACCAGGTTGCCGAGATCGAAGAAGCCGTTCACGGTCACCGCCGAATTGGCGATCGACCCGGACGTGAGCACGTCCCCGGTATTGAAGTCGAAGGTGTTGCGGAGCGCCAACGTTGCGCCGCTGTCGATCACCGTGTCGCCGCTATAGCTGCTGGCGCCGGTCAGCATCAGGTTGCCGCCCGCGATCGTCAGCCCCCCGGTGCCGGTGATCGTGCCGCCGAAATGGTCATTGGCGTCGAGCAGCGTCAGCCTGGCGCCGCCGAGCGCCACGATGCCCCGATCGCCGCCCAGCGACGCGAATTGCGTCATCTGGGTGGAGACGCCCGAGGCATCGAGCGTGCCGCCCTGGAGGAACAGCCGCGCAGTGTCGCCGAGCCTACCATTGCCCGCGAGCGCAAGCGTTCCGCTGTTCAGGTCGATCCGGTTGAGTGCGTTCCAGCCGGTGAGCGTCAGCGTCTCGGGCCCGCCCAGCGTCAGGTCGCCGCCCAGGCTGTCGAGCGTGCCGGCGAACATGGTCGAGGCATTGCTGCCGACATAGAGGCCCTTG
This sequence comes from Sphingomonas sp. 67-41, assembly GCF_001899725.1. Taxonomy (NCBI): domain Bacteria; kingdom Pseudomonadati; phylum Pseudomonadota; class Alphaproteobacteria; order Sphingomonadales; family Sphingomonadaceae; genus Sphingomonas; species Sphingomonas sp. 67-41. The sequence continues at coordinate 263,775 of NZ_MKWJ01000022.1, read as the reverse complement.
GAGCCGATCAGGACGGTGCTGCCCGCCACGCCCGAGAGGTTGTGGATGTTGGTGGCACCGAAGCCGCTCTGGCCGACCTTGAGCACCGTGCCGGCGCCGGTGAGCGAGACCGAGGCGACATTGGAGAAGGACGTGCTGTCGTTGAGCGACAGCGTGCCGCTCTGGATCACCGCATCGCCGGTGAAGCCATAGGCGTTGGTCAGCAGGGTCGTGCCGGTGCCGGCCTGGACGAAGGTGCCGCCGCCGCCGAGGCCGTTGATCGACGCCACATCGGAACGATCGACCGTGAGCGTGCCCGCCTCGAGCACGATCGGGCCGCCGACCGAGCCGCCGGTGCCGCCATTGCCCAGGATCAGGCTGGCATCGCCGAGCAGCCGGGTGGTGCCGCTATTGGTCCAGTTCGTCGTCACGCGCTGGGTGCCCGAGCCGATCGTCACGCCGCCGGTGCCGCCGGTGACGGTGCCGGCGAAGTCGCTCTGTCCCCCGTTGCCGTTGATCACCAGGCTCCGGTTGCCGAGCGTGATCGTGCCGGCGCCCGAGAGCGTGGCCAAGGTGAGCGTATCGCTCATGCGCTGGAGATCGAGCGTGCCCGCCACCGCGACGTTGCCGCTGGCGAAGCTGCCCGCGCCGAACAGCGCCAGTGTGGCGCCGGCATCGATCGTCGTGGCACCGGTATAGGCCTGGCCGGCCGCCAGCCCCCAGTTGCCGCCGCTCAGATGCACACCGCCGCTGCCCTGGATCGCACCGCCGAAGTCGTGGCCCGACACGGCGTTGCCGATCGCCAGCACATTGTTGCCGAGCTTGACCGTGCCGCCCGCGCCGCCGAGATTGGCGAGCGCATAGGTGCCGCCGGTACGGGCAGTCAGGTCGAGCGTGGCGCCCGCCGACATCTGCAGATCGGTGGACGAGCCGAGCGTGCCGGCACCCGACATGGCGAGCGTCCCCGATGCGATGCCGGCTCGCCGCACGTCGCTCTGTCCGGTCAGCGTGAGCGTCGCGGTGCCGCCGAAATTGATTGCGTTGGGCGCCGGTGCGTCGAAGGTGCCGGCGAAGTTCGTATCCTGGGTGGTCGACAGGGCCAGTCCGGAAATGCCGACGCGGACCACGCTGCCGCTCACGCCCGAGAGGTTGTTGATCGCCGCACTGGTGGCAGTGGCGCTGGCATCGAGTACGCTGCCGGCGCCGTCGAGCGCGACCGAGCTGCTGCCGCGCAACGCCTGGCCATCATCGAGGAACAGCGTACCCGCCTCGATCACGGTGGCGCCGGTGAAGCCGCCAGTGCCCGAGAGATGCGTGGTGCCGGCCCCCGCTTGGACCAGGCGGCCGGCCCCCAGCAGCCCGTTGATCGTCATGCCGTCCGAACGATTGATCGTGAGCGTGCCGGTGCCGAACGAGATGAGGCCGGCCAGCGAGCCGCTGGTGCCGCCATTGCCGAGCGTGAGATTGGCGTCGCCGTGGAGATAGGTCGTGCCGGCGAAGCTGCTGTCGCCGGCGAGCGTGAGCGTGCCTGCGAGGACGGAGAGCGAACCGCTCGAATAGCTGTCGCGGATGAGGCCCGAGAAATTCCCGCCATTGCCGAGCGTCAGCCCGTTGCCGTTCAGGTCGAAGACGCCCGCGCCGGACAGGCTGCCGACCGTCTCGCTGCCGCCGAACAGCTGCGCGGTGGCGCCGGACAGGACGATCAGATCCGAGGTGTCGGCGATCGCGTCGCCATAGTTGAGCTGCAGGATGCCCGCGGCCGCAGTGGTCGTGCCGGTCCATGTGTTGTGCCACAACTGGGTGAGGCCGGTGCCCGCCTGGACGAAGTTGCCCGCGCCGCCGGTATAGCCGACCGCATAATTGTCCGAATGATTGATCGTCAGCGTGCCGGCGTTGAGCACGAAGGGCGTGCCGGAGACATAGCCGCTGGTGCCGCCGTCGCCCAGCGTGAAGTTGCCGCCGTTGAGCGCGATCGTGCTCGGGCCGCCGCTGCCGGTGTAGACGAAGGTGCCGCCGGTGAGAGAGAGCGTGCCGCTGCCGTTGAGCTGGCCGGCATAGGTGCCGCCATGGGTGACGGTCAGCGTGTTCCCGTTGATGAAGGTGGCGCTCATCGGCGAACCGCCCGACAGGCTGCGAACCGTCGCGTCGGCGTTCAGCAGCTGGAAGAAGCCGTTGGCCGTCACGTCCGAATTGGCGAGCGAGCCCGCGCCGCTCAGATTGAGTTGCGCGCCGGACGCGATCACGGTCGTGCCCGAATAGCTGTTGGCGCCGGCCAAGGTGGCGATGCCGCTCGACAGGGTCACACCGCCTGTGCCCGAGATCACGCCGGCATAGCTGTTGCCGTAGCTGCCATTGACGATGGTCAGCCGCTTGTCGCCCAGGATCACCGAGCCGCCAGAGCCGCGCAGATCGTTGATCGAGGTGCCGGTACCGCCAACCCCGGAGATGTCGAACCCACCGCCGTTCACTGCGATATAGCCGGCGCTCGCCAGCGAGCCGGCATCGATCAGCGCGATGGTGCCGGCGCTGATCAGCAGCGGCGCGGTGAGGCCGGAATTGTTGCCGGACAAAGTGAGCGTGCCCGATCCCGCCTTGGTTATCCCGCCGGAGGAAGTGCCGCTGAGCGTGCCTGCAAAGATCGTGTTCGCGCTGTTCGCCAGCGTGGTGCTCTTGCCGCGCAGCAGCACCTGGCTTCCCGCGACGCCGGACAGGTTGTTCAGCACGGCGCCGTCCGAGCTGTTGTTGTCGAGCACCGCCGTCGCGCCTGTCAGCGCGATGCCGGAGGTGCCGGAAAGCGCGCCGACGCTCGTGAGTTGCAGCGTTCCGGCCTCGATCGTGGTGGCGCCGGCATAGTTGTTCGCGCTGCTGTACAGGAGCATGCCGCTGCCGCGCTTCACCACGCCGCCGCTGCCGGAGATCGCGCCGATCTGCGTGTAGGTGCCGGTTTCGTCGAAGATGATCGTGCCGTCGTTCGCGATGGGGTTGTAGCCGTTGCCCAGCGCGGTTCCCATTCCCTGAAGCGTCGCCCCGGCCAGGATCCGGGTGCCGCCGCTCCAGAAATTATTCTGGTTGGTGAGCACGATCGTCCCCGATCCGCCGATCACCAGCGGCTGGCCCGTTCCCTGTTCGAGGAGCTGCCCGGTGAGCGTGGCGACCACGCCGCTGTCCGCCTCGAGGCGCGTGGGATCGTTTGTCGGGTCGGCCGAAGCGAGGATGATCTGGTTCGTATAGGTGCCGGTCGCGCCATATTGGATCGTCGGGTCGATCGCGGTGATCCTGCCGGTGCCGAAAGCGCCTGCGCTCGTGGCGCGGAGGATTGCGCCGTTGACGGTGATCGCGCCGGTGAGCCCGCTGCCGTTGAAGACCAGCGTGCCGCTCGGGGTGCCGTTGCCGGCGCCGATCACCATCGCCGGGCTCGCGGCCGCGCCGTTCAGCGTCCAGGTACCGCTGCCGACCTTGTTGAGGATCTCGAAGGTCGCGACGTTCGCCAGGTCCAGCGTGCCGGTGGTCGTGCCGCCGAGCACCAGCGTATCGGTGCCGGCGCCGCCGGCGAGCGCCCCGAAGGTCGCCCCGGTCATGATGTTGAGCGTATCGTCGCCGCTGCTGAGGCTGATCGAGCCGATCGTCACCGAACCCGGATTGAGCGTGACGACATCGTTATAGGCCGACAGCGAGATCGCCCCGGAGCCACCCGAGATGGTGCCGCTGTTGACCACGGTCGTCGCGGCGCCCGCGGAAGTGATGCCGTAGGACACGCCGATCAGCGAACCGGTGTTGGTGATGCTGCCGCCGCCGTTCAGGGTCGCGCCGATCGCGCCGTTGACGCTGCCCGAATTGGTGAGGGTCGCCGTGCCGGAGGGCACATAGATCGCGAAGCTGGTCGAATTGATCGTGCCGGAATTGTTCAGCGTCGATCCCGACGCGTCCGTGCGGATCCCGATGTTCGCCGTGATCGTGCCGCGATTGTCGAGCGTCGAGGCCGCGCCGGTGCTGCGCAGGCCGGTGCTGTTGTTGCCGCTCGCGTTGATCGTGCCGTAGTTGGTCGCGGTGCCGCCCGCGTTGAGCATGATGCCGGCGGCATTGCCCACGCCGATCGTGCCGCGATTGTCGATCGTGCCGGCCGCGCCGGCGACGTTCACGCCGTTGCCGCCGCTGCCGCCGCCGTTGATCGTGGCGCCGGCATTGTTGGTCAGGGTGCCGCCGGCGAGGAAATTGACGCCGAAGGTGGAGCCCTGGATCAACCCCGAATTCACGACCGAGGATGCCACGGTGCTGGTGATGCCCACGCCGCCGCGGACAGTCCCGCCGTTGTTGGTCGTTCCCGCGCTGCTCCGCGCGATGCCGGATACGCCGCCCTGGACGGTGGCGTCGGAGCCGACATGGATGTCGGTCGCGGTGGAGCTGCCGGTATCGATGCCGGCCGAAACCGCATCGATGCTCGCGTTGACGCGGATGACGTTCCCGGCGAGCCCCATCCGGTTCTCGAAATAGATGCCGGTGTTGACGTTGCTGATCGCGCCGTTGGAGGTGATGTCGAAGCGGGCGGACGATGAGCTCTCGCCAAAGCCGGTAATGCCGACCGACTGGGCCGTGCCGGTGCCGATGATCGTGCTGCCCGAGACGATCGTCGTCACGCCCGCGGAACGGGCATCGATGCCGGTCAGCGCCGAGATCGTGCCCCCGCCGGTCGTCACGTTCGCGCCGGCATAGCCATAGGCATAGATGCCGGTGCTCGCGCCCCCGGCGACGCTCACTGTGCCGAGGTTCAGGGTCGCGGCGCCGTTATTGGCCCGGCTGTACACGCCGGCCCCGCCGGTCGCCGAGATAGTGAGCGGTCCGCCATTGTTGACCAGGTCGATCGCGTCCATCGCCCGGAGATGCAGGCCGTCGGTGCCCGAGAAGCGCTGCGTCCCGCCGTTCAGCGTCAGGGTCAGGTCCCCGTTCAGGGTCTGCGCCCGGAATGCCGTTCCGCCCGCCTGCGTCGTCGCGAAGCTGTTGGAGCCGTTCAGCGTGATCGACTGGGACGTGGGATTGGTGTTCACCAGGCCGATGGCGTTCGCGGCCTGCCCCACCGTGGGGCCCGCACCGGTGGTGTTCGCGATCGTCACGTCGGTGAAGGTGATCGGAGCCCCGGCGCTCATCACGAAGATGCCGCCGCCCGCGGGGGTGTTGTCCTCTACCGTCTCGGCGCCGGCGCCGGCGATCGCCCCGCCATGTTGCGGCGATGCGATCTGGGTCTGCGCCTGCGCCGGCAGCGCCGCGGCGGCGGCGATCAGCGCGGTGGAGGCCAGCAGGGTGCGGCGGGCATTGCGCTTGGTGGCGGCGGTCATCGATACTTCCCCTGTTCTTCGCCGTCGCGCGCAGGGCGCGCGAAGGCTCTCGCGCAGGCACGGGCCTGCGCGTGGCAATTCGGTCGCGATCATGCGAAATTCGTCTGCACGGACGCGGATCGGGTCGCTGACCCCGATCCGCGCTGCCCCCGGCCGTCGCTTGACCTAGGGGAAGGCCTTAGGTGCGGCAGGCAGGCCGCTCAACGGAACAAGTTGGTACGATCTGGTCGATCACGGGGTTCTCCGATCGAGAAAATCCTGTAAACACAGCGATATCGCTCTCGTGTCTCACGTGATGGAATCCTGGATTGACGGAAGAATCCCCAGCCTGCCCGTTGTTCCCGCCCTATCTCTCGCCCGAGGACATCGCGCGGCATCCGCGCTTCGACGATGCCGTGTCGAACCTGATCGACGGCCTCGCCAATCTCTATGGCGACGACCGGCGGCTGGTGCGCGAACTCTCCGAATATGGCCGGGCCGTAACCTTCATGCTCGCGATCTGCATCGCGATGGCGGCGGAAGAGGACAGGCCGGACACTTGGCTTACCGTCGGGCGCCTGGCCCAATTGGGAGCGTTGCTGGGGCTGGGGACGGAGCGCCGCATCCGTCGTTTCGTCGAGGAAATGCGCAGTGACGGCTATCTGATCGAGACGCCGATGCCCGGAGACAAGCGGCGCCATCGCTTGCACCCCGGTCCGCGCATGCTGGAAATCGATCGCGAATGGACGGTCGTCTTCCACGCGCCGCTCGCGCTGATGATGCCGCAAGAGGCCCGCTATCAGGCTGCGATATCGGGCGACCCGAACTATCATCGCCTTTACCGTGCCGCTTCGCTGAAGACCCTCGGGCTCGCCCGGGACAACATGGTCGAGCATCTCGCGGTCGATTCCTTCATGCATCAGGCCGGCGGCTCGCGGGTGCTGGCTGCGCTCATGCGCGCGGCGCAGGACAATCCCGGCGGGTGGAGCGAAGCCGGCTTCTATTCGATGGCGGCCGAGCGCAGCGCCACCACCCGCGCCCATGTTCGCGGCATGATCCGTGCGGCGGCCGCAGCGGGCTATGTCGAGATCGCGGATGCGCCGAACTCACGCGTCCGCGCGACTCGCTTGCTCGTCGACGACTTCCGTTCGTGGGTGGCGCAGGGTCTCTCCGCGATCGATCTGGTTTCGAGATTTGCGGAGAACGCATCAGTCCCTATGCCAGAGCCCAGCTGACGGCCTTTGGGTGCGCCGGATGTTCCCATTTCAATCCCCTTGCGGGAACCGGCACGGTATTCTTGCCCGGCAAGGCCGAGTGGTCGGGTGCTTGGCACTGGTTCCGGCGCAGCGGGAATGGCCCTTTTGCCTTGGACGACATCGTCAGCACGGGATATCGCCCAAGCAGGATCGATCGAGCTCCCCTTCGGCCCCCAGCCCATTGGCTACCATCGCGGTCTCGCCGAGAAACCTGCGCCGCAAACGAGGAGCAGCGTCGCCAGCGCCCCCAAAAGCTCGGTCCACGACCGGCTTGCGGGTTGGGGGCTGAGAGTGCGCTGCTCTGGCACCAACTCGAAGCCGGACACCGCATTCGAAGGCGATGCCGGGGCCGCTCGCGCCGGTATCTTGCCGCCACCCGCGGTGGGGCGGCTCGCACCCGGCACATGGCCGAGCGAACCGACATCCGGCGCCGGCGCCATGGCCACCGCCTCCATCCCCAGTTCGCGGCGAGTGGCGGCATCGGCATGCCAGTTCCCCCGCTCGATGGCGTCACGCATTCCCGCGACGAGCTTGGCACGCGCCGCCGGATTGGCTTCGGCGAAGAAGCGGTCGAGGCCCAGATCATAGCGATCGTGCAGATAGACGTCGCGCACCGCTTCCCAATCGCGGTCGGTCACCAGATCGGGCTTGGTCGCTTCCCACAGCAACATCGAGTCCGTCAGGTCGGCCATGTAGCGCGCGCCATTATAGCCGCTCGCCTGCATGCCCTTGATCCATTCCGGATTGAGATACCGGCTGTCGCGTTCGCGGGCATAGAAGCGGTCGAGCGTCTCGATCCGCGCTTCGCCGGCAACCTGACCATTGGCGACATAGGTCTCGATGTTGCGACCGGTGCGCTGGCGCACCGCCATCGCCAGCCCGCCGAGATAGGCGGCAGGCATCGGTGTATCGAGTAGCCCATAGGCGCTGGAGGAACGACCGAACACGGCCGCATCGACGTGCTCCAGATTGGCAACGAACGCGGCGCCGTCCGCCTCGCCGTCGCTGCCATCGCCATAGGCATGGCCCAGCCGCGCCTCGTAGAGCCGGTTCATCCGCTCCGGACTCCAGCCTTCCCGATTGGCGAACTGGGTCGAAGGCGAATAGGCACCGGGTGCGGTGGAAAATATCCGGCGGAGCGCGCGACGCTCGGCGACCTCCGCCGGCACGCCTGCCCGGCGGAGCGCAGCAGCCCGCGCCTGGGTTTCGGCGCGGATCGGATTGTCCGGCTCGCCGGCAGCCGAGGCCAGAGCGACCGCGCGGGAGACCAGTCCGAGCTTGTCGCCGAAATGATCGCGATAGGTGCCCGAGGTGGTCACCAGCACATCGACCCGAGGCCGGCCAAGCGCCGCGCGCGGTTCGAGCGTCACGTCCACCACCTGGCCGCGGCTGTTCCAGACCGGTCGAACGCCGAGCAGGCGAAAGATCTGGGCTTCGCTGGTGCCGCCATTCTGCGCGGTCTCGCCCGACCACAGGACGAAGGCGACCTTGCGCGGCGGCTTGCCGGTGCGGGCGCGGTGCTGGGCGATCATGTCGTCGGCGAGCTTTGCTCCCGTAGCCCAGGCGGCCGGGGTCGGGATCGCGCGGACATCGAGCGTATAGGGATTGCGCCCGGCGGGCAGCGCATCCGGATTGCGGATCGCATCCTGCATCGGCCCCGGCGCGACATAGCCGCCGGAGAGCGCCGCGACGACCGCGTCCATCTCTCTCGGTGCCTGGGCCAGCCGTGCGGCATAGTCGTGCGCCTGCGCTGCCATCTCCGGCGCGAGCGCGGTATCGTCGCCGGCAAGTGAACGGGTGACGGCGACGAGATCGGGCGCAGTGCCCCCGTTGCCGGCCAGCATCGCCTGGACGAGCCTTGCCACGGTTGCCAGATCGGGCGCCCGACCCAGGATATGGCCACCCATCGGCATCGGTGCGCCGGCCGCCTCCTCGAGATAGCGGCGAAGCGCGGGTTCGAGAGCCTGCCAGGGCGCGCTTGCGGGATCGAGGCCGAGTGCGCCTGCCGCCCCTGCGCGGATGGCGGCGTCGCGGACCGACCGCTGGTCGGCGGGCTTGCCATCGAGCAGTTTCGCAATCGCGGCCAGATCCGGGTTGAGTCCGGCGCGCACGATCTCGGGCATGAAGCCGATGGTGACTGCCTGGGTGCGGCGCTTGTTGCCTACCCCGCCATTGGCCTGGAGCGGCAGCGGCTGGATATGCGGCAACGCGCCGATCAGCACGCCGACCGCATCGCCCGCCGCCGGGCCTTCCTGCTTGCCGGGCATCAGCGAAAGCTGGGTGAACATCGGCAGATAGGCGTCGGCGTGCTCGCCTTTCTGCATCCAGAGATAGAAGGCGAGATACTGGTGATGCGGTGGCAGGGCGCCCTTGGCGGCGAGCGCGCCGGCATCGGCCTGGACGCCCCAAATCGGATGCGCGACCAGCGTCACCTTGCCGAAGCGCAGCGCCGGGATGACGATCTGGCCATCCACGGTCATGATCCTGCCCGGCGGCGGGCCCCAGCGGGCCTCGGTCGCTTGCCGGACATCGGCGGGCAGCATGGCATACCAGTCGAGATAGGTCGCGAGCGGGACGGTGATCGCGCCCTGGGCGATCCGCGCACGCAGCGCCGCCATATCGCCGGTGCGGGTGTTCGAACCCGCCTCGGCCATGCGCTTCGACAGGGTTGCGGCATCGGGTATTGGATCGGGGCCTACATCATAGCCCTCGGCGCGCAGCCGGGTGAGCAGCGCGACGATGCTCCCCTGCGCATCCATGTAGCTGTCCGGATCGCTGCCGACATCGGCCTCGCCCGGCTCTTCATTATGATAGGGAATGACGATGCGCTTTTCGGCATTGGGCAGCCGGTGGAGCCGGGCCCAGGCCATTGCGCGAGCCACGCGCCAGCGCACCTGATCCGCCAGCGCGACATAGCCGACCGCGCCGTCCGGTGCGACGGCGCGGGCGCCCACCACCATCGGCTCGACAATGCCTTCCAGCTCGCTCAGCGCCAGCTCGCCGGTCTGGTCGGGCGCAAACCCGCCCAGGCTCTTGCGCCAGGCCTCGGGCGTGCGGCGATAATCGGTGGCGCACATCAGCGGCGGAACGCCCAGCCGGGCGGCTTCTGCCGCGCCGGCCTTCGCATCGGCATAATCCAGCCGGTTCGCGCAGAGGATCAGCGCGTCGAGGCGCTCACTGCCCAGCAGCGATGAAGCCAGATCGCGGCCAGCTTCGCGCCAGATCGGTATGGGCACGCCGCCCTGCCTTTCGATTTCGCGGATCAGCGCCGACACCACCGCTGCATTGTTCGCCAGCACCAGGCTACGATAGAAGAGAACGCCGATGCGCGGCCGGGTGCCTGCACCCGGCAGGTGACCAGCCTCCCAGGACAGATAGTCGGGAAATGTCGCGAACGGCTTGGGCGCGTCGGGGTGCCACAGGGCGAGATCGGGAAAGACCTGCGGCTGCGGCACGACAAGGGGCAGGCCCAGCAGGCGCGCGCCGGCATAGGCGAAGAGGCCCGCATAATTGTCCTCCGTCGCGTTGTCCCAATAGCGTGCGACATCGGGATGCTGCGCGGGATCGACATTGCCTGTGATCGGCGTGCCGGCGCCGACGATCAGCACCTTGGTTCGCCGCTTGGCGGTTTCGATCTGCTCGGAGAAGTTGAGCAGGCGCGGCCCGGCGGCATCGATCAGGACGAGATCATAGGAACCAAGATCCACTCCTTCGATGCCGGGCAGCAAGCCTCCGCCCAACCCGAAGAAGTCGATTGCCATACTGCCCTCGACCCGCTTTGCCGCGGCACGGGCGATCGTCGGCATTTCCGCGATATGGATCGAGACGAAGGCGATACGCGGCCGCGCCCCCTGCGCCTGCACGGAAGCCGGCGCCATGAACCCCGAAAACAACAGCAACAACGCCACGATCGCTCTCACTTGGCGGCTCCGGCCTTGTCTTCGGGCACATAGACGACCTTGCCGTCGGGCAGCCGATAGGCGACGCCCAGCCGGTCTCCATCGCCCGACAGCTTCCTGTCGCTCACCTTCTCGACCTTGATCGTCTTGCCGTCCTTGCGGACGATCTCCATGCGCCCGTCTGCCGTGGTGCGGGTCATCGTCCAGGACGATTGCGGATCGAGCATCGAGGGAGCGCCCATCATCGAATAGAGCGCGACCACCATTGCCACGATGAAGGCGAGGCTGATGTCGAACAGGTTGGCAACCCCGGACAGGGGGTCTTCCTGCCAGCTGCCTTCCTCGCGGCGCCGCACGAAGCGCAGGGCACGCCGCCGCGTCACGCCTTGTCCTCTTCACGGCGCAGCGCGCGCTCGGCATGGAAGCGCACCGCGTCGAGATCGCTGCGTGCCCAGCCCTCGCGCACCATCGCGATCAGATAGGCGACCACGCCCACCGCCAGGCCGACGACGGTGCTCGAAAAGGCGATCACCATGTTGGAGGCGAGCATCTGGAGATCGCCCTTTGCCAGCCCCGACAGCGCAGTGGCCATCGGGATCAGCGTGCCCATCAGCCCGAGTGACGGCCCCACGCGGATGGCAAAGCGGACCAGATTGAGCGACCGCGCGGCATCGCTCTCTGCCCGCGCTACCACTTCCTCTACTGCGAGCTCGTCATCCTGCGCATTGCCGGTCAGCGCGGCATCGATCGCGGTGCGATAGCGATCCCGCGCCGGGCGCCGGCCGCGCAGGCGACCGATATAGCTGCGCGCGAACAGGCCGATCGCCAGCACCGTCCAGGCGACGACGCCGAGCAGGCCAACGACGACAGGGAGGAACAGCAGATCCGAGATCGCTGCCAGCGCTTCCTTCGCCCACATGCTCAGAGGCTCCGCACATAGCGGGCATAGAGGGTGCGCCCGGGCATGGCGTAGTCGGCCTTCTCGTAATAGTTGATGTCGAAGGCGTTCGCGACCTCGAGGCGCAGCGTATCCTTGGGCGTCATCCGCCAACGGCCGCTGAAGTCGACAGTGGTGAAACGGTCATAGGTGAACAGCCCGCCCACCCCGTTGGTGAAGATCCTGCCCTGGCTGTTGTCGGTATCCAGCCGGTCGCCATTGTAGCGCACGGTCACCGTGCCGGAGACCGGCCCGGCATTGACGGTGGCGGAACCGGTGGCCTTCCAGTTCGCCACGTTGCGGATCGGTGTGGCGGTGCCCGAGGGCAGTATGTCCTCTGCCTTGAGGATTCGGGTGACGCTGCCGTTCAGGCTGAAGCGCCCCGACGCGACGCCCAGCGCCGCGCCGGCGTCGAGCGCGAACTGCCCCTCGATCCCGCGCATCCGCGACTTGTCCGAATTGATATAGCTCGTCTGGCGCAGAGTCGGGGTCTCGGAGACGATCGCCGTAGTGATGCGGTTGCGCGTGCGGGCGTCGAAATAGGTGACGTCTGCGCTCAGCAGGCCGCGCGCAAAGCCCAGGCCGGCGTCCCAGGTGGTGTTGCGTTCGGGCTTGAGATCCGCGTTGCCGAAGGTCACGCGGCGCTGGATGCCGGCGAACTCCTCGCTCTCGCCGGCAAGCTGGATCGCCTGGGCGGGTACGAAGGCACGGCCGATCGTGCCGTGCGCGCGGAAGCCCGCGCCCAGCTTGACCACGGCGCCGCCGCGCGGATTGAACACGCCGAAATCGGCCTTGCCCGGCGTGAAGTTGGCCCGAAAGGGCGTCGCCCGGGTCGCCACGGTAAGCCAGTCATAGCGGCCGCCCGCCGTGAGGATCACGCGCTCGCCGAACAGGTTGAGCCCGGCCTCCGCGAATACCGCCTTGGTCTCGCGGCTTTCGTTCGGAGACGAAGGCGCCTTGCCGGTGCCGTTCGCATTGTACGACAGCCTGTCGGCCCAGACCTTCTGCCAGTCGAAGCCATAGGTGAGCCGCAGAGGCGCGAAGACTTGCCAGCTATCCTGCAGTTGGGCGCCGCGATAGGTGGTGACGGTGTTGTTGGACTGGTAGCGCACCGCCGCCGCCGGCACTTCGAAATAGGTGTAGTCCTCGCGCGAGGCATAGGCGACCAGGCGGATCGCGTGATCCTGCGGCGTGATCTCCACGCGGATATCGCCGCTGACGCGGTTGGTGCCCGTCGCCGAGCGGCTTTGCGGGTTGAAGGAGCGCGGCCCGGGCGCGTCATTGTCCAGGTCCGCGAAGTCGACGCTGCCGTCGATGCGCACGATCGGGCCGAGGTTGCTCCCGACGCGCAGCCGGCCGGAAGCACGGCTGAAGTCGCTGTTGGGGCGCTTCTCGCCGCCGCCCAGGCGGAAGTTGCCCATCTGGTTGACGTAGCCGAGCTCGAGATCGAAGTCGGTGCCTCCGACCAGGTCGCCGCCGAGGCGCATCCCCGAGCGGATCGTCTCGAAGCTGCCGCCGCCGATGTTGAACGATCCGGCGAGCGGCCCGGACGAGCGCCGCGTGATGATATTGACCACGCCGCCGACAGCCGATGCACCATAGAGTGCGGAAGCCGGCCCCTTCAGGACTTCCACCCGCGCGATGCTTTCCGGCGAAATGGTGGTGAAGCTGGTCGAGCCCGAAGGACGACCATCGACCAGCACCAGCGTGCGTGGGTTGATGGTGAACTCGAAATCGGGCCGGAGCCCTCGCAGGCCGATCCCCGCCAAGCCGTTAGGATACTGGATCACGTCCAGCCCGGCGTTCTTCTTGAGCTGATCGAGGAAGGTGACGCCGACGGTCTGGTCGAGCTGCGCCTCGGTAACCACCTCCATCGACGATGCGACATTCTCGCGCTTCTCGCGCGTGCGGTTTGCCGTGACCACGAGCGCATCTTCGGGCTGCGTAACCGGCGTGCCGTCCGCGACGCCCTGTGCCGATACGGGCGTCCCGCCGATGACGGCCAGCCCCAATCCCCAAATCACATATTTCACAAGTGGCTCCCCGCTCTAATGGCATGATATGATATCTTGTATCGTGCCATGGCGACGGTTACCGCGGGCGTCAACCCGGAGCTTCGCGATCGAAGGCTCCCACAAGGGATCGCTGCGGATGGTTGGGAATGCTGTGCTGAAGTCGACGATGGGCTTTTCGGACGGGGAAGCCGCCGCCATCGCCAATTGCGAGTCGATCCTCGCCGCCATCCGCAACGACAGCGTCCACCTCGCGCTCTGGGACCGACCCCGGCCAGCGAGACTGAAGCCAGTCGACGATCTGTCCTGGGACCAGATCGACGACATCGACCGGAGCATGGACGTCGCGGATTGCGGCCAGCTGATTCCCGGAGCGCTGATCGAGGCGGGCTACCCGGCCCGGATTGGCCAACTCCTGGGCGAAGAGACGCTTGGCCTCACCCGCATCTTCGCCGAGATCATGGCTTGCGATCGTATCCGGCTCCGGCTGGAGATCGTCGAGACCGACGCCTGCCGAAAGTTTCACGCCGACATGGTGACCGCGCGCCTACTGATGACCGTGTCGGGACCGGCGACCCAGTGGATCTACGCGGACGAGCCGGACAATATCTTCGATATGAAGACCGGAGCGGTGGGCGTGTTCAAGGGACGTCTGTCGGCGGAGGTGCCGCATATCCTGCATCGATCGCCCCCTATCGCCACTGCGGGAGCGACGCGGCTGCTGCTCGTCATCAATCCGGTCGAACCGGACGATATCGCATCCACCAGCACCGGCTCCCGGCAGACCTCGCCATAGACAATGGCGAGGGCACCGAAGTGCCGCTTGCTCCGGAACCTCCTCATTCCTCCCAGAAGAGGTCCGCCGGAGCGCGATCTGCGAGGAGGGCGGGCGCCGAGCGCCGAACGAATTCTCCGATCGGTTGCGCTGGGAGGTTCGGGCGATCAGTGGAGATATTCGATCGTGGCACCGATTGACTGACCCGGCTCTCCTTGGAGATCTCGGCCGGGGGCAGGCTGGCTGCGTGTCCGGTTCAGCCTGCAGCACGGGCAAACTTGCCGGGCGCGCACCCTAGCCGCTTGCGGAACGCGGTGCTGAATGCACTCGCGGACTCGTATCCAATCTCCTCGGCGATCCGGTCGAGTGTCTTGATACCGCGCGCCAGCGCGTCCTTGGCAATCGCCATGCGCCAGCGAGCCAGATACTCGATCGGCGGACAGCCCAGAACTTCGCCAAAGCGGGCCGAGAAGGCGGACCGCGACATGCCGGCAACGCTGGCGAGCTCGGCGACGGTCCAGCTGGCGCGGACATCGGCATGGATCGCCTGCAGCGCGCGAGCCAATGCCGGATCCCGCATCCCGCTCAGCAAGCCGGCTGGGACGGACCGGCTGGCCAGGCTGCTCCAGCGCAGAGCCTCCACCAGCAGCGCCTCGAGCATGCGGTGGAGGATCAGTTCCTTGCCAGGGTAATCCGTCGCGCATTCTTCGGCGAGCAAATCGATTAATCGACCGAAACGCGTCGCACGCCCTTCCGAAGCCGGAATGTGAATGCGTTCGGGCAATAGCGACAGCAGGAGAGGGGCGTTGACGCGCTCGAAGGAAAAGCTGCCGCCAAGGGCGACAAAGTCGGCCTCGCCCTCCGGCGCGCCGTGCCGCACCGCCTCGGAGCGCGGGGCGACGGGGGCTCCGACGATTCCCGCTTCGCTCCCCAGCGAGAAAGCCGGCGTGCTCGGCAGTAGCAGGAAGTCGCCCTGTTCAAGGCGAAGGGGATCTTCTCCGTCGAACGTCAACCACGCCTCGCCCGAAACGATGATCGTGAAGCCGGGTGCGTCATGGGCGTCGTAATGGACGCCCCAGCGCCCTTTGGCCGAGATCGGCTTCGACACGGCGGCGCTCGGACGAAGCAAGGAGATAATGTCGCTCAAGGGGTCCATGGTTTGGACGATCCGTAATAAATTATGGACATTGAGTTATATAAGGTATCGGCTTCCCTGTCTATCTCCCGGTCATCGATCCCCAAGGAGACTGACATGACCAAGACGATCCTCATCACCGGCACCTCGTCGGGCTATGGCAAGGCCACGGCTGAACTGTTCCTCGCCAAGGGCTGGGACGTCATCGCGACGATGCGCCGTCCCGAAGCGGCGTCCTTCGTCGGGGACACCGGACGGCTGCGGATCCTGCCGCTCGACGTCACGAGCGAAGCAAGCATCGCGGTCCTGGTCGAGAAGGCCGGCCCGGTCGATGTCCTGGTGAACAATGCCGGGGTCGGCGGCGTCGGTGCCTTCGAGGCGATGCCGATGTCGCTCGTCCGACAGCTCTTCGAGACCAACACGATCGGTGTCATGGCGATGTGCCGGGCATTCATTCCGCAGATGCGCGAGCGCCGCGCCGGCACGATCGTGAATGTGACCTCAAGCGTCGCTCTGGGCGATTTCCCACTCGCCGCCGCCTATACCGGCAGCAAGCAGGCGATCGAAGGATTCACGGCGTCGCTCGCAATCGAGCTCGGCTATTTCGATATCCGCACCAAGCTGGTCGAGCCTGGCTATGCCCCGACCACTCGCTTCGGGGCCAATGCCATCATCCCGGTCGAGGACCTGCTTCCTGGTGGGTATGCGGACTTCGCACGCCCCATTCTCGAAGCGTTCGGGAAGCCGGCCATGACGACCTCGGAGATCGATGTCGCGCAAGGCGTCTGGGATGCGGTTCACGACACTCGGGGTCAGCTCCGTTTCCCCGCGGGCCCTGACGCCGTCGCGCTCGCCCAGGCGCGCTGATCGCCCTCTCGTGCCGGCTAGCCCCAAAGCCGGCACGAGACTTCAAGCAGCCGGTTGGTCTTTTGTGGTCTCGGCGCCCGAACCGCCCTTCGAGAGACCGGGATGGCGGCGTTGTTCGAACTTCGTCTGTCAGCGCCTTAGGGGCCCGTCGGCCTCATCGCACCTGCCTCTACGCTCCTCCAAGCCTGACGCGTCTCGACTTGGAACTGTTCTTTCGCGGGATCGGGTAAGGAAGAGATATTACGTACCCGTAACGAAAGGCGAATGTTTCAGCGGGCCGCGAGGACGGGGAAAGCCGGCCATCGGCAAGCGCAACTCCATCGGGCCCGCCGCGTCCGGTGCGCTATTTTGCGCGGGCGACACAGGTGCCCCCGTCCGGACCGATCATGCCGGTGCACGTACGAACCGCGATCATCGGCTCCCGCAACTCGATCAGGCGATTGCGGCCATCCGCGCCGCGTTCCAGCATGAACCCGTCATAGAGTTTCCCGGACGCCGTATAGGTGCGGAACTGGAGACGATCGCCCGCGACGTCGACGACCTGGTACAGCTCGGTCGCCTCCGCGATCCTGTCGGGCTGGGTACGGGAGCGGTCGTTCAGCGCATACATTTTCGAGCCGGTTACCGATACCAGATAGACCGGCCCCTGGATCGCGCCGTTCCTGCGCGCGGATGCCGATGCTTCCCGTCCCGCTTCGGAAGTCAGGCGGCTGTAGCAATGGTCATGTCCCTGCAGCACCAGATCCACCTTGCGCGCGTCGAACACGGGCTTCCATGCCGACTTGATCTCGGCGATGTCCTCGGGGCGGGCACAGGTGAAGACCGGTTGGTGGAACAGCACCACATTCCATTTCGCCTTGCTCGACGCGAGCGTCGCGTCGAGCCAGCGCGTCTGGGCGTCCATCGTGCCGAGGTCGATCGCCGAGGTGCCGTCCAGCACGATGAAGCGCACGCCCTGATAATCGACATAATAGGTGGTTGCCCTGGCCGGCTCGGCGCCGTTCGCAGGGAGCGCGAACTGAAGCGGCCAATAGGGCCCGAGCTTCCGGCTCTCCATACCGTTCGGCAGCACGACATCGACATATTCGTGGTTGCCGGTGGCAGGAATCTGCGGGACGATCGCATAATTATATCCCGCTGCCTGGTTCCACTCGCCCCATTCGTCGTCATGGTCGAGATCGTCGCGTTGCGCCGCGAGATCGCCGGCGTGCAGCACGAGCTCGATACCGCCATTTGCATGGAATGCCTGCCGGATCACGCGGCTGGCATAGGTGAGGATGCCGTTCTGAATGTCGCCGAGATAGAGGAAGCGGAAAGGCTTCGGCTCGGCGGCGGCAGTGCGGAATTGCAGCCATTCGCTCCAGCCCGCGCTGCCCTTCAACCGATAGGCATAGACGGTATCCGGCTTGAGCCCCGTAAACCGAATCTGGTGGTACAGGGCGGAACCGTTGGCACTTTCCTTGGCGTGTGGCGGGTTGGCGCCGATTGCCTTGACCGCCCTTTCGGACAGCGTGGGGCCGTCGACCGAGACGGCGATCTCCGCCTCGCTGACGCGCTGGGTGGCATCGGTGCGATAGGCGACCGCCATTTCCCGGGTGGGATCCCCGCCCGGCGTCAGGACGATGCGATCGGGCAGGTTGCGTGCGGCATAGGGCGTGCCGGCCGACCGGGGCGGCGCGATCTGCGCCCGGGCATCGAGCGTCGTCGCGGCCGTGAGCAGCAGGGCGGAGAGGACCAACGAGGTATTTGGAACGCGCATGGCACCCCTTCGAGTGATTGGAGCGGCGGCGAGGCGGGCGCCTGCGTTTCCGGGCTCGACCTGCTCGAGCCCGGAACGACCCGTTTAGAGCTTGATGCGGATGCCGCCGAAGATCGAATAGCCGAACTTCTCATATTCGTAGACGCGCTCACGCACGCCATAATAGCGAACGCCCGGCGAATTGGTCAGGTTCTTGGCTTCCACGAATATGGTGGCCTGCTTCACGACCTGATAGCTGGCGGTCGCGTCGAGCTGGCCGCGCCCTTCCCAATAGAGATCGAGCCGCGGCTCGTTGGCGTCCACCGCGTTCAGATAGTCGCTGCGCTTGGTATAGGAGAGGCGCGCGTTGAACGGGCCCTTCTCGTAGAACAGGGCGGCGTTCCAGCTCGACTTCGACTGGCCCGGCAACGGCATCACCCGGCGGCCGGCAAAGGCCTGCGACAATTTTATCTCGGCGTCCGTCCAGGTGTAATTGGCGAACACGCCAAAGCCGCTGAGCAGGCCGGGCAGGAAGGTGAACTGCTGCTGCCAGTTCACCTCGATACCCGCCAGATGTCCATCGGGCGCATTTTCCGGGCGCACATAGATGGTGCTGCCGACGGTGCGGCTCAGCGTGTAGCGATAGTCGGTCAGGTCCTTGTAGAAGGCGTTGACCGAGATCAGGCCGACCGGCCGAATATAATATTCCAGGCCCGCGTCCACATTGTTGGAGAGCGTCGGCCGCAGATTGGGATTGCCCTCGGTGATGCGCGTCAGGCTGCTGTCGGTCTCGTCGAGCTGACGCGGCACCAGATCGACGAAATTCGGCCGGTTGATCCCGCGGCTGAGCGCGAAGCGGCCGATCAGCTCCGGCGTGAACGCCTGCCGCACGGTCAGGTTCGGGAACCATTTGCCGTAGTGCGAGCCGACATTCGCCTTGCCGACCGTGCCGTTGAGCGCAACGGTGGGCGCCGATCCCTCGAAATCCGTCGCTTCGTAGCGGACGCCCGCGATCACCGTGGTGTGCCCGAATTCCGCCTTGGCCATGCCGAACAGGCCGAGAATCTTCTCGCTCGCCCGATAGTCGGCCGTGATCGATTGCGGAATGCGCCGCTCGGACGCGCCCTTGGTCGCATCGAAATAGGCGTCCGCCTTGCCCGGATCGATCTTGTAGCCGAGATTGTAGTTGAAGTTCGCCGAGCGCTCGTCGGTGAGGAAGCTGGTCAGCGAACCGCTGGGCGCCGCGGACGCACGGCGGTCACGGAAACGCTCTTCGTCCGACACGACGTCGCGATCGCGATAGCGGCCGCCGAAGCTGACCATCACCTGCTGGCCGCCGAGGTCGACGGGCAGCTCGACCTTCGCCGAAAGACCCCATTCCTTGTTCAGCGTATCGTTCGCGCGATAGGCATTTTCGCGGAACGCATAGCGATCGGCCTGGAGATGCTCGTTCGTCGTGAACAGCGAGTAGGTCGGATTGTCCGGATTGGCGAAGTCATAGCTGAGGGTGGGGCGCAGCGACGAGCGGAACAGCAATTCGTCGCGGCGCGGATAGGTCTGCTTCGATTCCGAATAGCTCGCGGAATATTCGACCTTGCCTTCGCCGATCAGGTTTTCGCCGCCCACGGTGCCGGTATAGATCTTGTTGCGCTGCACGCGGTGCCGGATCTGCTTCTCGATACGGGTGTTCGAGAAGGTCGCGCGGCTATCCGTCGATCCCGCGGCCATCGCGCCTTCGCTCCACAGGATGCTCAGGCGATTGCGATATTCGTCGTCCGTGAATTGCGAGAAGGAACCGCGGGCATAGAGCCGGTTGCCCGGCGAGGGGCGCCATTCGAGCGCGCCGTTGAGCGAAACGCGCTCGCGCTTGGTGTCATAGTCCTTGAACAGGGTCTCGACGAGGCGCACCTGTCCGGCGGCATTGACCGCCCAGCCATTCTCGACATTGTCGAGCTGGCGATCCGTCTTGGAATAGCTGCCGGCGAGCAGGATGCCGAATTGCCGGTCGGCGCCGAAGCGGTTGCTGATCGAAAGCGAACCGCGCCTGTCGCTCGTGCCGCCATAGTCGTTGTAGCTGGCGCCGGCCGATGCGCTGAGGCGGAAGCCCTTGCTGTCGAAGGCCGAGCGGGTGGCGATGTTCACCGAGCCCGCGATCGCGTCGGCATCCTGGCTCGGCAGCAGGCTCTTGGTCACCTCGAGATTCGCGACGATGTCCGACGGAATGGTGTCAAGATCGATCGCGCGGGTCGTCGGGCTGGGAGCGGCAACCGTCGCGCCGTCGATGGTGACGGTGCTGAACTCCATCGGTGCGCCGCGGATGTTGATGTAGCGGCCCTCGCCCTGATCGCGCTCGATGCCGATGCCGGAAACGCGCTGCAGCGCCTCGGCGATGTTCGGATCCGGGAAGCGACCGATGGCGTCGGCCGAGACGATGCTGACCGTATTGTCGGCCTGTCGCTGCTGGTTGAGGGCCCGTGCGGTGTTGTCGACGATCGAAGCGCCGGTCACCACGATATCGCTCGAGGCGCCGCGGGGCACGGTGATGTCGACGACTATCCTGCGATCCGCCAGGGTCACCGGCGTGCTTGCGTCCGGGCGGCCGAGATATTCGACGCGGACCGTCACTTCGCCCTGCGCCGGTGCCGGCATCACGAACTCGCCCTGGAGATCGGTGGTGGTTTCGCTGTTCAGCTCGGGCACGACGACGCGCGCGCCGGGCAGGGGGGAGCCGTTTTCGTCATGCACGCGGCCGGAGAGGATGCTTGCATTCGCCTGCGCCCGCCCGGTCGTTGCGGCGTCCTGGGCCAGCGCGGGCGGCATCGCACCCACAAGGGCAATCGTCATGACGGATGCGGCGAGCGCAAAGGAGCTGCGGCGACGGTGAATGGCGTTCATGGTGACCCCCGATGTCCTGGCGAACGGAATAACGGGGCGACCCCGCCGTTCTGGCGGCGGCGGCTAGGAATGCCGTGTGACGGTCCCGTTACAATGACGCTCGGCGGGGCCAACCTTGGGGCAATTTTATCTTCGCGATCGGGCTGGCGCTGCCGACGAACGAACGAACGGACGGCCGTCTGAAAACTGTAACCTTGTGGCGGCAGAGCCGATGGATGCGCTTGCTTCTGATCGAAGACGATATCGCCATCGCAGACTATATCGGCGCTTGCCTGTCCAATGCCGGGCACGAGGTGCGACATGTGCCGGAAGGGCAATCCGGACTGGTGGAGACCAAGAATGAGCATTTCGATCTGCTGATCGTCGATCGCATCCTGCCCGATGGCGATGGGGTGCTCGTCGTCGACAGCTTGCGCAAATCGGGCTTCACCAATCCCGTATTGATGCTGACCGCGCTCGGATCCATCGAGGATCGGGTGGAAGGACTGCGGCACGGCGCGGACGACTATCTGGTGAAGCCGTTCGCGCAGGCGGAACTGCTCGCGCGTATAGATGCGCTGTTCCGCCGATCGAAGGGCGCGTTTCAGGACGTTCATGAATATGCGTCGATCACGATCAACCGCCGTCGCCGCGAAGCCTGGCGCGCGGGCCAGCGGATCATGCTGCAGCCGCGCGAGTTCGAACTGCTGGAACAGCTTGTCCTGCACGAAGGGAGATATGTCTCCAAGGCGATGATGCTGGAAAACGTCTGGAATTTCCATTTCCACCCGGACACCAATATCGTCGAAACCCATATGAGCAGGCTGCGCCAGAAGCTGAATGCCGGGTTCGCCTCCGATGCGATCCAGACGGCGCGCAGGGTTGGCTACAGGCTCCGGGATGATTGCTAGAGGCGTGCGAAGCGCACGACAGATCACGCTGCTCTTCGTCGCCGGGCTGGTAATCGCCGGAGTATTGCTGGGGGGGATCGCATATCTCGTCGGGCACGACGCGATCAGGGGCCAGATCGATGCCCGCATCGAAGCGGAGATGCATAGCCTGCGCCATCTTCAGAAGCAGGGCGGGAACAGGGCCCTGCTCGCTGCGATCGACGAGGATGACGAGCGTGGCGGCAGCTTCGACTATGTTCTGGTGAACGCCTGGGGGCATCGCCTGTCGGGCGAGCGCGGCCATCCCCTGCTCGCCATCGGCTGGCATGATGCCGTCTTCCGTGACGATGCCGGCAACGGAATTCCGGTCCGCGCCCTTACCGCTCCTCTCGACGATGGGCTGCGCCTGACCGTCGCCACGGATACGGCGCCGGCGGCCGCGTTGTTGCGCACTACCCTTGTTCTCCTTGCGCTGGCGTTACTTGTGTTGATCGTGTTGGCGATCGGATGCGGGCTGCTGTTCGAGCGGGCGATCCGCCGCCGGCTCGACCTGATGAACCGCACGGCAGTTGCGATCATCGCCGGTCATCTCGACTCCCGCATCGCGCTCAGCGGCCATGGCGACGAATTCGATCAGCTGGCGAGTACGTTCAACTCGATGTTCGGTCGCGTCGAAGCGTTGATCGGCAACCTCCGCCAGGTTTCCAGCGATGTCGCGCACGAACTCCGCACGCCGATCACGCATCTGCAGAACCGGCTGGAAAGGGCGCTCGAAGAGATACCGCCGGGTTCGCCGGGGCTGGAAACCGTCGATGCCGCGATCGGAGACAGCGAACGCATCCTGTCGCTCTTCTCGGCATTGCTGCGAATATCGGAAGTCGAATCCGGTACCGTGCGCCGGTATTTCAGGACGTTCGATCTCAGCGCTCAGTCCGCGATGGTCGTCGAAAGCTATTCCGCGGTCGCGGAAGACAAAGGCTGTCAGCTTCTGTCAGATATCGAGCCGGGCATTCTCGTCGACGGAGATGTGGAGCTTCTCTCTCAGGCGATGACCAATCTGATCGAGAACGCCCTCAATCACAATGGACCTGGCACCAGGGTGACGCTGGTGATCGAGCGTTGCGAGGATCGAGTGGCGTTGAGGGTCACCGACGATGGCAAGGGCATAGACGAGGCCGATTTCCCGTCGGCGCTGCGCCGTTTCGGGCGGCTGGAGGCACGCCGGAACCCCGCCGGCCACGGGCTTGGCCTGCCGCTTGTCCAGGCGATCGCCCGGCTGCATCAGGGTGCGCTCGAACTCCAGGACGCGCGACCGGGACTACGCGTGACGATCTGGCTCCGGTCCGAAGGGCAACAGCCTAGGGTCGGGACTCACTGACCAGAGCCGGAAGATGACGGTGGCGGCAAGCGCGATTGGGTCGATCATCACCGTCTTGCGCTCGGCGCCTGCCGTGGCTCTTCGGGCATTACGGCTCGAGCCGCGTCATCTGCTTCTCGGTTGGCCAATACAGGTCGCGCATCAATGGAGCCTGACCCTAGGGGAACATTTGAAGCGGGTCATGGTGGCGGTGGGCTGTCGATAAGATCAGAAGAGCTCGTCGAGAAGCCGGTAATAGTGCAGGCGCGCCCGGTCGACCGGACCGCCATAGCGCGCGAGAAATGGTTGGACGAAGGCGGCTCCGAAATTGAACTCGATGCTCCAGGCGGCCAGCGCCAGATCCTGATGCCGATCGGCCACGCCGAGACGGCCGCAATCGATGAAGCCGGTGAAGCGCCCATGTTCGGCCATCAGGTTGGGCATGCTGGCGTCGCCGTGCGCGACCACAAGGTCTTCCGTGGCGGGACGTAGTGCAAGCGCCTCTTCGAGGACACTCGCCGCAGTCCGCCCAAGCCGTTCGTCGTCCATCTCCTCCTCATCCACGCGCCCGGCTGCGACATTGGCTTCGGCCTGAGCGAGCTTGGCGGCGAGCCGCTGATCGAACGGGCAGAGCGCGACGTCGAGCGCATGGAGCTCGCGCAGCGCATCGGCAGCGATCTCGGCGATCTTCAACGGGGAAAGATCGGGGGAACTGGCGAGGTCACGGCCCGGCACTTCGGACATCAGCAGCCACAGGCGCCCGTCCTCTTCCGCCTCGGCTTCGACGCTCGGCGCAAGCTGGGGCTGGCCGGTCAGCCAACGCAGCCTGTCGATCTCTCCCGGAAGCTCGGCAAAGGGGCTGATCGGTTCGGATTTCACGAACAAGGGGGGCAAGCCTTCGCCGGTCAGGCGAAACACCTCTGCTTCCGAACAGCCAATGGTCTGGGCGTGCCATGCATACCCCTGCAGCCGGTGGCTCCAAGCACGCGGCATCGGACGTATTGCATCCGCTACGGACGGCGAATCTTGGAGCGGCGACATGGGGTTCCGAGGTTCTGAGCCAGCCGCCAAATAGCTTCCGATCTATCGCCCTTCAAGCCTGGCGAAGCGGACATTTGGGTCACAGCCATGCGGTGCGCGTGCGGTAATCGCCAGGGTACCGGCATCATCGTATCTGGAAAAGGCACCACGCGCAGCATCAAGAGCAATGGATTGACGGGAAGGTGACAGGCCGACTCTTTTGCCGGTCTGTCACCTTGGAGCGGCGCCACAGGCGCCGGAGCATTCAGGAGATCGTGCAGTACGCAGGAGTCCAATCGGTTCCGCTCACATTTGTATTGCCGGAAGTGAGACGGTGCCAGCCAGTCAGAATCTTGCCGCCGCTGATGGCCGGCGAGGTGTTCGCGACGAAATCGCCGGCAGTCCAATGGCCGATCGCAGGTTGGCCGGTGCCGTAATTACGGCCCTGAACATTGCGTGACGGCAAGAAAACATTGAAGCCGCATTGGATTTGCGGTGACGGATATCCAAAAAACGCACAGTCCGCAATCACGCAATCTGAAAAGGTCATCCCTACGGATGTCTGGAAGCCGAAACTACTATCGTCGTAGGCGATGTCCACTGAATAGACTATTGCGGTCTGCAGTACCGATCCCCGCTGGCCGGGCGCTACTTGAACACCATAGGAACCGGCACCCTTGCCGCCACGCACAAAGCCGGAAAGCCGCACCCGGTTCAAGCCGGTAACGGCCAGACCGGCCGCACTGTGATCCTCGACCTGCACGTGAATGTCGCTGTCATTCACGAAATTCTCGAAACCGAGCTCCACAGCCGTCGTGCATCCTTTGGCGCGAAGGCTCAGCGCAGCAAAATCGACATAGTCGACCGAAATTCCCTTGCTACGCCCGCCCGTCCGGAAGAGCGTCACGTCCGCGGTGAGGTTCTTGACGCGCTTGAAAATGGGCCCGCCGACGTCCGCAGCGGTGATCGTCACCGAAGAGGGGGCGATGAGGACATTGTCGATGTTCCAGTCCCGCGACTGGTCGTCGGTGATGGCTCGGCCGATAAGGCCGAGGCCACTGGTACCAGCCGTCTCGATCAGCCAAGGGCCGGAGACGACATTTCGGATCAGGTCGCTGGGGCCGTCGACCTCTAAGTCCAAGCCGCCGGGCATCCGGAGGCCGCCGATCGTGCCGCCGATCTTCTCCAGGATACCGCCGGCTAAGGCGAGACCATCACATGAGATGACGGAAATGCCATTGCGGCCCGCGTCGATGGAGTTTCTGCCGATAACTTGGCCAATACAAATATTGTGATTATTGCGAGAGGCCGAGCGCCCGATATAGATGCCATCCCCCATGACTTCGCGGAGATTTACCGGTGAAGCCCAGGAATTCACGGCGCCGGAGAAGCGCAATCCATTAATGTGTTCGTCCACCGGCTGGTTGATAAGATTGCCGTCGATGATTCCAGTGACGATCACGCCACAATTCTCGCAATCCGCGAGCACGATGCCGTTCCATGACAAACCGTCATAGTTGCCGCCGCTGGCCGGTTTCAAGAGGAACGTGCCTTCTATTGCGATACGCGTGCCATCGTAAGAGGAACCGAGGAGAATAATTCCTGCTGCAAGGAAGGTGTATCCTGCTGGAAGCACCACGAGACTGCCCTTGTTGGCATCGATCGCCGCCTGGATCGCGACGCTGTCATCCGTCACTCCGTCGCCTACGGCGCCGTAGTCTAGGACGGAAATACTCTCCGTTGCCTTATCGAGCATCGTACGGGCGACGGCGCCGCTGCCTAGCTGCGCAAAGCCAACCATGGCGGCACCCTGATCCGGTGCCGTCGCCGCTAAATCCGTAGTTGTCACATAGGCCATCTGAAAGCTCCAAGTTTTGCGAACAAAAGTGGAACATTGCGAAATCCTACATTGCAAGCTCGACGTTGCCGGCAGCGCGTGGAGATACTTTTTGATCCGCGAGAGAAGGCGAGGGACGGTTGCCTTTGGGAGCGGTTTGGTGTCAGCCGAACTTCCGAGATGAGGGCGCTTGGCCGCCACGACAATTCAGGCGCGCTTCTGCCGCACCATATGACGGCCGTTCGCCTGTTGCTCAAACACCCAGCGCTGGCCCGTGAAACGCTCGATGATGTCGACGGCGGTCCGTGCATGGGGGCTTGGCTTTACGGTGGTGAAGCTTCCGCCGCCTGCCAGCGAGAATGGCAGCAGCAACTGGTCCGCCAGATAGGGTCCGGCGAACGCGCCCGATGCGATGAACCCCGTCATCCGCCGCGCCGCGGTCTTTGCGAGCGATTCCGCCGACACCCCGAGCTTGCCGAAACCGGTGACGATTTCGGTCACATGCTCGAATTCGGCTTCAAGCAGCAGCACATTGCCTGGCCCCTGCGCATCCGGAAGCTGGCGCACGGCGAAGGCGTCATCCGGCCAGTCGGGCAGGAGCTTGCTCGCGGTTCTGATCTCGCGTTCGGCGATATCGAACGTGAGGGCCGCGAGCAGCGCCGTGGCCGAGACCGACTTGAGCATGCCTCGGTCAGTACCGTCGATCGGCGCGAGCGCGCCCGGCACGATCTCCACCTCGATCCGCCCGCCGCCGCGCGGATAGAAGCCGTGCCGCAGCAGCCGCGCGGAGACCTGCGCGCCCATGCGGCCGAGCACCGGCAGGAAAGCACGCGAAAGAAACTCGAACGGCGGCGCCATCATATTGTGGGTTCCGCCTTCCAGCACCAGCCGCGAGGGGCCGTCGGCGCCAAGCAACGGCATGAGCACGGTCTGGAGGACCAGGCTGGTGCTGCCCGCGGTACCGACCGCAAAGTGATAGTCGCCGGCCACGACCTTGCCGGGCGTGAACATGATCTCGGACGAGCCCACCGTCACGCCTTCGCAGGCGGCGCCAATCCGGCATGCCGCCTCGATTGCGGTGACGTGCTGGCGCATCAGCCCCGGCTTCTCGCGCCTGCCCCGCACATTGGTAATGCGGAAAGGCTGGCCCGTGACGAGCGACAGCGCACAGCTGTTGCGCACGACCTGCCCGCCGCCTTCGCCTTCCGATCCGTCGATCTCGATCATGTGTTCACCAGGTCTAGGAAGAGTTTGTCCGCGCGGGTCACGAAGCGATCGCGCGGCGTGCGTGCCGGCAGTTCTCCGGCGCGCCCGATTTCGTCGCGGATCAGCGCGTCGATCTCGGGCAGGCGGGTGCCGTTGGCGCGCTCGTTGGTGCGCGCCTTGGCCTGGACCAGCATGTCGATCTGCTCGGCCAATGCGGACGGCAGGTCACCGGCAGCGACAAGCGCCTGCAGGTTCATCGGCGGCCGCACGGACGGGTTGAGGCGTGTCGCGCGGATCGCCAGCGCCGGACGAAGGGCGTAGAAATACCGTTTCACCGGCACGTTACCGTCGCCATCGAGCCACCGCTCCGCCGCCAGCTTGCCCGAGCGTGCATAGTGATGGGCGATCGCGCGCGGGTTGAGCAGGTCGTCCGCCAGCGTCGCCAGCTTCGCGATGAAGGAATCGTCCGGCCGATAGCGGATCGGAGATTCAATCCACTCGCTGACTACCGCGTTCGACTTGAGCAGCAGCCCCAATGCCTTGCGGACGTCCCAGCCGTTGAGGTCGATCTCGTCCTCGATCGGCGCCTCGATCACGTCACGACCGGGCACCAGCGAGAGATACCAGTCGCGGGGGCGGACATAGAGGAAGCGCACGTCGAAATCGCTGTCGGGCGAGGGGAAACCCCAGGCACGCGAACCGGACTCGACCGCAATCAGCAGGCGCACGCCATGCGTCGCCTCGATCGCAGCAAGCCGGGTTTCGACCTCCTGCCGGACGGCAGAGGGAATCGGGTCAACGACAGTCATTCTTCGTTCCAGAAGGTTGGCGGTGCGCGCCAAGGGTGACGAGAGCATTTAGCCCTTCACGCACACCACCTGCTTGAGCGTATGGACGATCTCGACCAGATCGGCCTGGGCGGCCATCACGGCTTCGATCGGCTTGTACGCCTTGGGCGTTTCATCGATCACGCTTGCGTCCTTGCGGCATTCCACGCCCGCGGTGTCGCGGATGTGCTCGTCGAGCGTGACCAGCTTCTTGGCCGCGGTGCGGGACATGATGCGCCCCGCGCCATGGCTGCAGCTGTCGAACGATTCCGGGTTTCCGAGGCCCCGGACGATGAACGACTTGGCGCCCATCGATCCCGGGATGATCCCCATCACCCCCTTGGCGGCGCGCACGGCGCCCTTGCGGGTGACCAGGACGTTCTCGCCGAAATGGTTCTCGCGCTGGACGTAGTTGTGGTGGCAGTTCACCGCCTCCAGCTCCGCGTCGAACGGCTTCGCGATCTGGCCCCGGAGCGCGCGGATGACGTTGGTCATCATCATGCGCCGGTTGAGCGCGGCGAAGTCCTGCGCCCAGCCCACCGCTTCGACATAGTCGTCGAAATGGTCGGTCCCTTCCGGGAAATAGGCCAGGTCCTCGTCGGGCAGGTTGATGTGCCACTTGCGCATGTCCTGCTTGGCCAGCTCGATGAAGAACGTGCCGATCGCGTTGCCGACTCCGCGCGAGCCCGAATGCAGCATCACCCACACCCGCTGCTCCTCGTCGAGGCAAAGCTCGATGAAGTGGTTGCCGGTGCCGAGCGTCCCGAGGTGCACGAGGTTGTTCGTGTTCTTGAGCTGCGGATGCTTGTCTGTGAGCCGATCGAACCGCTGCGCGAGCGTCGCCCACGCCTCGACGATCGCCGGCGGCGGATCGCCCCAGGAGCCGGTGTCGCGCTTGTTGCGGTTCATCGACCGGCCGTGCGGAACCGCTTGCTCGATCGCCGAGCGGATGCCTTCCAGATGGTCCGGCAGGTCGCTCGCCACCAGCGAGGTGCGCGCCGCCATCATGCCGCAGCCGATGTCGACGCCGACGGCCGCCGGGATCACCGCGCCCTTGGTCGGGATCACCGAGCCCACAGTCGCGCCGATGCCGACATGGACGTCGGGCATCGCCGCGACATGCTTGAACACGAACGGCATCTGCGCCGCCCGCGCGAGCTGGGCACGCGCGCCGTCTTCGACCGGCACGCCGCGGGTCCACATCTTGATCGGCACGCCGCCTTCGACGTGCTGGAAATCGTACAGCGTCTCGGTCACTTGGGACCTCCTCCTGGTAGGGCATATCAGTGCGGCCTCGGCGCGGCGACGACGGATTGACGAGACATTTCGGCCTTGCGGCCGGGAGGATTCGAACCTCCATTCCCGATATAGTCCCGTCGGCATTCGCCGGCCTTGGGGTGCTGGCGACCAGTTGGTGGTGAGACGTGCCTTGTGCTCTATCCATTTGAGCTACGAGCCGATGCGGCGCGGCCGGAATCGAACCGGCATCCCAGGGTCCGGATGTAGTCTCACCGGCATTCGCCAGCGTGCAATCGGTCACGGCGACAAGAGTGGGAAGGACGGCCCCGAAGGGCCCGGTGCTCTACCAGACTGAGCTACTATCCCTTTCGAGACAGGCGGGATTCGAACCCGCGACAGCCGCATTACCAATGTAGTCCTTCTCGGCATTCGCCGTGATGTGCGTGTTGGGCCGTGGCGACAAGAGTGACGAGAACGTCCTTGAGCTACGGCTGCAACCGGGGGATTCGAACCCCATCTCCCGTTCGGCATCGCTGCTTCCCGGGCGCTCTACTCTGGACTTTCGGGTTTCCCCTTGGAGCAATGTAATCCCGTCGGCATTCGCCACGGCCCTTATGTCCTTAGACCTCCACCTGGTTGACGATGCTCACCCAGTCGCGCGTTTCGCCGGAGACGAAGCGTGCGATCGTATCGAACACCGCGTCGGAGAAGCCCCCGACATTGAGAATGTCAGCCCGCGACACCGCTTGCGTAGTGCCGTAGGGCTGGATGTCGATGCAGACCAACTTGGCCTGCGGGTTACGCCGGCGGATGGCTTCCCATTCGCGCATCGTCTGAGTTGCGCCGCGCCGGTTGGCATCCACCCACGACTCGTTGTCCGAGACGATGACGACCAAGTCGACCATCGCACGCTCCGTGTTGAGCAGGGCGAGCGGTGCCGAGACGCTGGTTCCGCCCCCGCCAACCGCCGCCAGCTTCGCCGCATTCACGGCGACGCGGGCATGCGGGTCGAGCTTCAGCTTGACCACCGTCTGCTCGAACGGGAGCACTCGGGTGTCGCGATTGGTCCGCAGCATCGCTGCCGCGACCAGGGCCGCAACATCGATGCACCGCACCTTCGACGAAGCGCCTTTGCGGTAGCCCGTCACCGGAGAGCTCATCGACCCCGACACGTCGGGGCAGACGACGACCCGGCCCGCCACGGTCGGCACCCGAACGAGCGACTGCTCAAGCGCATCCTCCAGTGCGGCCCGGACCTTCAGCGGCACGCCCTCGCCGGCCTGGCCCAGCGCCACCATCAACTGATAGGGCATCGGCCGAACCTTCGTCAGCGCGTCGCCGTCGGACAGGCGTGCGGCAACCGCATCGGCGACCCCTGCCACACCGAACGCACCGTTGCGCGCCAGCGTGTTGAGGTTCATCCGCAGCGCCTGCCACCCGATCCGGGTCGAGAGCGCAGCCCAATCCCGGGCGGTGAGTTCGAACGCGGTCAGCCACTCGAACGGCACCGGCGGCAGGGCCAGCGACCGATCGGCCTTCCATGCCTCGAACGCGGCGATCTCGGCAGGCAGCGCGGCGACGTCGTACGGACGCCCGATCAGCCAGCCATAGAATGCCTTGCGCGACGCGTCGGCAGGCTTGGGGTGCACCATCCGGACGATATCCGCCAGGCTGGGATCCTTGCCCGTCGCCGCTGCCATCAGCTGCGGCGTCGAGGCCCGCTCCAGCCAGTGCTGGACCAGCCGTTTCGGCCGCGAGCCGAGCGAGGCCCGCCCGACCCGACCCGAGCGCATGATCTGCACGAAGTTGCGCAGCATCCGCCCGTTGTCGATCACGCGGTTGAACACCGGGACCGCCAGGTCGGGATCGGCGACCGTGAGATACGCCGCCAGCAACGCCGGCATGTCCTTCATCGCGCCGGACTGGCGAGCATAGACTGCCGCCTGCGCCACGAAATACGGGTCGCATGCCTGGGCCGCTGCCAGCACATCGGCCAGCTGCGTCTCTGCGGCGCCGTAGAAATTGTCGGCAAGCGTGCCCGTCGCGGCGAGCTGCGCCAGCTTGTGCTCCGGGCCATAGGCATAGGCCGGAGCGAGCTCGCGGTTCACCGTATCGGCGCGCGGCAACAGCTTCGCGATTGCCGAAGCGAAAAGCCCCTTGTTGGCCATCGTCCAACTCCTCGTCTGGTCAGGGCGGCAGGATTCGAACCTGCGGCCTCCCGCTCCCAAGGCGGGCGCTCTGCGCAGCCTGAGCTACGCCCTGTCTGAATTCCTCGGGGGCGGCCGGCCCATTCCGGCCGCCCCTCACGCTGCTTGTCGGCCCGGGCGTTCGACCATCCCGTCCGACGCAGATCTGTAGAGCATGAGGCGTGCCAACCAGTCCGACGCGGCGACGGGGAATCTGATAACAGATTGATAAAACAGAGAATATGTCGATTTTCCGCCAAGGCGCGCATTCAGGTGCGGAGCTTGAGCAATCCGGATTAGCTATCGATTTCGATAGTAGATTATTCTAATGTATAAGAATGAAACCACTCACCGTGATCGGATTCCTCGGCTCGACGCTCGATGCGAGCAAATTCGGCCCGACGCGCTGGAACAAGTGGCGGCCGACGGTCGGCCTGACGATGCACGAGGATCTGCGGGTCGACCGGCTGATCCTGATCCACGGCACGGCGCACCGGCGCCTCGCAGACTATGTCGCGGAGGATATCGCCGACGTCTCGCCCGAGACGAGGGTCGAGAAGCGGGTGCTCGACTTCAAGAATGCGTGGGATTTCGAGGAAGTCTACGGCAAGCTGCTCGATTTCGCGCGCGCCGAACCCTTCGACCCGGACGCCGAGGATTATCTGGTGCACATCACCACCGGCACGCACGTCGCCCAGATCTGTCTCTTCCTGCTGACCGAAGCGCGCTATCTCCCCGCCCGCCTGCTCCAGACCCAGCCGCGCCGCGGATCGCCAGGTGACGCCGCCGGCATCTGGAACACGATCGATCTCGACCTCTCACGCTATGACAGCATCGCCACGCGGTTCGCAGTCGCCACCCAGGAGAGCACGTCATTCCTGAAGTCGGGCATCGCGACGCAGAGCCCGACCTTCAACCGGATGATCGACGAGATCGAGCGGGTGGCGCTGCGGTCCAAGGCGCCGATCCTGCTGATGGGGCCCACGGGCGCCGGCAAGAGCCAACTTGCCCGACGCATCTACGAACTCAAGCGCCTGAAGCACCAGATCGCCGGCACCTTCGTCGAAGTGAACTGCGCGACGCTGAAGGGCGACGGCGCGATGTCCGCATTGTTCGGGCATCGCAAGGGCGCCTTCACCGGCGCGGTCTCGGATCGCCCGGGCCTGCTCCGCGCGGCTGACAAGGGTATGCTGTTCCTCGACGAGATCGGCGAACTCGGGCTCGACGAGCAGGCGATGATCCTGCGCGCGATCGAGGACAAGCGCTTCCTGCCCGTCGGCTCGGACAAGGAGGCGGCGTCCGATTTCCAGCTGATCGCCGGCACCAACCGCGACCTGGGCGAGGCCGTTGCGGCAGGCGGTTTCCGCGACGATCTCTATGCGCGTCTGAACCTGTGGACCTTTCGCCTGCCGGGGCTTGCCGATCGCCGCGAGGATATCGAACCCAATCTCGACTATGAGCTCGACCGCTTCGCCGAGCGTGAAGGCGACCGCGCGACTTTCAACAAGGAAGCCCGACAGGGCTACCTCGCCTTCGCCACGGGCCCCGACGCCAGCTGGCCAGGCAATTTCCGCGACCTGGCGGCGAGCGTCACGCGCATGGCGACGCTCAGCCCGAAGGGTCGGATCGATGTCGAATGCATGGAGGCGGAAATCCAGCGCCTGAAGCGCCTCTGGTCCGGCCAGCGCGATGATGCTGCCAGCGTGCTGGTGGAAGTGCTGTCACCCGAGGCACTTGCGGAAATCGATCCGTTCGATCGGGTCCAGCTTGCCGAGACCATACGGATCTGCCGCAGGAGCCGTTCGCTGTCGGAAGCCGGCCGGGCGCTCTTCACTGCGTCACGCGCGCGTCGAACCTCGGCCAATGATGCCGATCGGCTTCGCAAGTACCTTGCGAAATTCGGGTTGGATTGGGCCAGTTTGATGCATTGAGCAGCCCGAAGGGAATCGGCAGCTGATCCTGCCTGCCCTGAATGACCGGAATGGGTGCGCATTGCCGACCGGCCACTCGCACCGATACGTGCCCGGCACCCGGCAAGTAACCACCGATGGCTCATTGGATACGCGGGCAGGCGGGAGCCTGAGCGATAGCTGGCCTAGTTGGGCCCAAAGTCTAACTATCTCGCCAATTCCGACCATTTCGGTAGGTTTTTAGCTGCAAGCAAAACAAAGGTGGGTTGCGCGTTTCTGCAGTGATTCCCGCGAGGGATGATGATTCCGCTCCGCGAGGTTCCTGATGGGCTTCGCGGTCGAGAAGTTGTGCTGAAATCATATTGGTCAACCCGCCTGATGTCCATTCAGGGGGATAGCATAGTCATGCGACATGAAGACTGCGCGAATCAGGACAATATGCCTGGAAGGCGCGCAAACGCCCGCCGTTTATTCGGAGGAGTGACGGTTGCGGCGCTCACCGCGCCGTTGGCGCTGATCAGTCCGGCACAGGCACAGTCCGGTGCCGCCGCGGACGAGCAGGACGCCATCGTCGTCGTGGGCTCGCGCAGCGGCAACAAGGCGCTCGAGAGCTCGGCTCCAGTCCAGCTCGTCAGCGGCGAAGACCTGCAGGCCACCGGTGCCCGCACCTTGTCCGAAGCGCTCCAGCGCCTCGTGCCGTCCTTCAATTTCCCGACCTCGGTGCCGTCGTCGAACGCGGCGAGTTTCGTCAAGGGCGTGTCCCTGCGCGGGCTGGCGGCGGATGAGACGCTGGTGCTGATCAACGGCAAACGCCGCCACGCGACTGCCCAGCTCAATGCCGGCAGTGGTGTCGCCAAGGGCGCGCAGACCGTCGACCTCAACAGCATTCCCCTGAGCGCGATCGAGCGCGTGGAGGTGCTGCTCGACGGGGCATCCGCGCAATATGGCTCGGACGCCATCGCAGGCGTGGTCAACATCGTGCTCAAGAAGCAGGCCGGGCACGGCAATCTCGCGGTTCAGTACGGCGTCAACGACAAGGGCGATGGCGAGACCAAGAGCATCGAAGGTTCGATCGGCGCCAAGCTGCCGGGCGACGGCTCGGTCACGCTGGCCTTCGACGTGTGGGACATCGGGCGCACCCGCCTTTCCGGGCGCGACAACCGCACCATGTATTTCGCCGGCGATCCGCGCGAGGCAAACTACCCCAACCGCAACTGGTTCTATGGCAGCGGCGCCACCAAGCGCGAAAACCTGCTGCTCAATGCCGAGAGCACGGTCGGTGGAGTGACGCTCTATCTCAGCGGCAGCTATGGCTGGCGGAAGGACGAGGGCTTCGGCAATCTGCGGCAGCCCAGTGCCGACCAGACGGTGCGCGCATTGTTCCCTGACGGCTTCCAGCCCTTCCTGCGTGTCCATTCGCGTGACGCTTCGATCGGCGGCGGCGCGCGCTGGTCGGGCAAGGCGGGCGATTTCGACCTGGGGGCGAATTATGGCCGCAACCGGGTGGAGAGCCTGGTCTACAACACCAACAATGCCAGCCTGGGCACTGCCAGCCCGACCTCGTTCGATACCGGCGACCTGCTCAACGAGCAGGCCAATGTCACCTTCGACTGGAAGCGCCCCTTCGAGGCCGGTTTCCTGCGCGCGCCGCTCAACGTCGCGGCGGGGCTGGCCTATCGCCACGAGGCGTACCAGGTGTTCGAGGGCGACCATGGCTCCTGGGCCAATGGCGGCGTGCCGATCCTCGACGGTCCCAATGCCGGCAAGGTGGCGACCCCGGCTTCGCAGGGCTTTGGCGGCTTCTCGCCCGATGACGCGGGGCGCAGCACGCGCGACGTCGTCGGCGGCTA
This sequence comes from Sphingomonas sp. 67-41, assembly GCF_001899725.1. NCBI lineage: Bacteria > Pseudomonadati > Pseudomonadota > Alphaproteobacteria > Sphingomonadales > Sphingomonadaceae > Sphingomonas > Sphingomonas sp. 67-41. The sequence continues at coordinate 228,672 of NZ_MKWJ01000022.1, read as the reverse complement.
TCTCGAGCTCGAGACCGAACTCGCCAAGAGCCTGCGGGTAACCGCGTCCGGACGCGTCGAGCATTATTCCGACTTCGGCACGACCGCGAACGCCCGCCTGGCGCTGCGCTATGAAGTAACGCCGAAGCTCGCCTGGCGCGGTAGCGCCGGCACCGGCTACCGCGCGCCGTCGCTTGGCCAGTCCGCCTATTCGCGCACGATTCCGAACATCACCAACGGCGTGCTCGCGACGAACAAGCTCGCCCGCGTGGACAGCGCGGTCGCCCGTGCGCTCGGCGCGACGCCGCTCAAGCCGGAAAGGGCGACCAACCTGTCGACCGGCCTCGTCTGGACGCCGAGCAGCGACCTGTCGGTGACGGTCGATTTCTACCAGACGACGATCGACGACCGCATCGCCTTGTCCGAGACGCTGACCGGCCCGCTGGTCCGCCAGATGCTCACCAGCGCCGGCTTTCCGACCTATTCGGGCGCGCAATATTTCACCAACGCCGTCGATACCCGCACGCGCGGCATCGACGCGACCGCGCGCTATCGGTGGCGTCTCGGCCAGGACCGGAAGCTCGACCTGAGCGCCGGCTTCAATCTGAGCGATACCAGGATCACGCACATCAAGGCGACCCCGGCGGTGCTGGCGGGCAGCGGCCTGACGCTGATCGGGCACGAGGCGCGCGGGCTGATCGAGGAATGGAACCCCGACACCTTCGTGCGCCTGGCGGCCGACTACACCAATGGCGGGTTCGACGCGCATCTCTCCGGCACCCGCTACGGCACCTATTGGGCGCGCAATGCGGTGGTCGCCTATGACCAGCGCTTCGGGCCGCAGGAGGTCGTCAATCTCTCCGCGGGCTACCGGCTGTTCGCCAATGCGCGCGTCTCGGCCGGTATCAACAACCTGCTCGATAGCCATCCCGACCAGGTCCTGCCCGCCGCCCGCAATCCCGTGGTCGCCCTCTATTCGGGCCTGTCGCCCGAAGGCGGTGCCGGCCGCACCTATTTCGCTCGCCTGGACCTGTCCTTCTAAGGAGCCCCTTCCCATGAAATCCCGATATCTCAGTGCGTTGCTGATCGCCGCGGCCGGCCTTTCCGGCGCCGCCAGCCTGTCCTCCATTCCCGTCCTCGCGCAGGAGCATGTAGCGGTCGAGGAACATGGTCCCGCCGCGACACGCGCGGCAGTGATCGCGGCTATCGACGCCTATCGCGTCGCTGTCGTGAAGGGCGACCGGGCAGGGCTGGACGCCGCGTTTCACCCCGACCTTTCCTACGGCCATACCGATGGCGAGGTGCTTTCCAAGGCTGCGCAGATCGACCGGACCCTGGCGCCAGGCAAGCGCTTCACCGCGGTGGACATCGCCGATGCCCGGGTCCGCAGCTACGGCGATGTCGCCTATGTCACCGCCGGCTGGACGTTCCACCTGAGCAAGGACAACGGCACCACCAGCACCGCGCGCCTCTCGGGCCTCGACGTGTGGACCAAGGGTCCGCGCGGCTGGCAGCTCATCGCCCGCCAGCTGACTCGCCCCGCGCAATAATCCCTCTTTCCAAGCGAGACATTCCATGGCCCGATTTGCCCTTCGTTCGAAGCTGCTCCTGCTGCTGGCAGGAACGGCGCTGCCCCTTGCCGGCGCGCATGCCCAGAGCTTCACGCCGGAACAGCTCCAGGCGGCGACCGCCCTCCAGGAGCGGCTGCCCAATCTCGACAACCATCTCGACATTCCCTTCGACTTCGGCACCGGGGAGCATGATCCGGGCAAGGACGGTCCCGACCAGTTCGACTTCGTCAAGGCGAAGCGCGGCCGGCTGAAGGGCGTGGTGCTGGCGATCTTCGTGCCTCAGAACGCCCGGACGCCCGCCGGCTATGCCGAAGCCGCGGCCAAGGGGCAGCAGAAGCTGTCCGCCATCCAGGGCGTGGTCGCGCGCTATCCCGAACAGGCCGCGATTGCCCATTCGCCCGAGGCGCTGCGCGCGATCGAGGGCTCGGGCCGGGTTGCGATCATCCTGTCGATCCTCAACGGCAATCTGATCGGCAAGGATCTGCGCCAGCTCGATGCCTGGCACGACAAGGGCGTGTCGATCTTCGGTTTCACCCATGCCGGCAACAACGACCTGGCGGATTCCGCCCGGCCCAATCTGCTGCGCGGCGACAAGCTGAGCGAACATGGCGGGCTCTCGCCGCTCGGGCGGCAGGCCGTCGCTCGGCTCAACGATCTCGGCGTGGTCATCGACGTGTCGCAGATCACAGGGCAGGCGGTGCGGCAGGTGCTGGAGCTGAGCCGCGCGCCGGTGATCGCCTCGCATTCGAACGCGCGCGCGGTGATCGATCATCCGCGCAACCTCGACGACGCGACGTTGCAGGCGATCGCGGCCAGGGGCGGCGTGGTCGCGATCAACGCCTATAGCTCCTGGGTGAAGGCCTTTCCGCCCGAAGCGCTTGCCAAGCTCAATGCGATCCGCCGCCGCTACGGCATTCCCGAGGACAAGACGCCTGCGGGCATCCAGCCGCTGTCGGACAAGGGCGTGAAGGTGCTCCCGCCCGAGGTCTTTGCGAAGTACAGCGCGGAATTCCATGAGATCACCGGCAGCCCGGACTATCGCGCGACGCTGAAGGATTATGTCGACCAGATCGACTATGTCGTGAAGAAGATCGGCATCGAGCATGTCGGCATCTCGTCCGACTTCAACCATGGTGGCGGCGTCATCGGCTGGAACGATGTCGGCGAGTCCGTCAACATCACCGCCGAGCTGCAGCGTCGCGGCTATGGCGAGGCGGATATCGCGAAGCTGTGGGGCGGCAACTTCCTGCGTGTCTGGGGCCAGGTGCAGGCGCTCGCCAAGCCGAAGGCCGGCAAGTGAGGATCGACCGCCGCGCGACATTGGGGCTGCTCGCCGCCGCTCCGCTGTTCCCCGGGGCAGCGCGTGCCCGTCCCGTTGCACCGGGGAGCCGTTCGGCGATCGTGATCGGTGCAGGGATCGTCGGCGCCGCAATCGCCTACGAACTCGCAAAGCGCGGCGTGGCGGTCACCCTCCTCGAGAAGTCCAAGCCTGCGGCGGGGGCGACGGGCGACTCCTTCGCCTATCTCAACGCCTCGACCAAGACCGGCTCGCGGCCCTATTTCCAGCTGAACTGGCTGGGCATGGCCGGCTGGCGGATCTGGCAGCGGGAGCCGGGGGCGGCGCTTCCCCTGCAATGGGGTGGTGCCACCTATTGGCGCGATAGCGAAGCCGAGTCCGCGAAGCTGGGCGAGAGCCTGCGGATCGCGCAGCAATGGGGCTATGCCGGGCGTCGCCTGGACGCGCCCGGGCTCCAGGCGCTGTTGCCGGGGCTCGCCATCGGCCCGGTCTCGGTGGCGGCCTTCTTCCCTGAAGAGGGCGCGGTGGACCCGGCCGGTGCCGTGGCCGCGCTGCTCGAGCGGGCGGGCAGGCTCGGGGCGAAGCTGCGGGCGCCAGTGGCGGTGCATTCGCTCATCGTCCGGGAAGGGAAGGTCGTTGGCGTACGAACGGCGGACGGCGCGATCGAGGCGGATACCGTGGTGTTGGCGGCCGGCCTGGGCAGCGAGGCGCTGGCGGCACAGGCCGGCGTGCAGCTGCCGCTCACCGCTTCGCCCGGCGTCCTGCTCCACACAAGGCCGCAAAGGCCGGCGCTCGATCGAGTCGTCTTCGGGCCGCGCAGCACCTTCAAGCAGATGGCCGACGGGCGCTTCGTCGCCAGCATCAGCGGGCATGAAGGCGGGGCACCGGCGGGTGCCGGAGTGGAGGCCTTCGGGAAGACCATCCAGGACGCCGCCGCTTGCTATCTTCCCGCTTTGGGGAAGGCCGAGATCGAACGGGTCAGCATTGGCCAGCGCGTGGTCCCCAGGGATTCCTTGCCGGTCGTCGGCTTCGCGCCGCGCCTGGGCGGCCTCTATGTCGCGGTCACCCATAGCGGCGTCACGCTGGCGCCCGCGCTGGGCCGGCTGGCCGCGCTGGAGATACTGGACGGCGTAGTCGCCGATCCGCTTGCCAATTTCCGGCTCGGCCGCTTCGCCTAGCGGCATCGCCCGAATTGCCTATCCATTGCAGTAATTGAGTCCATGTCGCGGGAGCTGCCGGGCCCAAGAGCCGGTTCTGCGCACCTTGCCATGCCGAATAGTCCGGCTTCGACTTCATTTTCATCGATCCGGGGGGTCGGAAATTACGCGCCCAAGCATCTATAGTCTTAGGAAGATAAAAAGGGGGGCTGCGGATCGTGAGGCAGGATCGCGCCGAACTGGTAGCCTGGGTTGCGGGGAATGTCGTTCCGCACGAAAGCGCCGTGCGCGACAAGCTGCGCTCGGTCGGCGTCCCCGAATACGAGATCGACGATATCATGCAGGACGCATATTTGAGAATCTCGCACCTCGATAGCGTGGCGCATATTCGCAATGGGCGTGGCTATCTGTTCACCGTGGCGCGCTCGGCGATGCTGCTGCGCGTGCGGCGCGAGCGGATCGTACGGATCGACAGCCTCTCCGATTATGATGAGCTGACGCTCGCCGACGACGATCCAGGACCCGAGCGCCATGCGGCGGCAAGGATCGATCTCGAGCGGGTCCATCGGATGATCGCGTCCCTTCCCTCGCCCTGCCGGGAAATTTTCGAGATGCGGCGGATCGAAGGCGTGCCGCAGCGAGAGATTGCCGCTCGGATGGGCGTTTCGGAGCATATCGTCGAAAAGCTCTCGGCCCGTGGATTGCGATTGATCTTGAAGGCCATCGCGGGCGGCAATCGTGAAGCCGCCAGCCCGGCAAAACAGCGTATCGAAAGGAAACTGCGTGACGTCGGCTTCGAATGACAGCGAAGCGGCGGATTGGGCCATTCGCCGTGAGAATGGTCCGCTGTCCGAGCCGGAACAACGCGCGTTCGAGACATGGCTCGCAGGCGACGAGCGGCGTGCCGGTGCGTTGCTGCGCGCGGATGCCGCGCTGGCCTTTCTCGATCGCGGCCGTGCGCTCGCCGGGCTAGGCTTCAACGATGCGCCGCATGTATCGGGACATGTGCCGGATTCGGAGCCCGAATTCGGAGATGGTATCGAGCGGGCGCATTGGCTGTCGCGCCGAAAGCTGGTTGGCGGCGGGATGGCTGCGCTGGTCGCGGTCGGGATAGCGGGCTTTCTGGCGCTGCCGCGCACCGAACGGATCGTAACCCAATTGGGCGAGATCAAGCGAACGCCGCTCGCCGATGGATCGGTTGCGACCGTCAACACGGCCAGCCGCATCACCGTCGCGATGTCGAAGAACATGCGCAATGTTTCGCTGGACGATGGCGAGGCCTGGTTTGAGGTTGCGCATGACCGCACGCGGCCGTTCGTGGTCAGGGCCGGCGACGTCAGCATAAGGGCGGTCGGAACGGCCTTCTCGGTGCGCCGAACCGATGGCGGGGTGGACATTCTGGTAACGGAGGGCGTCGTCGAGGCGTGGCGCGATGACCAATCCACGACGCCCTCGCGTATCGCGCAAGGCGAACGCGCCTTTGTCGCGGATGCGAAGGGACGCAACGTCAATATCGCTCAAAACGCCGTAGTAGTGCGAACCGATAGCGAGATCGACCGCACATTGGCATGGCGCAATGGCGACCTGGCCCTCAATGGTGAGACGCTCGATTACGCGGTCGAGGAGCTCAATCGGTACAATCGGCGTAAAATTATCGTCGGTGACAGGGAATTGGGGCGTTCGCCGATCGTCGGGTATTTCAAAGTCAATGAGCCCGATAATTTCGCGCATTCCGTAGCGTCATTGTTCAATGCCCGCGCTCAGTTCAGCCAGGAAGGGATCAGAATAGATACAAATGGGAAATGAATATCTTTGGACGGGAGGGTCGGAAACTCTTCGCCCAAGCATCTCTATATAGAGGGGGCGCAATGTACGCCTCCCGATCTTGGGGGAGGGGTAGCGGGTGAAAGGCATATCGTCGGCACTTTACTGCAGCGCAGCAATTGCCGCCATTGCGGCGAGCAGTCCGGTTGCAGCGCAAACACGATCATTCGATCTTTCGGCGGGGGTAGCCGAGCAAAGCATTCCGGCCTTTGCGAAACAGGCCGGCATCCAGATCATGGCGGATGGCAGGCTCGTGCGCGGCAAGCGCACCAATGCCGTACGCGGAACCAAATCGGTGGAAGAGGGCCTGCGCGAACTGCTCGCGGGGACGAATCTTTTCGCCGAACTGCAACCGGGCCGGGCAGGCTCCTTCATCATCCGGGCGGGAGGCGCGGCATCTGCCGCCCCAAAAGCCCAATTCGTGGCCTCCCCGCCACAGACAGCGCCAGCCGAGGAGCCCGCAAGCGGGCAGCAAGCGCCATTCAGCAATGACATCATCGTGACCGCGCAGAAGCGCCGGGAATCGATGCAGAGCGTGCCGATTGCGATGAGCGCGTTCACCTCGAAGACGCTTGATGAAATGAAGATCGAGGGGGGCTCGGAACTTGTCCGTGCGGTGCCCAACATCTCATTCTCAAAGTCGAATTTCGCGAGCTACAATTTCTCGATCCGCGGCGTCGGCACCAAGGCGCTATCGGTCACCTCCGATCCTGGCGTGGCGGTCAGCTTCAACAATACCCCGCTGATCCGCAATCGTCTGTTCGAACAGGAATATTTCGACGTGCAACGCGTCGAAGTGCTGCGCGGGCCGCAAGGCACCCTCTATGGCCGCAACGCAACTGCGGGCGTGGTCAACATGATCCCGAATTTCGCCAACCCCGACAGGCTTGCCGCCGAGTTCAAGCTCGAGACCGGCAATTACAAGTCGATGCGGGCAACCGGCATGGCCAATCTGCCGATCACCGATACGCTCGCCGTGCGCGCCGCCGGCGCCTGGACCAACCGCGACGGATATGACTACAACACCGTCACCGATCAGCGCGTCAACGGCCGCAACCTCTGGGGCGGCCGCGTCACCGCGACCTGGCAGCCGGGCCGCAGTTTCAGGATCAATGCGGCGTGGGAACATTTCTACGAAGATGACAATCGCTCGCGCACGGGCAAGCAGCTTTGTCATACCGATCCCGGGCCGGCCTCGGTGGATGGCAAGACCCTTACGCCCGTGATCAGGGGCGCCCTGAGCCAGGGTTGCTTGCCGGGCTCGCTCTATGACGACGGCGCCTATGGCGTTCCGAACGGCTTCTCCCTGCCCTATATCAACGCGGCCGCCTCCCTGATCTCATTGGGATACAAGGCCGGAGCCGTGGGCGGAGCCGCTCCGATCATGTTGATCGACGATACGCGAGATCCCTATGCGGGCGTGATGCAATCCCGCAATCTTCGAGAGATCGCGACCGCCATAGATCCCAAGTTTCGTGCGAAGAACGATATTCTTCAGCTCAATATCGAGGCAAGCCTGGGGCAGAATCTGAAATTCTATTCCAGCACCTCATATTCCGAGGATTCATACCATTCCTTTCAGGACTACAATAGATTCAATAGCGGAAGCGTATTCAACGATTCGAGCGTTCTATTTGCTCTTAGGACCAGGCCGTTGGCGACCAAGGGCATCGCCATCGGAGGTATTTTGGACGACCCCCAATTGGGCGCTTCGTCCAGCATCCTCGGCGCGGACATGGTCAATTCCCATAGCAAGCAATGGTATCAGGAATTCCGCCTGCAATCGTCATTCGACGGAAGGCTGGAGTTCAACCTTGGGGTCAACTATCTCAATTTCAAGATAAAAGAGGATTATTACGTATTCAATAACCTGTTCACCGCCATCGCCAGAACAGTTCTGGGAACGGGAAATACCAGCGGCGTCGTCAGGGACTGTGCCGGGTGGACCGGGGGAGCGGATTGCACCTATGTCGATCCAAATCCATTGAGCTCTCTCAACGGAAATGGGCATAATTATTTTCGTAGCCAGAATATCGCCAGAACGGAATCCTATGCGGGGTTCGGTGAAGTCTATTTCAAGGCCGCCGACCGGCTGAAGGTTACGGCAGGGCTTCGCTACACCGACGACAGGAAGACGGCGACGCCCATCCCGACGCAACTGCTCCTCGGCACGGGGATCCTGGGATTTGGCCTGATCAACGAGGGATATCAGGCGTCACCGGATATCGTGCAGAAATGGGGCCGCGTAACCGGAAGGTTCGTCGTGGATTGGAAGCCACGCCTCGCTTTCACGGACGAGACCCTGTTCTACGCATCCTTTGCGCATGGCTACAAAGGGGGCGGCACCAACCCTCCGGGAATTGGGGCCAATCCGGCCTATCTGCAATTCTTTCCTGCGCCTCAGACCTTCAAGCCCGAAAGCGTCAATGCGTTCGAGGTCGGAACGAAAAATGCCCTGGCCGGCGGACGGCTGACGCTGAATGCGACCGCCTTCTATTACAAATACAAGGATTATCAGGTTTCCCAGATCGTCGACCGCATTGCCCTGAATGAAAATTACAATGCCGATATCTGGGGTGCCGAGCTCGAAATGCTGTGGCGGCCGACGCGACGCATCAGCCTGAACGCCAATGTCGGATATCTCGGCACGCGCATCGCGAACGGCATGAAGTCAGTCGACGTCATGAATCGCACGCAGGGAAATCCGGATTGGGTCATTGTCAAACCCTGGATCCAACTGGCTTCCAACTGCATTGCGCCGCGCGCGCTTGTTGAGAAGATCATCAAACGATCCTCGTTCAACAACGCAAGCGGCCCTGGCGATCTGTCGACATTTTGCGGTGGGCAAGTTGGCAAGAATTTCACCGCCGGAAGCTATTTCTCCAATCTTACCGGGATTGTGTACAACCCGGCAACAGATGCGCCAAATAATGGCAGGGGTTTTTACGCTGACCTTGGTGGGAACGAACTACCGAACTCTCCTCACTGGACAGTCAATATTGGCGCGCAATACGTACTCCCGATCAGCGAATTGAATCTCGCGTTCAGGGGTGATTATTATCGCCAAAGCTCGAGCTGGTCACGTGTGTACAACACATCGATCGATCGTTTGCGGTCATGGGACAACGCGAACATCTCCGTGACGCTCGATCGCCCGGAAAGTGGATTCTCGACGCAATTCTATATCAAGAACGTATTCAACAAGACGCCGATTACAGATGCGTTCATCAATAGCGATGACAGCGGTCTGACGGCCAATGTATTTACGCTTGACCCCAGAATAATAGGTTTTAGCATGACGAAGAAATTCTAACGACTCATCAATAATGAGTCGTGAATTCCGCGTAATTTCGCCCAACTTGCCAGAACTTCTGGGATCGCTCCATGAAAGTGAGCGATGATGTTCGCAGGGAGCACTCAAATTCTGCGACCATCTGGGGAGCGACACCTCTCATGTCGCGTACAAGTAGGAGAAGGATTATGTTGAAGGCTTCTATCAGCGCAGTCGCCGCGCTTGTCGGCGTGACCGCAATGCCTGCCTATGCGCAGAGCTTTACCCCGGCGCCGACGACGGTTTCCGGGAGCGGTACGGGGTATGTGAATGGCACCCCCTGCACCGGCGCAACCGTCAACGGGTCGGTGGATTCGTCCGGTACCTATGTGGATGTGACGTTTGACAATTCGGCAACGGCTTGTTCTGCTTACGGGGTCACCGCTCGCGTCTGGGCGAACGGTTCATTGAGCAACGTAGTTGTTACCTATCTTCCCACGTCCACCGTCATTTGCAGCAGCGGGTCCACGATCTATACGAACGTGGTCGAGTATACCAATCTATCGGGCCCCAAGGTGAACGCATTTGTCGACCCTTCGGCACCCGTCACTGTTGGCGCTTGCGCGGTGGCGGCCGACATGACCGTCGGCACCCTGACATACGTGCCGTAAGGCACGATTGTTCAATGCAGTAGGCGGATGCTCCGACCGGCGGATCGCCGATTGAAGCACCCGCCCCCAGACCCGTCCAACAGGCACCGCGTCGTTCCGAGCGGCGCGGTGCCATTTCCATCTGGGATGGCATGGATGGGAATTGCCGCGGTACGGTGCGCCAACGGATTTTGCAATGTGCGCTGGTCCAGACGATCAATTGCTAGCGTCCTCCTCACGCTGAATTTGGCGCCGGCGCCCGCCGATGGCAGGATAGCGGCAGGCGAAGCCGCGACCCAGCGTGCAAGCGATCAGGCGCAGCGCGATGCGCAGGATCGGGAGCCCGGGCAGGATGACATCGTCGTCACCGCGCCCCGGCGCGGCGACGCGCAAGTCGCTGCCGAAACCGAATTCGGCGAGGATCAGATAGCCTCCCAGGGCCTGGACTCGATCGATGACCTGCTGTTGCACCTTCGGCCCTTTCTCGGCCCCGACGGCGAGGAGCCGGTTCTACTGATCAACGGCAGACCGGCTGGCTTTGATCGTTCAATTCTTGGCTATCCGCCCGAGGCACTCACTCGACTGGCCATTCTCAAACCGGAAGCGGCCGCGCGCTATGGCGCCGCTCCCGGACGGCGCGTCGTCAATCTCGTGCTCAAGCAACATTTCGCCAGCCTCGATCTGGATGCCAGCACGTCGGCTCCGCTTCGTGGCGGCCAGATGAGCAATGGTCTTATCGCGGCCCGCACCATCGTCCACGGGGATGCGCGCTGGAATATCCGCGCGAACATCGGGCGTGACAGCGGCATGCGCAAGAATGCCCGGTCCATCCCGCGGGATGCCGGGGTCTATGACCGGTCGGGCGTCATCTCCGCCCCCGATGGAGGTGAGATCGATCCCGCGCTCAGCGCCGCGGCCGGCTCGACGATCACAACCGCCGCTCTTCCGGGCCTCGCGCCTACCATGCCGCCCGCGCTGGCGGATCTTGTCGCTACTGCGGGACAGGGCGACCCGTTCGATCCGAATGCATATATTTCGCTGCGACCCGCGCGAAAATCGGTGAGCCTGACGATCGGCATGGCGCGACCCGTCGGTCCGTTCGGCCTGTCGCTCTCCCTCACGGCCAATAGCCTTGGCAGCGAAGCGCTACGCGGGGTTCCAATGGCATCGGTGGTGTTGCCGGCAAGCAATCCCTGGTCGCCCTTCTCGCGCGCCATCCTGCTGACGCGGCCGCTCGATGGCATCAGCGCGCTGCGCGCCAACAATCTTGCACAATCATTGGGCGGCTCCCTGATGTTGAACGGTTCGGTCGCCGGATGGCAAGCCAATCTGGGCATCAACTACCGCATCAGCCGGAACGACAATCTCCTGGAGACGGGCATCGACACGCGAAGCGTGCAGCGCCTGCTGGATATCGGGGACCCGGCCTTCAACCCCTACGCCCGCTGGCCCCGGCATTTGCTATTGGGGACGAGGACAAGAACCGCGTCCGATGACTGGAGCGTTCGAATCGATCTCCAGAAAGGCGTCGTTCAACTGCCGGCGGGGCCGCTGACGATCAGCCTCTCGGGCAATGCCAGCCGCACCGCCACGCACATGCGCCAACACGATGCCATGGGGAATGCGATATCGACCAATGACAGGTCACGGGACCAGGCAAATGTGCAGGCCGGGCTCGCCGTCCCGATCGCGCGACGCGGCAACGGGCCGCCATTTCCGATCGGAGACCTGTCCGTTGACCTGACGGCGGGATGGCAGTCGATGAGCGAAAGCAAACCGCAATGGCGCCTGAGCAGCGGTGTCACCTGGTCCCCCATCGCAGCGGTCCAGTTCCGAGCGATGCTCGACGATCAGCAGGCCTCGCCTTCGATGGCGGAGTTGGACGGGCCAATCATCACGACCCTCACGCGAATGGTCGATTACGCCAAGCAGGTTGTTGCCGAGCCGATCGTGATCACGGGAGGCAATCCGGCACTCAAAGGGGGCAGCCGCCGCGAAATGAGGGTCTCGGCGATGGTGCGTCCCCTGAAGAGCGGAATGCTGACCTTCAATGTCGGATATCGTCAAACGGTCTCGAAGAACATGCCAAGCCCGCTGCCGGAGCTGACGCCGGCGATCGAAGCGGCATTCAAGGACCGTATTACCCGTGACGTGGACGGCAATCTCGTATCGATCGACGCGCGATCGATCAATATCGCCAAGGATCGTATCGCCGACCTATCGGGTGGCCTGGCGCTGCGCTTTGCCAGCGGCAACGCAACGACGATCCCGGGCGCACGCGCGGATCCGGTCCAATACACGCTGGCATTGAACGAGACATACCATCTGAAAAGCGACATGCTCGTCAAAGCGGGATTGCCCGTCATCGATCGCCTGAGGGGAGGGAGTGGCCTGTCGCGTCACACGGTCAGCCTGCAATTCGATGTCGGAACGCGCGGCCTGGGGGCCTCGCTCGGTGCAAGCTGGAACAGCGCCGCGCGCATCGTCAGTCCCGGATCCAATCCAGACCAGGCGTTTCGGGTCACCCCGCCGCTAACGATCAGCCTTTCCACTTTCCTGAACCCGGACAACATCTTCAGGGGCTGGCGCGACAATCCGTTGACGAAGGGCTGGAAGATATCTGCCACCGTCCAGAACCTGCTCAACAGGTATCGGCGCGTCGCGCTCGTCAAAGGCCAGATCCCCACAGGCTATACCCATGATGAAATCGATCCGTTGGGCCGAACGATCCGACTTCAAATCCGAAAGCGATTCTAGCGGCAACGCGGTGCCGGGCCGGACTGGAAACGAGCGGGCATCGGGCCGGGGGCCGATGCCGTCCCGTTCCGCCGCCCTCATGCGCTGGCGAACAGCTTGGTCCCCACCACGCCGACGATGATCAGGCCGATAAAGCCCATCTGCACCGGGTTGAGCTTCTCGCCGAACAGCAGGATGCCGAAGATCGTGACGCCCACCGCGCCCAGGCCCGTCCACACGGCATAGGCAGTGCCCGCCGGCAGGCCGCGCATCGCGAGCGCGAGCAGGCCCATGTTCACGAAGCTGAGCGTTATCGGCACCGCCGACGCCATCCAGTTGCCCTGCATGGCCGCCCATTTGAGGCTGAGCGCCCAGATGATTTCGGTGATCACGGCAATGCCGAGCACGAGCCACGCCATGGCGCATCTCCAGTTTCACGGGCTCGGAGGGAAGGACGCGACAGCCGGAAACCCGAAAGAGGCGCGCGCCGAGCCGGGCTGATAGGGTGCAGCGCGGCATCTGTCCATGACGCGCACGGCCGCGTTTGCGCGCGGCGCCGGGAGCCCGGGCGCGCCGATGTCATGCGACGTAGCCGGAAATCCCATCCCACAACAGCTTCAGCGCCGTCACCACCAACAGGCCGTAGCAGGCACGATATACCTGGCGCTGATCGAGCGTGCCGTGCAGCCGCCAGCCGGCCCAAACGCCGGTGGGGATCGCGAGCAGGCAGATTCCCATCAATTGCCAGGTCTTGGCGCCGGGCTGCGACAGGAGCAGCCACGGCACCAGCTTGGTCGCATTGCCGACCGTGAAGAACAGGCTGGTGGTGCCGGCATAGAGTGCCTTGCTCAGGCCCAGCGGCAGCAGATACATGGCGAGCGGCGGACCGCCGGAATGGGCGACCATGGTGGTGATTCCAGAGGTGAACCCGGCCGCGATCGCCTTGGGCGTGGAGCGCGGGCGAACGGTCACATCGGCGCCGCGCACGAACCAGAGCCCGACAAAGGCAAGGGTGATCGCCGCCATCAGGATCGCGATGGCGCGATGATCCAGCATCTGGAACACCAGATAGCCAAAGCCGATGCCGATCACGAGGCCCGGCACGAGCAGCTTCAGATCCGGCCGCGACCAGGTCGAGGGCTTCCAGTAGCGCAGCGCGACCAGGTCCATCGCAATGAACAGGGGGGCGAGAAGGCCGCCTGCAGTGACCGGGTCCATCACGAGCGAGAGCAGGGGAATGCCGATAATGGCGAACCCGCCACCGAATGCACCGCGCATGAAGCTGATCAGGAATACGCCGGCAAAGGCGACGAGGATCGTCGCAAGGGTCAGTTCCATGTCGGTCTCCACAGCCCCTGCGTCGCGATTGCCGATGCTTGCGTGTCGCGGTCGCCCGGGTTGATGGGGGGAATGATCCGATATACTATTCGGTGCAATTCAAAGATTGATCTCGGAGCAATATATGTCGACCTCCGAATATGCGAAGCTGGCCGATGCCATCGCCGCCGATATCGTCAACGGCGTGCTCAAGCCGGGCGATCGCCTGCCGCCGCAGCGCGCTTTCGCCTATCAGCACGATATTGCCGTTTCGACCGCGAGCCGCGTCTATGCCGAATTGCTCCGTCGGCGCCTCGTGGTCGGCGAAGTGGGGCGCGGCACCTTTGTCTCGGGGCAATCCGGGCGTGGCGTCGAAGCACCGGGTGAGCCGCGCGGCATCCGGATCGATCTCGAATTCAACTATCCGATCCTGCCCGGTCAGACCGCACTGATCGCGAAGAGCCTGAAGGGTCTCGACGCACCCGCGCCGCTGGAGGCCGCGTTGCGACAGGCGACCAGTGTCGGGACGGAGGCGGCTCGAAATATCGGCGCTGCGTTTCTGGCGCAGGGAAGCTGGTCGCCCGACGCCGATCAACTCGTCTTTGCGGGCAATGGGAGACAGGCCATCGCCGCCGCGCTTGCCGCCCTGGTTCCGACCGGCGGGCGCTGCGGGGTCGAAACCCTGACCTATCCCTTCATCAAGGGAATCGCCTCCCGGCTGGGCATCACCCTGGTTCCGCTGACGATGGACGAAGATGGCGTGCGGCCGGATTCGGTGGAGAAGGCCCACCGCGAAGCGCGGCTCTCGGCCCTCTATGTTCAGCCGGCGGTTCAGAATCCGCTCGGCATCACGATGCCGCTTTCGCGTCGGACCGATCTCTTGCGGGTGGCCGAAGCGCTTGGGATCATGATCATCGAAGACCGGGTATATGGCTTTCTCGATGACGCGCCGCCTCTCGCCGCGCTTGCCCCGAATGCATGCGTTGTCGTCGACAGCCTGTCCAAGAGGGTGGCGCCCGGCCTTTCGCTCGGCTTCATCATCCCGCCGCCGCATCTGCGCGAGGACATGAAGGCGCTGGTCCGCTCGGGCGGCTGGACCGCCTCGGGATTTGCGTTCGCCGCAGCCCAGCGCATGATGGGGGACGGCACGGTTGCCGAGCTGGTCAGGCTGAAACGGCTCGACGCCCGTGCGCGCCAGAAGCGTGCGGCCGAGCATCTCTCCGGGTTCGAGATTCGGGCGAACGAGAATTGCTATCACCTCTGGCTGACGCTCCCGCAGCATTGGCGCTCGCAGAACTTCGTCGTCGCGGCGGCCAGGCGGGACGTTGCGCTAACCCCTTCGACGACCTTTGCGGTCACTCCGGGCCATGCGCCCAATGCCGTCAGGCTCGCATTGGCGACCCCGGCGATGGACCAGCTCGATACGGGGCTGCGCACCCTGGCTGCGATACTGCGCGCGCGTGAAGAGGATATGGAGTCGACCGAATGAGGGCCGGTGCGGCGAGGAGGCAGGCTTCTCGGGAAGAAGAGGGATATTCCCGAGCCCGGCCGGCCGGCTGACCGGTCGAGCTAGTTGCCGGCGCGGCAGTCGATATCGATCTGAAAGCTGAAGCGCGCAAGCGCGTCGCGAACGGCCATGCCGTTCGGGGTGTCGATCGAGATGCGGACGACCGTGCCGCGCCGGGGATCGTCGCGCGCGCATATGTCGGCAAAAGGGATGCCGGCCTGATCGAGCACCTCGCGCGCCGCCGCCGCGACTTCGATCAGCCGCAGGCTCGGCTTGTGGATCTTGCCCACGGCGGTGAGCGGCATCGATGGGAGGATGGCGATGCTCCTGGGGATGGCGGCACGCTCGCCGATCCGCGCCGCGGCATGCGCCAGAAGGGCCGGCGCGTCGGTGGCGGCGTCGCTGCGGAGCTGGACGAACGCCACCGGTACTTCGCCGGCATAGCCATCGGGCCGGCCGATGGCAGCCGCGAGGACGACATCCGGGTGCGAATAGAGCGCTTCCTCTATCGTCGATGGATCGATGTTGTGGCCGCCGCGGATGATCAAGTCCTTGGCGCGACCGGTCAGCCACAGATAGCCATCGGCATCCATGCGCCCAAGGTCGCCGGTGTTGAGCCATTTGCGGCCATCGCCCCGATCGACCCATGCGCCGGCATTGTGCCGATCGTCGAGATAGCCGGAGAACAGGTTGGGGCCGGCAATCGTGACCACGCCGATGTCATCGACCTCGCAATCGCGCAGAAAGGCGCCGGCGGCATCGAGAATGACGATGCGGATATCCTCGGTCGGCAGCGGGAGGCCGACGGATCCGGGCCGATGCTCGCCGTCGATCGGATTGAGCGAGGCGACGCAGGCGCTCTCGGTCAGGCCATATCCTTCGGAGATCGAGACGCGGCAGGTCTTCTCGAAGCGTTGCAGGAGATCGGCCGACAGGGGCGATGCGCCGCATATCGCGAAACGGAAGGACGACAGGTCGAACGCTTCGCTGGGATATTCCAGCAGCGCGGCGAGAAGCGTGGGCACCGCGCTGAAGCCGGTTACGCGATGATGCTCGACGATCTCCCAGAAACGCGGGAGGAGGCCGGGCGCGCGAAACCCCTGCGGCGTGCCGAGAAGAACCGATGCCCCCTTCAGGAACGGGATCAGCCCGGTGACCATCACCGCGTTCACATGGAACAGGGGCAAGCCGCAGAAGAGGAGGGATTCCTCGGTCAATGCGGGGCCGATCATCCGCGCAGCCATCCAGCTGTTGGCGATGACCTGGGCATGGGTGCGTACCGCGATCTTGGGGAGCCCCGTGGTGCCGCCGGTGCAGAAATAGGAGGCGGTATCGCCGGGCGCGATATCGCGCCCGGCGACCAGGTGGTCAGCCGGCATCGCGCGGAGCGCGCGGGCGAAATCGTGGACGGTCACGCCCGCCCGCGAAGGAACCGGCAGGACGGCCGGCGCAGGCGGGCCTTCCCGCTCGTCCATCAGGACCAGGTGCTCGATCGCGGGCGCCCTGGACAGGATCGCCCCCACTTTGTCGAACAGGTCGGAACCGGCGCCGAGCGTGACCAGCACCCTGGCCTTCGCGGCCGCGAGCAGCGACGCGAGCGGCTCCGCTTCGAGCATCGGATTGAGCGGCATCACGATGCCCGCCGCTTCCGCGCCCCATAGGGCGATATGGGTCTCCGGCAGATTCGGGAGCAGCACCGCCACGACGTCCTGCGCGCCCACGCCAAGCATCCCGAACAGATTGGCTGCCCTGGTCACGTCGGCGAAGAGTTCGCCATAGGACATCCGGCGCACCTCCCGATGCGTCGCCACATCGCGGAAGCTGGCCAGCGCGGTCCTTTCCCCGTGGCGCTCGGCGGACCTTCGAAGCAGATCATAGCTGCTGGTCGGCAGGTCGGAAGGCAGGCCCCCGCATCCGGCCTCGATCACGTCGGTCAGGGTAAGGATGGCCGGCGGGGTGCCCGCATCCTCCATGCTTGCGCGACCGGCGGTGCCGCTTCCGACTGTCGACGGCTTTCCCACATTTTCCTCCCGAAGCGACGTGAGCCATCGATCGCGATGAACCCGCCAGGCCCGATTTGCGGATGGGCTACCCTCGACACTCGACTATGTAAAGGCATACAAGGCCCGGATGGGGGCGGCCATGGTTGCGGCTCGACCTTGCCGACCGCGGGGGGGCATGATTGCTTCCGGAGGGCATTTGTTGCGATCAAGGCGCAGGACGCGATCGCGCGCGGCGTGGGAGGCCCGGAGGCCTTGAAGGGGTATCGAAGGACATGACGAAGAGGCGCAGTGACCGCGCGAATTCTCTGGACGTGGCGCGGCTGGCGGGAGTCTCGATCGCTGCGGTGAGTCGCGCGTTTACGCCGGGCAGCAGCATATCGGACGAGCTCGCCGAAAAGGTGCGCAGGGCCGCGCGCCAGCTCAACTACGTGCCCAACAGCCTCGCCAGCAGCCTGATCACGCGGCAGACGAACATCGTCGCGCTGATGCTCCCCAGGATGAGCAATCCGATCTATGCGGCGATGCTTGCCGAGGTCAGCCGGCGGCTCGAGGAATTGAACAAGCAGGTGCTGCTGTTCACGCCGAGCGACGAATCCGACTTCGATCGCTCGTTGGGCCGCATGCTGGAATATCAGGTCGATGCCATCGTCATCGCCGCCGCGACCATTTCCAATCGCATGGCGGCGCTTTGCCTGGATCGCAACGTGCCCGTCGTGATGCTTGGCCGCCACGTTCCGGGGCTTCCCGTCCATAGCGTGCGCCCGAATGCGCGCGATGGCGGGACCCGGGCGGCGGAACTGCTGTTGCGGGGAGGCGGCAGGCGTTTCGGCATCGTCGCCGGCCCATCGAGCCTCACCACGATGGTCGAGCGCCAGCGTGCCGTTGTCGACCGGCTGCAGGCGGCGCCGGACGCCAGCGTCGTGGCGATCGTCGACGGGGGGCTGACCTATGAGGGCGGGTACGAGGCGGCGCTCGCGATCATGGATCGCGCGGACCGTCCGGATTCGGTGGTCTGCATGACCGACATCATGGCCCTGGGCGCGATGGACGCGATCCGGCATCGCCTGTCGCTCAGGATCCCGGACGACGTCGCGATCATCGGCTTCGACGATATCGCCGAGGCCGCCCATGCCAGCTATTCGCTGACGACGGTCAAGACCCCCCTTGTCGAGATGGTCGGCCATATGATCGACCTGATCGCCATGCCGGAAACCGACGCCGCGCCAAGGATTGTCGAGATCGACGCCGAGCTGGTCGTGCGCCGATCGACGCGCGCCGCGCACCCGGCGGCGCAATGACCGGCCGCTCCGCGCTCGCACGCTAGTTCCGCCCGATGATCGCCGTGCCTTGTATGGTGCGGGGCGTGCTGCTATTGATCTTTGTAAGCCTTTACAAAAGAGGCAATGGGGAGAGGCACGGATGGGCAGGTTCACACTTCTGGTCGGTGCGGGCGGGGCGGTCGTCTGCGCAATGGCGGTGCCGGGCGCGGCCGCACAGGATCGCGCGCCGCCGGAGATTTCGGCGGCGAGCGGGCAGGACAGCGAGATCATCGTCACCGCGACGCGCCGCAACGAGCGGCTCCAGGATGTTCCCGGCGCGGTAAGCGCCTTGACGGGCGACACCCTCGAGCGGCTCCGCGCCAAATCGCTCGCGGACTTCGCCGCCTATACGCCAGGCGTCAGTTTCGAGACCACGACGCCGAGCACGAACAAGGTCGTCATCCGCGGCATCACCACCGGCGGCACGCAGCTCAACAGCGCCATCGGCCTGTATCTGGACGATGTGCCGATCGGCTCCAGCACCCCGTTCGGCTTCGGTGTCCAGGCCATCAATCTTGGGATGTTCGACCTTCGGCGGATCGAAGTGCTGAACGGTCCGCAGGGAACGCTGTTCGGCGCCAATGCCCTTGGCGGCACCTTGCGCTACATCACCGAGATCCCGGTGCTGGGCGAAACCAGGGGGCGGATCGAGGGAGAGGCCGGATACACGGCGCATGGCGACGCCAATCTCGCGGGGCGGGCCATGCTCAATCTGCCGTTCGGAGATCGTGTCGCGCTGCGTGCCACCGGCCTTGTGTCGAAGGATGCGGGATATGCCGACGATCCGGCGCATAATCGCCGGAATCTCGGCGACGCGCGCACGTTGCAGGGGCGCGCTTCGCTGCTGTTCCAGGCGACACCCGATCTGAGCATCCGCCTCAACGGCTATGCGCAGCGGATCCGGAGCAACGGCAACGCCGTCGTCTTCCGCGATCCCGTCACGCATCGGCCGACCGGGGGCGTCTATGACCAGTCGTTCGCTCTCGAGCAGCCGTCGGAGGCGACGCTGTACGTCGGCAGCGCCGTGATCGACTGGATGCTCGGCTTCGCCAAGCTGACTTCGATCACCGCCTATCAGAAGACGACGATCAACAGCATCCGCGACTTCACCGTGCCCTACAGCGCCATCCTGCGTGCGGCGATCGGGCCGGCCGGGGCCAATCCCTACGGCGTGCCCGCCGATGTCGGTACGAAGCGCTTCACGCAGGAAGTGCGGCTGGCATCCGGCAACAACAAGTCGTTCGAATGGGTGGTCGGCGGCTTCTATTCCAACGAGGACACTCTCCAGAACATAAGGGCGCTCAATGCCGCCGATCCGCAGGGCAAGCTCCTGGGTTTGACCCTGGCGGAGTTGAAGCTTCCCAGCACGGCGCGCGAATTTGCGCTGTTTGCCAATGGAACCGTCTATTTCACCTCGACCATCGATGCCACGATCGGCGTTCGCCAAAGCTGGAACGATCAGGTCTTCACCACCAATGGCGTCGGCCTGCTGGTCAATTCGCGCGCGCCGACGACGCCGGTCACCAGCACCGGAGAATCGAACGAGAGCGTCCGAACCTATCTGTTCAACCTGCGCTATCGGCCGACCACGCGAACGCTGGTCTATGGACGGATCGCCAGCGGATATCGCCCCGGAGGTCCCAATCTCGTGATCAACGGCGTCGGCACCGGAAGCGATCGCTTCGAGGCCGACACGCTGTGGAACTACGAGCTCGGCCTGAAGCACGGTTTCGGCGGCGGGCGCGGCTTCTTCAATATCAGCGGCTATCATATCGACTGGACGAACATCCAGCAGGTCAGGAACGTGGGCGGCATCAACCAGCTGGTCAACGCCGGCAATGCCCGCATCAACGGCGTCGAATCCTCGCTGTCCTACCGAGTCGTTCCCGGAGTCAGCCTGTTGCTCTCCGGGGCCTATACCGATGCGAAGCTGACGACCGCCGCGCCGGCGCTCGGCGTCAACCATGCCGGTGCGCGCATTCCGCTTTCGCCAAAGGTCTCCATCGCCCTTGTCGGCAATTACGACTTCGATCTCGGCGACCGGTGGAGCGGCACGTTCAATCTCGGAATCCGGCATATCGGCGAGCGCACGGCAGGGTATGCGGGGAGCGCGATCGCGCCGCTCTACAAGCTCGCCGCCTATTCCGTCGTCGATGCGACGCTGTCGCTGCGGACGGCGAGCGGCTGGGAAATCGGGCCCTATGTCAAGAATGTCTTCGACAGGCGCGGCGAGGTTTCGGCGAGCACCGTCTTCAACCAATATGTGCCGGGCACCCCGGTCGCGGTCACGATTTCCCAGCCCCGCACGTTCGGCCTGGTGGTGGGGCGCAATTTCTGATCGTCGGCTTGTCGACAGTTTCGGGTGGAGGAAATGATCGTGACTGAACCCGTCATACGCCCGGATGCGCGGGCCTTTCTGGATTTCTGGAACGCGTCGCTGCTCGCGCGCATGGAGGATTTCCCGGCCGAGCAGGTTCGCGCGATCATGAACCAGGTCAGGGCGACGGCGCCTTCCGTCGTGCACGATCTTGCGGTGTTGCGGGATCTCGAGGCCGGTTTCGACGGACGGTCGCTCCGGATGCGTTTCTATGATCGCCGGGCGGAGCGGGCGCCGGGGCCCCTGGTGATCTATTACCATGGCGGCGGCTTCGTGCTCGGCGATCTCGACACGCATCATGCGCTCTGCATCGCGCTCGCGGAGCAACTGGACCTGCCGCTGGTATCGGTCGAGTATCGCCTCGCTCCGGAGCACCCATGGCCCGCGGCCCCCGATGACGCCGAAGCGGCGGCACGGTGGCTCGCCGAGCATGCGGAAGATGCCCTCGATCGCGGGATTGCATCGCTCGTCCTCGCCGGCGACAGCGCGGGCGCCAATCTCGCGGCGGTTACCGCAAGGGCCCTGCGCGACGCGCCGGCTGCCGTGCCGGTCTCGGCGCAGTTCCTGGCCTATCCGTGCGTCGACAGCGCGGGCGGCACCCGGTCGCGCGCGGAATTCGCGGAGGGGTTTCTGCTGACAAGCGCCAGCATAGACTGGTTCTTCAAGCAATATGCGGCGCCGGCCGGCGATCCGCGCTTCGACCTGCTGCACGCCGATCCGACGGGCATGCCGCCGACCGTGCTGGTGACGGCCGGGCTCGATCCGCTGCGGGACGAAGGCCGGATCTATGCCGGGGCGCTGATCGCGGCCGGCGTACCGGTCACGTATCGGGAAGCGCGCGGCAACATCCATGGCTGTTTCAGCATGGCCGCGGCGATCCCCTCGACAGCGGCGGACATCCGCGAGGCCGTGGCGGCGCTCGGACTTGCGATGGCGGCCGGGAAGGCGCGCGACGAGGGCGGCACCGGGGATTGACCAGGCCCGCGCCCGGTATCGATCCCGTCCGGCTCCGGTTCCTTCGATGGGGCCGATCCGGCATTTGACGACCGGCATTACGGTATTTGCGCGGGCGAACGTCCCTGAGATAGGATTTTCCGATATCGGGGCACCCGAAATGTCGACCACCGGCCAATGAAGGGCAAGAGTCCGATCCGGAATCTGGATGTCGATCGCCATGTGGTCGACGATCTCGCGCGGCGGTATCGATCCACGTTGCTGCGCTATTTCCAGCGCCGGGGCGTGGCGCCGCTCGACGCGGAAGACGCCGTGCAGGAAGTCTTCGTCCGGTTGAGCCAGCGCAAGGCGCTCGCGGACGACGTCCATCAGCCCGAAAGCTATATCTTCGCGACGGCGGCCAATGTGGCGACCGACCTGCATCGCCGTGCCACGGTGCGCGCGAACGATCGGCACGAGTTGTTCGACGACGTGCTCCACGCGCCGCTCGACCTCGATCCGGAAACCATCTGCGCGGGACGCGAGGCGCTGCGCGCCGTCGTGGTGGCGCTGAAGGAACTGCCCGAGCGCACGCGCACCATTTTCATCCTGGCCCGGCTCGAGCAAATGAAACAGGCCGAGATCGCGCGCCGGCTCGGCGTTTCGCTCAACACGGTCGAAAAGCATTTGCACAGGGCGGTCGCGTATCTTGGCGAAAGGGCGGGGCGACGGTCATGACCAATCCCGCTGCCCCTTCCGGAATCCCCGCGATGTCGCCGCACGAAGTGGCGGCCAAATGGTTCCTGCAAGGCGAGGCGGTCGCGCTGGGGCACGCTGACCGCGCGCGCCTGGAGACCTGGCTCGCGGCCGACCCGCGCCACCAGGCCGCCTGGGATGACGTGGCCACGGCCTTGCGGACGGTGGCCGACAATGCCGCCGACAGCGAGTTTCTGGCGATGCGATCCCGGGCCCTGGCGGCCCGGCCGGAGCGCCGCTGGCCGCTATCCCGCATGATGGCGGCGGTGGCCGGATTGCTGGTCGTCGTCCTGACGTCGATACTCGTCTTCCGCGAAGTCTATCCGGGGCCGGTGCATCGCAACGGCATTGCCGCCGCCGGCCCGGCGCGCGCGCTCTATCGAACCACTATCGGCGGCCGCGCCGAAGTGACTCTGCCCGATGGTTCGGTGGCGGTGCTGGATACGGACAGCGCGATGCGCATCGCCTATACCGACAAGGAGCGGGGAATACGGCTGCTGAAGGGCCAGGCCCTGTTCGTCGTCGCCAAGCATCAGCCGGCACCGTTCCAGGTCTATGCCGGCAGCCAGCGGGTGACGGCGGTGGGCACGCGGTTCAACGTTCGGGTGGAAGGCCATGGTCGCTCCCCGAAGACAAGCGTCGCGCTCATCGAAGGCGTGGTGCGCGTCGCGGGGCTCGACTCCGCCGGGTCGGCCATGCCGGATCGCCGGACGGGCGAAATCACCATGCGCGCCGGCGAACTCTTCGATTCCGCCAGGCCCGGTGCGCTGCGGCTATCCGCGTCCGAAGCGGAGGGCGCGGCGAGTTGGGTGTCGGGAACCTTGTCGTTCAACGATATGCCGCTCGGACGGGCGGTTGCCGAAATGAACCGCTATACCGCGCGCCCCATCGGCCTGGGCGGCGGGGACATCGCGAACCTCAGGGTCAGCGGTGTCTTCAAGACCGGCGACTCCCAGCATTTCGCAGAGTCGATGGCGGAAGTCTTTCATTTGCGCGTGGCGCATGATGCGCGCGGCAATCCGCTCCTCCTGCCCGGGCCGGAATGAGCGCCGCGGCCGCACGATCGGCCCTTCGGAATAAAGTTACGACGCGGTTACGGGTTCTCGAATTGCCTGCGTCCCTGAAATTGGCAGCCGATAACGGCGCCCATATAGGGGAGGATATCGATGGCACGTCGCTTCGGGCTGCGCGTGAGAATCGCGGCACTTGCCGGCTGCGCTTCACTATGGATTTCGATGCCGGCGGCGGCGCAGGGCAATCCCAGGACAAGCTTCGACATTCCCGCGCAGGATCTGGGCGCGGCCCTGAACCGGGCGGCGATCCAGAGCCACCGCGAGATCGAATTCAATGCGGACCTCGTCCGGTCGCGCAGGGCGCCTGCGGTGCGGGGAAGCTATTCCATCACCGAGGTGCTCGAGCGGCTGTTGACCGGATCCGGCCTGCGCGCCCGCACGACATCTTCGGGAGCGATCATCATCGAGCCCGTGCAGCAATCCAGCATCGGCATCGGCATCGACGGTAGCGGCGGCGCGCAGGAGCAGCCGGCCGAAGCGGACATCATCGTGACCGCGCAGAAAGTGCGCGAGAAGATGCAGGACGTCCCGATCGCCATTTCGGTCTTCACGGCCAAATCCCTGGACGACCAGAAGATCGAAGGCGGATCGGAGCTGCTGCGCGGAACGCCGAATGTCAGCTTCTCCAAGACCAATTTCGCCAGCTACAACTTCCAGATCCGCGGGATCGGTACGCAGGCGCTGTCGGTGACGACCGATCCGGCGGTCGCAATCAGCTTCAACGCGATGCCGCTCATTCGCAATCGCCTGTTCGAGCAGGAGTATTTCGACGTCGAACGGGTCGAGGTGCTGCGCGGCCCCCAGGGTACGCTATATGGCCGCAACGCCACTGCCGGCGTGGTCAACATGATTCCGATCCTCGCGGATCCCGGCCGGATGGCGGGATCGCTCAAGCTCGAGACGGGCAATTATTCGGCGATGCGGGCAAGCGGAATGCTCAATCTGCCCCTGACCGATGCCTTGGCGGTGCGCGTGGCGGGGGCGTGGACCTCTCGCGATGGCTATGACTACAACATGGTGACGCAGCGCCGCGTCAACGGCCGAGATTTGTGGGGCGCCCGCGGATCGATCCTGTGGAGGCCGTCCCCTCGCTTCACCGCCAGCCTGGTCTGGGAGCATTTCCACGAGGACGATGACCGATCCCGGACCGGGAAACAGCTTTGCCACAGCGATCCCAGCCCCACCAATCTGGACGGGATCTCGATCTATCCGCAGAACCGCGGATATTTCAGCCAGGGTTGCAAGCCAGGCTCGCTCTATGACGACGCCGCGTTCGGGGTGCCCAATGGAGCCAGCCTGCCCAATGTGGCGGCGGCGAGCTCGAGCGTGTCCGGAGCGCTGGGATTTCAGGGCAATACGGGTACCGGGGTCTTCGCCATTCCATTCGCCACCGATCCCTTTGCCGGCGTGGTGCAGTCGCGTGACCTGCGCGTGATCGGCACAACCTATGATCCGGTGTTCCGCGCGAAGAACGACGTCGCGCAATTCAATCTCGAATTCAAGTTGAACGACGGATTGCGGTTCGTGTCACAGGCGGGATGGTCGCGCGACGAATATTATTCGACTCAGGATTACAGCCGGTTTCCCTCGCAGCCGATCTTCACCAATACGGACCCGTCGAACGGCATTACCTATGCCGATACCAACAACGTGCGGGTGCCCGCATATGATCTTCTGCCAGGCGGGGTCTGGTGCGACCCGCAGCTTGGATGCTCGAAAGGGTATCTGGCCGTCGATCTCAATCGATCCAAAAGCAGCCAATGGTCTCAGGAATTTCGCCTGCAATCCTCATTCGACGGCCCGATAAATTTCAACCTTGGAGCCAATTATCTGGATTTCAATATCGATGAAGATTATTATGTATTCAACAATACGTTCTCGCTAGTCGGGACGATATTGTTCAACAAATCCGGCACGGCCGGGTCCAGGCCGGTGGATTCATGTCCGCAGAACGTGACCACGCTTCCATATGTCGGTGCTGGTTACTCGTGCATGTATATCGATCCCAACCCCATCGGAAGCATCGACGGAAATGGGCATAATTATTTCCGAAGCCGCAATGTCGCGCATACGCAGTCCTGGGCCGGGTTCGGAGAACTCTATTGGAAGGCGGCCGATCGCCTGAAGATCACCGCCGGGCTGCGCTATACCCGCGACATCAAGACTACCACGCCCTATGCCACGCAATTGCTGCTGACGCCCGGGCCCCTGGGCGGAGGCTATGTCAACAGCGGCTATCCGGCCTCTCCCGATATCAGGCAGAAATGGGGAGCGGTCACCGGGCGCTTCGTGGTCGATTGGAAGCCGCGTCTATCGTTCACCGACGACACCCTGCTCTATGCTTCCTATGCGAGAGGGTACAAGGCCGGCGGCACCAATTCGCCCGGCATCGGTTCCGATCCCGCCAATATCGGCTTTTTCCAAACCGACCCTCGCTTCCGGCCGGAATATATCAACGCGTTCGAAATCGGCACGAAGAACAACCTTGCCGGCGGCAGGCTGAGCCTCAACGCCACCGCATTCTATTACGACTACAAGGACTATCAGGTCTCCCAGATCATCGATCGCGCGACCAAGAACGAGAATTTCAACGCAACCAGCTACGGCCTCGAACTGGAATCGATCTGGCGGCCCACATCGCGGCTGAGCTTCAACGCCAATCTCGGCCTGCTGAAGACCCGCATCGGCAGCGGCATGCGCTCGATCGACGTCATGAATCGCACGCAGGGGCATGACGACTGGATTCTGGTCAAGCCATGGATCCAGACCGCGTCCAACTGCATCGCGCCCAAGGCGCTCGTCGAGAAATACCTTGCCGTAACGGCCGCCAATCCGCGCCGCTTCGCTTCCATATCCGACACGCGGATCACCGGCTTCTGTCCGTACACCAACAACCTCGCCGCGGGCACCTTCACGCCCGGAAGCGCGGGATCCGTCCTGTACGGAGTCACCTACGACCCGCTTACCTATGCCGATGTCGGCCAGAATCAGGGGCGCGGTTTCTACGCCGATCTTTCGGGCAGGGAATTGCCCAATGCGCCGCACTGGACGTTCAACCTTGGCGGGCAGTACGCGCTTCCGATCGATGCCTGGAAGGCAACGCTTCGCGCCGATTACTATGCGCAGGGGGCAAGCTGGGCGCGGGTCTATAACGCTGTCAACGATCGCCTGCGCGGATGGGACAATGTCAACCTCGCGCTCACCGTCGAGCGCCCGGCTTCCGGCCTCGCATTCCAGTTCTACGTCAAGAACGTCTTCAACAAGACCCCGATCACCGGCGCGTTCATCAATTCCGACGACAGCGGCCTGACCACCAATGTCTTCACGCTCGACCCGCGTATCTTCGGGTTCAGCATGGCCAAGCGGTTCTAGCGCCCGGAATGCCGCCCCGCCGGCCGCCGGCCGGGCGCGAGGACGCGCTTCAACGCTCCCCCGACCTTTCGGAGCAGGGCCTGCACGTCCTTGCCGAAGCGCCCGCGATGCTCAACCCAAGCGCGATCATACATCTCATCGATCATGGCTGCCTCCTGGCCTCGTACGACCGGGAGGGAGATGCGGATCTTCGGCGCCGGCTTCCAACAAAAGGATCGACTTGCCTTATCAAGAGGCTTTATCAAGCGCCATGCGACGGCTACCACCGCTTCCTGCAGTCCGGGCCTTTGAAGCGGTCGCGCGCAACGGCACCTTCACGGCGGCGGCGGCCGAACTGGGGATGACCCAGGCCGCCATCAGCTATCAGATCAGGATACTCGAGGAGCGGGTCGGCGAACCGCTTTTCTTTCGCCGGGGAAGGCGCGCCGAGCTGACCGCCGGCGGTGCTCGCGTCGCAGCGCGGCTGGCGACCGCCTTCGACGAGATCGAGATGGCGTTCGACGAACTGACCGGCGAGAGCGAGACGGTGCTGCGCATTGCCACGACGGCGAGCGTCGCGAACAACTGGCTCGCGCGGAACATCGGCTCCTTCCAAGCTGCGCATCCGGATATCGAGATCGAGCTCGAAGTCGGCAGCGCGGTGATCGACCTCGCGGAAGCCCGCATCGATGTTGCGATACGCACCGGCCGCGGCGACTGGCCGGGCCTGAAGGCCGAGCATCTGGCCATGGTGTCCTTCACGCCGATGTGCAGCCCGGCGCTACTCGAGGGGCGCCCCTTGCCGCTGGACGTCCGCGAGGCGCGGGACATGCGGAGGATCAGCCCGCAGGATCGATGGTGGCCGATATGGTTCCGGAGTGCCGGGGTGGAGGACATGGACGATGCCAGGCGCGGCGGGATTCGCATGGACTCGCAGGCAAGCGAAGGCCAGGCGGCAATGGCGGGGCATGGACTTGCGCTGATGACCCCGATGCTCTGGAGTTCCGAGCTCGCGAGCGGTCGCCTCGTGCGTCCCTTCACCCATGTGGCCGATGAGGGCACTGCCTATTGGCTCGCCTATGCGGAAAACCGCAGGCATGCCCGCAAGGTCGCTCGCTTCCGCGACTGGGTCGTCCCGGCGTTTCGCGCCACGATGGACTCTCTCTAGATCGGCCAGGTCGAATCAGGCGCCGCTTCGTATCCGGTGGCTGCGGCCGGTCTCTCCTCCCGCGCGGGAGCCGCGCGGGTCGATCCAGAATAGTCGATGCGGCAGATCGAGCATGACGCGACGGCCATCAAAGGCCCCGAGGCCGAGGACGACCGGGGCGCGCGCATCCGCCGGGGCCGCGCGCACCACGTCGGAGATCGAAAGGGTCGTCGTACCCACGGCAAGGACAAGGGGGGCGCCGCCGTTCGCCGATGACGGAAGGCCGATCGTCGCGCCGCGCGGATCGGACAGTCGCAGCGTCGCGGCAACCGGCTTTCCGCCGACGCTGGCCGGGAAGGTCCAGCTTCCATCCGGGCCGGGCGTCAAGTCGACCGCGATCAGGCGCCGGGTCGCGCGCGCATATTCATAGGGCAGCACCATCCGGATCTGGCGGCTTCGGAAATCCAGATCAAAGACATGGCCTTCGAGAATGTCGCGGCCGATGCGGAAATCGCCTCCCGCTTCCGGCCGCGAAGGCGCGACGGCCAGGGCTTCGACGGGAAAGGTCCCGCCCGACATCGCGATCGTCATCGGGCGGCCGCGCCGCAACACGCCGCCGGCGCCATGGGGTGCGCCACGCCCGTCGACCTGGTCCGCGATGCGCGCGCTTACGGTTGAGGATTCGGAACCCGGGTCGATCCTGGCTTGCAGCCGATGTCCCTCGATCGAGGCCGAGACCAGCAATCCCGTCGCCGCGATCACGAACTTCGCGCCTATTGCGCCGATCACGCCGCCCATTGCATCCTCCTCCTATCGCGCGTCCTGCGTGCTGCCGCCGAGTGCGAGGTACAGCGCCGCCACGTCGCCGAACCGGGTAGCGCGGGCGTCGACAAGGGCGATCGCGGTCTGGCTCCGGGTCGCGGTCGCATTCAGGAGAGCGAGCGTGCCGACCTGCCCAAGGCGGAGCTGATAGGCGAGATATCCGAGATTCTCGGCCGCCGCCCCATCCGCCTTCTCGGCCGCGGCCAGGGCTGCCGCATCGGCATGCAGCGCGGTCAGGGCATCGGCCACGTCGCCGAATGCGCCAAGGACCGCGGCACGATATTGCGCCTTGGCCCCGTCGAGCGCGGCCTCGGCCGCCCTTTGCTGCTGGCGAAGCGCGCCGCCATGGAAAAGGGGCTGGGTGATGCCGCCGATCAGGGACCAGAACGGGTTGCCGCCCCTGAACATGTCGCCGAAGCGCGAGGCCTGGCCGCCCGCCGACGCGCTCAGGCTGATCGACGGCAGGCGCGCCGCGATGGCGACGCCGACATCGGCGCTTGCCGCATGCAGGGATGCCTCGGCGGCACGCACGTCGGGGCGCTGGCGGACCAATAGCGACGGCAGGGAAACGGGCAGCGTCGCGGGCAGCGCCAGCGTGTCGAGATCGGGCGTCGCCGGAAGCGGCTCGGCAGGCTCGCGCCCGAGCAGGATCGACAGTGCCGAGCGCTGATGGCCCAGTGCCTTGATCAGCGCCGGCAGCGCACCTTCCGCTTGGGCCAGCACCGCGACCTGGGCCGCGACATCCGCCTTTCCGATGGCGCCGGCATCCTGCTGGACGCGCAGCAGGGCCAGCACCTCGCGACTGGCCTTGATGCTCGCCTCGGTGGCCGCGATCTTCTCGCGCAGCGCCGCTTCCTCGATCGCGGCGAGGACGGTGTTGGCCGCCACGGCCGCCCGGGCGGCTTCGAGCCGGAAGGCGGAGGCCTCGGCCGTCGCGCGGGCGGATTCGACCCGCCGCCTCGCCCCGCCGAACAGGTCGAGCGGATAGGAAATGTTCAACGTCGTGGTGTGCAGGCCGTAGAGGAAGACGCCAGGCTCCGACAGCGGATCGGAGAGCGACTCCGATGCCCGGGTGCGCGATGCCTGATAGCCGATATCGGCCTCGGGCAGGCGGCTTCCCGCGGCCGCCGCCGCCTGCGCGCGCGCCTGGCGCAGATTGGCGTCGGCGATCGCCACATCGGTGTTCGCCGCGAGCGCCATGTCGACCAGGCGGTTCAGCGCCGGATTGCCGAATTGCGTCCACCAGCGCGCCGGCAGCTCCGCGCCCATCGCCAGCGCCTCGCCGGGCGTGCTTGCCGTCGCGGGAATCTCCGCGGGCGGCGCGACGGGGGTATAGGCCGAGCTGGACGGTGCCGCAGGCGGCGTGAAGGACGGGCCGACGGTACAGCCCGAAAGCAGGGCGACGGCCACCATTGCGGGATACGGCTTCACGCGGATGCCTCCCCTTCGCCAACGAGGATGGGCTTGTGCCGCGAGAACAGGTCGACCAGCACGGGCAGCACCAGCAGGATCAGCAGCGGCGCGAGAATCATCCCGCCGACCACCACGATCGCCAGCGGCTTCTGCACCTGGCTGCCGATGCCGCTGGAAAAGGCGGCCGGAACCAGGCCGATCGCGGCGACCAGGCAGGTCATGACCACCGGCCGCAGGCTCTGGCTGCATGCCCGCGCCAGCGCCTGCGCGCGCGCCATGCCTTCGTCGATCGCCTGGTTGAAGGCGGTCAGGACGATGATCCCGTCCATCACCGAGACGCCGAGCAGCGCGACGAAGCCGATCGCGGCGGAGATGCTGAACGCCGTGCCGGTCAGTACAAGGGCCAGCACCCCGCCGATCAGCGCCATCGGCATCACCGAGGCGGCGAGCAGCATGTCGATCGCCGAG
The DNA here is from genome assembly GCF_001899725.1 of Sphingomonas sp. 67-41. Lineage (NCBI taxonomy): Bacteria > Pseudomonadati > Pseudomonadota > Alphaproteobacteria > Sphingomonadales > Sphingomonadaceae > Sphingomonas > Sphingomonas sp. 67-41. Next base: position 197,701 of record NZ_MKWJ01000022.1, on the reverse strand, counting down.
CCGAAGTTCAGGAAGAGCAGCAGCAGGATGAGCCCGAGGCTGATCGGCACCACCAGCTTCAGCCGCGATACCGCATTCTCGAGATTGCCGAGCTCGCCGGCCCATTCGAGATGATAGCCGGGCGGGAGCTTGACCTGCTGGGCCACGGCCTGCTGCGCCTCGCTCACCGCGCCGCCCAGGTCGCGCCCGCGCACTGCGAACTTGATCGGGACATAGCGTTCCTGATGCTCGCGATAGACGAAGGAGGGGCCGGTGGTCAGCTTCACTTCGGCGACTTCCGAAAGCGGCACCTGCACCACCGCGCCATTGGCGCCCGGCGCGCCGACGGTGATCCGGCGGATGCTCTCCAGGCTGTCGCGCTGCCCGGGCTGCAGGCGCACGACGATCGGGAAGTGCCGGTCGGTGGCGCGCTCGTACAGGTCGCCGGCCTCCTCGCCGCCGATCGCGGCGCGGACCACCTGGTTGATGTCCTCCGGCGTCAGGCCGTAGCGCGCCGCCCTGTCGCGGTCGGGCACCACCTGGACGGTCGGCTGGCCGAGCAGCTCGAACATGCCGAGATCGGCGATGCCCGGCACCTTGGCCATCACTGCCTCGATCTGCTTGCCCGTCCTTTCCAGCGTCGCGAGATCGGGGCCGAACAGCTTGATCGAGTTCGCTCCCTTCACGCCCGAGGCGGCCTCCTCGACATTGTCCTGGATATATTGCGAGAAGGCGAACTCGACGCCGGGGAAGCGATCGCTCAGCCGTTTCTGCATATCGGCGGTCAGCTTGGCCTTGGTCATCCCGTGCGGCCATTGGTCGCTCGGCTTCAGCGGCGTGAAGAATTCGGCGTTGAAGAAGCCGGTCGCGTCGGTGCCGTCGTCGGGGCGGCCATGCTGCGACACCACGGTCTGCACTTCGGGATAGGAGCGGATGATCCGGCGCGCCTCGTTGACCACCTTCTGCCCCTCCTCGAGCGAGACCGAGGCCGGCATGGTGGCGCGTATCCACATATTGCCTTCCTCCAGCTTGGGGAGGAACTCGACGCCGAGCGTGAAGGTGGTGGCGCCGGCCGCGATCACCAGCGCACCGGCGCCGCCGAGCGTCAGCACCCGATTGGCGATCGCGAAGCGCACCGCCGGCTCGTAGATGCCGCGCAGCTTGCGCACGATCCAGGTCTCGACTTCGCTCAGCCGGTCGGGGAGCAGCAGCGCGGCAAGCACCGGCGAGACCGTGAAGGTGGCGATCAGCCCGCCGGCGATGGCATAGGCATAGGTCTTCGCCATGGGCCCGAAGATATGGCCCTCGACGCCGGAGAGCGTGAACAGCGGGATGAAGCTGGCGATGATGATCGCGGCGGCGAAGAAGATGCCGCGATTGACTTCGCCCGCGCCGTTCAGGATCGCGGACAGCCGGTTGCCGGGCGTATAATGCCCGTTGCCCCGCGCGACGGCATGGCTGCGCTCGACCAGGTGGCGATAGATGTTCTCGACCATGATCACGGTCGCGTCGACGATCAGCCCGAAATCGAGCGCGCCGACCGACAACAGGTTCGCCGACTCGCCCTGGATGGTGAGGATCAGCACCGCGAAGCAGAGCGCGAAGGGAATCGTCGTCGCCACGATCAGCGCCGAGCGCAGATTCCCCAGGAACAGCCATTGCAGAAGGAAGATGAGGAGGATGCCCTCGATCATGTTGCGGATGACGGTGCTGGTCGTCAGCGCGATCAGGCCGGACCGGTCGTAGATCCGCTCGAGCTTGACGCCGGGCGGCAGGATGCCGGACGCGTTGATGTCCTGGACCGCGTTCTCGACCGCCTTGATCGTCGGGCTCGACTGCGCGCCGCGATACATCAGCACGGTGCCCTGGACGATGTCGTCGTCCCGGTCCTGCCCGGCGATGCCGAGCCGCGGCTGGTTGCCGACCTTGACGGTCGCCACGTCGCCCAGCCTGACCGGCGCGCTGCCATGCGTGCCGACCAGCACCCGGTTGATGTCGTCGACCGAGTGGATCAGCGCGACGCCGCGCACGATCGCGTTCTGCGGCCCGAACGTCACCGTCTGCCCGCCGACATTCGCGTTGCTCTTGCCGAGCGCGTCGATCACGTTGGCGGCGGTGACGCCTTCGGCGACCAGCTTGTCGTTGTCGATGACGACTTCATAGGTGCGCGTCTTGCCGCCCCAGCCGGTCACGTCGATCACGCCCGGCACCGCCTTGATCCGGCGCTCGACCACCCAGTCCTGGATCGTCTTCAGGTCCATCACCGAATAGCCCGGCGGCCCGACGACGCGGTAGCGATAGATCTCGCCGATCGGGCTGACCGGCGAAATGCCGGGCTGTACGCCGGCCGGGAGCCCGTCGATCTGGTTCAGCCGGTTGATCACCTGCTGCTGCGCCTGCTCGAACGTATAGTCGTAGCTGAACTGGATCTTCACGTCGCTCAGGCCGAACAACGAGATGGTGCGGACCGACGTGATGTGCGGGATGCCCGCCATCGCCACTTCGATCGGGATCGTGATGTTGCGCTCGATCTCCTCGCCCGAGATGCCGGGATTCTGCGTGACGATCTCCACCGCGGGGGGCACCGGATCGGGATAGGCTTCGATATTGAGCCTGAGGAAGGCGAAGCCGCCCGTGGCGATCATCGCGACGAGCAGCAGGACCATGAGCACGCGCTGATGCAGCGCGAAGGCGACCAGGCGGTTCATCGCGATCAGCCCGGAATGCCGGCTTCGTTGACGAAGATGGCGCCCTTGGTGACGATCCGCTCGCCGGGGCGGAGCCCCACGGTGATCCGGATCGTGCCGTCGCCCGGGCCCTCCGCCACGGCCACGTTGCGGGCGACGAGGCGTCGGCCGGGCTGGGCGACCCAGACGCGGGCATTGTCGCCTTCGCGGATGACGGCTTCCGCGGGGACGACGAGCGCGGTCCCGGGCGCGGCCCTTGCCGGTGCGGCGATGGCGAAGCTTGCGAACATCTGGGGCTTGAGCACGCCGTCGGGATTGGCGATGACGGCGCGGACCGGCAGGCGATGGGTATTCGGATCGAGCGCGGACCCGACCATCCGCACCTGCGCGGTGAAGTGCCGGCCCGGAGCGGCCGGGGTCGTCACCGTCACCTGATCGCCGACGCGGACCCGGCTCGCATCGCTCTCGGCAACTTGCGCCACCAGCCATACGGAGGCGGGATCGGTGATCACCAGCGCCGGCCCCTCCGAAGCCGCGCCGAGATACTGGCCGGCGCTGATCGCGCGATTGGCGACGATCCCGCCGATCGGCGCGCGCACGATCGCATTTCCGGCCAGCCCGCCCCGGGCGATACGCGCGATGTCCCCCGCCGTGCCGCCCTGGATCGCGATCTGGTTGCGCGCCACGACATAGGCGGCATCGGCGGTGCGCATCGCCGCCTGCGCGGCGACCAGCTCGCTCTTCGCCTGCTGATAGTCGCGCAGCGCGCCGCCGCCATTCCGGTAGATCAGTTCCTCGCGCTGGGCATTGCCCTGGGCGATGCCGAGCTGGGCGCGCGCGGTGTCGCGCTGGGCAGCGGCCGCGACCAGGCTGTTGGCGCCCTGCGCCCGCTCGGTCGATCGGATTTCGAACAGCGGCTGGCCATGGGCGACGCGTTGCCCGGCTTCGACGAACACGCGAGTCACCTGGCCGGTCAGCGGCGGCAGCACCGGCGTGGAACGGTCTTCATCGACCGAGATGGTGCCGGTCGCGCGCACAGTCGCGCCATCCGCCGCCGTTCCCACCGCGCGGATCTCCATGGCGGCATATTGATCCGGGGTCGCCTGGAATATCCCCGGTTCGCCCGGTGTCTCCGCCGGATCGGGATCCTGCCGGTGCAGCAGCGACGCCAGCACGATCGCGGCCAGCAGGATCGCCGCGCCGGCCAGCACATAGGCGATCTGCCGCCTGCGGGGCAGCGCTTCCGGCGATGGCGCGGGCGGGACGGTTTCGGTCAAGGCAACCTCGAACGGCAGGAGAAGCGCCGCCGATAGATCGCGAAGCTGATGCGAAACTGAAGGCGGCGGTCAATCCGGCAGGAAAATCGTCGCCCGCAGCCCCGGGCCGTCGTCCCGGTTCTCGAGCAGCAGTTCGCCGCCCAGCACCGTCACCGCCCGCCGGGCGATTGCCAGGCCCAGCCCCCCGCCGGGGCGGGGATCGCCGTCCCGGCCCGCCGCTCCCGACAGGCGTTCGGGATCCATGCCCGGGCCGCGATCGCGCACGACCAGCGCCGTCCTCCCGCCAACGCAGCGGATCTCGACATCGATCGTCCCGCCGCCTGCCGCATGCTCCACGGCATTGTCGATGATCGTCGCCAGTGCCACCCGCAACGGCGTCGGGTCGGTCGAGGCGATTGCCACTGCGGGGGCCGTCAGCGAGAAATCGGCACCGGCCCGCGCCGCGAACAGTGCGCGATCCGCGATGACTTCGCCTGCCAGTTCGCGCAGATCGACCCGTTCGCGCGTGAGCGTCGCCGCGTCGAGCCGGGCGAGCTGCAGCATCTGGGTGATCGTGTCGCTGCCGCGATCCACGCTTTCCAGCAGATCGGAAAGCGCCGCATGCTCCTCGGATTCGGGCGGCGCCCGCCGCAGCAGCAGTTGCGCCCGTACCTTCAGCGCGGCAAGCGGCGTACGCAACTGATGCGCGGCCTGATCGGCAAAGGCCTGTTCATGCTCGATCGCGGCCCGCACCCGTTCGAGCAGGCCGTTCAGCGCGGCAATGATCGGCGCCAGGTCGCTCGGCATGGCAGGGAGGTGGAGCGCCTCCAATTCGGCTGCGGACCGGTTGGCGAGCGTCGCGCTGAGCTGCTGCACCGCCGACAGCCCGCGCCGCAAGGTGAGCCATAGCAGCACCGCGCTGCCGAGGATCAGGAGCATGATCGGTATCGCCAGCTGCTCGCCGACGCGCAGGATCAGCCCGCCGCGCACCTGCATCGGTTCGGCCACCACGATCAGCAGCCGTTGCTCCGGAACCGCAAGGCCATAGCTGCGCCATCTGGCGTCGCCGACGTCGAAGGTGCGAAATCCGGGCGTCGCGGCCACGCCCTTCTCGACATCGCTTCGCGTCGGCCGCACCGCCGGAATGCCGAAATGGAAGACGGCGAACTGGCGCCAGGCGGCCGAGGCCCGGAACGCGCTGAGATCCTCTTCGCTGAGCAGCCTCCGATAGGGCGTATCGTGGTTCGTCCGCGACTTGGGGTCCTCCGCGGTGAATTCCTCGCGCATGAGCAGATGCAGCACATGAGTCGCGGTGATCAGCTGCTGGTCCGCGCGCTGGTTGATATCGGCGCGCACGATCGCGAAGAGCACCCCGGCCATCAGCATTCCCGTCACTGCGACCAGGAGCAGGGTGCGGACATAGAGGGCGCCGGTAAGGGAGCTGCCGATCGCCCCCTTCATTTCGCGACCATGTAGCCGAGCCCGCGCGCGGTGACGATGAAGTCCTTGTCCAGCTTGCGCCGCAGCGCCGAGATGGCCACCTCCACCGTATTGCTCTCGATATACTGATCCTGGTCGTACAGCGCCGCTTCGAGTTCCGCCTTGCTGACGAAGCGGCCGGCCCGGCGCATGAGGAGCGCGGCTATCCGGAATTCCTTGGCGGTCAGCGCGACCGGCCGGTCGCGTAGCCGGACGGTGCGGCCTCCGAGATCGAGCGCCACGTCGCGCGCGACGAGAAGATCGGATCCCCGTCCGTCGCGCCGCCGCAGCTGCGCGCGCACGCGCGCGGCCAGCTCGTCGATATCCAGCGGCTTGACCAGATAATCGTCGGCACCGGCATCCAGCCCCGCAACGCGCTGGGTGATCCGGTCCTGCGCGGTGATGACGATGACCGGGACGAGCCGGTTCTTGTCCCGAAGTTCGCGGAGCACCGCCAGCCCCGCGATGTCGGGAAGGCCGAGGTCCAGCAGGATGACGCCATAGGCTTCGCTGCGGCACGCCAGCAATGCCTCTTCGCCGGTCCTGGCCCAATCGACTGCATGGCCGGCGTCTTCCAGCGCGGCCCGCATGCCTCGGCCCAGGGGGGCGTCATCTTCGACGAGGAGTAGGCGCGCCATGATCCTTGTTTCGTTGCTACGTCGTTCCGGACCCTAGCGCGGCATGTCGGACCAATCCAGGTCGGCAGGAAAGCCCGCTGCGCTACATCCACACCGAGCGCCGTTGGAAGGCGCGCTGCATCCCTCCGGCAAAGGACTGGACCCGCGCCCGAAGCAGCGCGCGACGCCCCTCCTGCGTCCGCGCGAAGAGCAGGCGCGAGCTTCCGACCCGCCGACGCCATTCGCCCAGAAAATGCTCGGCGAGTTCCTTGCGCACGCCAAGCGATGCGGGGACCGCATGATAGTCCATGCGTGATCTGCCCCATAGCGCGCTTCTGCGGACCAGGAGGTAGCGCGGGTTCTGAATGGGGCCGAGCAGTTCGGCGAGCGCATCGAGGAAAACGCGTTCCTCGGCCCTGGTCGCGCCATCGATGATCACTTCGCAATGCCCGGACAGCGATCGCCGCACGAGGATCTCGTAATCGGTCCCGTCGCGCCCCAGGGCGCCGGCATGGCACAGGCTGGCGCATAGCGCCCTGCCGACTTGCGCCAGGCTGCGCTCCAATGTGCCGTTGCGCCGCCAGAGCCGTGCCGCAAGCGCGAGCTTGGGCAGGGCATAGACAAATGTCGCGCCGAAGAAGAGCATTGCCAGCGTGGCCGCGCCACCCAGATGCGCAAACTGGCGCACGACCCCGGCGGCGGAGAGGGCGCCGCCGCTGATCCCCGACAGCATCAACGCCTGCAAGGTGTCGGCCCAGGCGAGTTGGCGCGGCGCGTAACGCGCCTCGGCGACGCACCGGACATGGCTGCGGGACGTCGCATCGCCAAGCGAGACGCGCCACTTGTCGGCGACCCGGGCGCGATCGCGGGCGGATGCGAACGACGCGGCATTCCGCTGGTCCGGCCCATCCAGGGCATCCAGCCCGAGCCGGCCGATCCCGTTCTCGATCATGCGGCCCTCCCCGTTCGAGATGCCCTCGAACGCATCGAACCTGCGCACCAGCGCGATCATGTCGCTCTCTTCCGAGAAATTCTCGCCCGATCCTCGCGGCGCGACGGTCGCGAGGTGCCAGATTGCCGCGACCTTGCCCGGCTGGTCGGGATCGATGCGGATCGCACGCCCCCGCATCTGGTTGGACAGCATATAGGAGCCGGCATTGCTCGCGAGGATCAGGCTGTTGATCGCGGGTGCGTCCCATCCTTCCCCCAGCAATGCCTGGGTGCCGATCAGCACCCGGATCACGCCGCGCTGGAACAGGCGCGTCACCAGCAGCACTGCCGGCTGCGTCTCACCGACGCCGAACTCCAGCGCGACATGGCCGGGGCATCCGGGCAGTGCGCGTCGGCGGATGCGCGCCAAGTCGATGCGTGCCGCCGTCGCTTCCGCCTCAAGCGCCATGTCCGCGGCGATCGGAAGGATGACCAGCGTTCCGGTCAGAACCGCCAGGCCGTTCTCCACCAGGCCTGCGCGACGCAATGTCTCGAAGATCGGAGCGACGCCCAGCTTCGCCGGAACGAAGGACGCATCGGCGCGTGGCGGCAATTCATCCGCGCGAACCCGGTCGGAAAGAATGACGAGGCGGAGCCCATCGCCCATGGCGGCCGCTTCGGCGCGCACGATTGCGGCGATGCTGCCGAGCTTGGCGACGCTGCCGGCCATGGCCGTGAAGACCGGCTTGCTCTCGTCGAGCGTTACCCGCCCGTTCTGCACCGCACCCAGCGTGTTGAGGACGCGGCGCAGCTCGGCGCAACGCGCATCGCCGAGCTGAACCTTGCTGCGCGGTTCGTTGAGCAGGCCGTCGAACAGCCGTTCGAGCCAGGCTGCGCTGAGCGGCGGCAATTCCGCGTCGCCTACGCCGAGCAGCCGGGTCGCCGCGCGCGGGATCGCATGTCCCGCAGCCTGCAGGAAGATCATCAGCGCGGTGAGATGGTCCGGCCGCTCGAACAGCTCTGCCTCGTGCGCCTCGGGTTCGACCAGCCAGGGATGCGCGGCAAGGCACGCGACCAGCTCGGCATCGCCCAGAAGGCCTGCGACAAGGGCTGTGATCGCCGCCCGTCGCTCGAGCAATATCGTCAGTTCGTCCTGGTTCGGCACCGAGAAATGAACATGATCCTGATGTGGGCAGAGATCGCCGTTGCGGACCAGCTCAGGCACCGAGATCTCGCTGTCGATCGGCCCGCAAAGCGCCGCATAGCGGTTCCATTCGGAAAGCGGTGCGTCATAGGGCGGTGTCGCGGTAAGTGCGATCAGCACCGTTCCCTTCAACCGGTCGCGCAGCGCGAACAGCGCGCTCCACCATTCGCGGCGCAGATGATGCGCTTCATCGACGATCAGCGTCAGCGGCCCCTGGCGCTCCAGCGCCACGATCAGCGCGTCGAACCGATCTTCGCCCATGGCATATATGGCATGGAGCGCCTGATAGGTCGCGAGCGTCATGGTCGCGGGCGTCTCGATGTCGGATGAGATATGTGCATCCCAGCCATGGCGATCGTCGAGAAACCACGGAAACAGCCGCTCGCGCCATTGATCGCGGATGGTGATGCTGGGAGACAGGATCAGGGCGGGCCGCCCGATCTGCCGCATCGCCTCCAATCCGAGCACCGTCTTGCCGGATCCCGGCGCGGCGACGATGTGCAACCGCCCGTCGGCAAGATGCCGGTCCATCTCGGCGAGCACGCGCGCCTGATAGTCGCGCCAGGTCCCTTTGAACAGCATCTTGCCGAGCATCGACCCAGTAGAAAGCGAGCATATGCGCCAGCGTCAACCGGATCGTTGCAACCCGATCGAACCTGCCGCTCGGCGCGATCGCGCAAAGGGGGCATCGCGCGCACCGCCGAGATCCGGACGGGCCGGCGCGCAAGGATCAGCGGCTGCGAACGGCGTCCCCCAGCGCCTTTAGCAGCTCGTCCATATGAAAGGGCTTGCGCAGGATCGCCGTCGATCCCTGGATCGCCTCGATCGCTCCGACATCCGGAAAACCGCTCGCGAACACGATCGGAAGCCCCGGCCTGCGGCGGCGAATCTCGCTGGCGACTTCCGCGCCATTCATTCCGGGCATTGCGAAATCGAGCAGCAGCACGTCCGGCGCCGCCTCCTCGAGCAGGGCCAGGGCGGCGGGTCCATCGGCGGCACTGGTCACGACATGCCCCGATGCTTCCAGCGCAGCGGCGAACACGACCCGCAGATCCGGATCGTCGTCCACCAGCAATATCCGAACGCTCCTGCCCAGAGCGGCTGCGACTTCCGGCTCGCCCTGTTCGATCGGCATCGGTGCGCGATCCGTACAGGGCAGGAGCACGCGGACCTCGGTTCCCTGCGCGAGCACGCTGTCGATGCGCACCGTGCCGCCCGCCTGACGCACGCTGCCATAAATCTGCGCCAGGCCGAGGCCGGTGCCCTTCCCTACCGGCTTGGTGGTGAAGAAGGGCTCCATCGCCCGCCGCAGCGTCATTTCGTCCATGCCGGTGCCCGTGTCCGCGAAGGCGATCTCGACATAGTCGCCATCCCGCATCTCGGGATCGCCGGCGATCGTGCGCAGCGCGGTCGAAATGGTCAGCCGCCCGCCGTCCGGCATCGCATCGCGCGCATTGATCGCCAGGTTGAGCGCCATCATCTCAACCTGGGTCGGATCGGCCATGACCGGTGCCGGCGAGGGATCGAAACGCAGTTCGAGAGCGATCATCGGGCCCAGCGTTCGGCGCAGCAGGTCGGCCAGCGCTTCGATCACGTCACGCATCAATATGGGTTGCAGCTGGATGTCCTGCGAACGGGAGAAGGCAAGCAGCTGCGCGGTGAGCCTCGAGCCCCGTTCGGCGGCCTGTAACCCGGCTTCGGAGAAATGCCGAACCTTGTCGGGCTCATGCATGCGGCGGCGGATCAGCTCGAAGGCGCCCACTACCGCACCCAGCACATTGTTGAAGTCGTGCGAAAGGCCGGCAACCAACTGCCCGACCGCTTCCATCTTCTGGCTCTGGAGCAAGGCTTCCTGGGCGCGGCGCAGCTCCATCGAACGGGCCTCGACACGCGCCTCGAGAGTCGCGTTGAGCTCGCGCAGCTGATCCTCGACCGCGGCACGCTCCGTCACCAGGCGGGTACGTTCGGCAATCTCCTCCATGAAGGCGATCTCGTCCTGCCGCCAACGCCGCGGATGGCGATCGTTGAGATAGACGATGGTGCGCAGGCGCCCGTCGCGAAGGAACGGCACGACCAGGATCGAGCGCGTGTCGACCTTGCGCGCGGTGTCGCGGGTATGCAGTTCGTCGCTCAGCGCCGCTTCCAGCAGGTCGTCGATCACGACGGTCTCGCCCCTGCCGAGTGCGGCCACGATCTTGATCCCGAAAGCGGCGGCCGGCAGCCGGCCGAGGAGCGGCGGCACGGCTCCATCCGTCCAGCAGACGTCATAGTCGAACAGCTTCTCGGCCGGATCCAGCCTCCCATAGCCGGTACGGGCGACGCCGAAATGCTTCCCCATCAGCGCCGCGACCTGGTGCAGCGCCTCATCGGTATCGCGCTCCCGCAGGATGTCCGCGATCTCGAGGCGAAGCGCGCTCCGCGCCTCACGCCTCGAAAAGCCCTGGAAGAGCCGTTCCAGCGTCGCGGCACCCAGCGCGAGCAGCAGGATCAGGACGGTGATGGCGGCGATGGCGCCCGCGAGATAGGCTTGCCCGACGCTCGGCAGCCCGTCGCTCAGGTCGGCGTGCGCGCTCACCGTGAACACTGCGCCGCGCATGCCGGAATAGTGCATGCCCGCTATGGCGAACCCCATCAGGATCGCGGCGGCGATGCGATGGCTCATCTTGCGGTCGCGGGATGCGAGCCACACCGCGGCGGTGGCGGCGCCAAGGGCAATCAGAACCGAGATGCCGAACCAGAGGGGTTCATAGCTGAGCGTCGCGGGCATCCGCATGGCGGCCATGCCGACATAGTGCATCGCGAGCACGCCCGAGCCGATCAGCAGGCCGGTGGCGACGATCCTTCCCTGGGATACCGACTGCCAGTTCAAGGTGGCGAAGCCGACGCCGGTGAACCCGAGCGCGAGCGCAAGGGAAAGCAAGGTGAGCCCGAAGTCATAGCTCATCCGCATGCCCGGCATGTGGAAGGCCAGCATGGCGACGAAATGCATCGACCAGATGCCACCGCCCAATGCCGCCGCCGCGGCCGAAATCCATACGCGTCGCGTCCAGCCCGTGGAGGATCGGATGCGGCTTGCCAGGCTGAGCGCAGTGAAAGACGCGAAGATCGCAATCAGAATCGACAGCATCACCAGAAAGGCATCATGGCTGCCGGTCATAATCATGATCTGCTAAATTCCACGCCGCAGGAATTCTTGCAATCGGCAGGACATTGATTTTCATGTCCGAAGTATTTGGTCTGGCCCATTATGCGACGTCGCATCGGGAAAATACAGATGAAGAAACCCGGGCCGATGCTGTCTGACGATCGCCGGTGCGATGCGCGTTGCCAACAACCGCGACGGCAACCCCTCGCGCTCGTGCCGGAGGGTCGGCCGCCCGGCCCTCGCCTCAATGCGCGGGTGCCGCGGCCGCGGGCGGGTTTGCAGCGGCCCCGCCGCCGGCCGGTGGCGGGGCGCTGGATCCGCCGGACGCGCCTGCTGCCGGCGCCGCGGGAGCCGGTGCGGCGCCGCGCGGCGTGACCGGCGCCAGGGCCGGCGCGGTCACCGTCTGCGCCGGCGCCAGGCCCGTTCCGCCGCTGGCCGCGGCCGGTGGATTCGCGGCCCCGCCGGCGGTGATGCGCGCGCGATCGGTCTCGGCCGCGATCTGTGCCTCGCGCTCGGGGTTGAGCGTGTTCAGCCGCAGCCGTTCGACTGTGTTCTGCGATGCGATCCGGTCGAGCGGCACCTGGTCGGTGCGGAAATGCAGTTCGACCGAGCTGTCGAGATCGGCCGAGACGTTGGTGCTCTCGTTGGTGGTCACGTCGTCGGTCCGCACATAGCCGATGGTCGAATTGACCGATGCCGACGCGCTCCAGAATCCGAACCCGCCCGATGCGCTGGCGGCGAGCGAGGTGCGGGTGTCGAAGCCGCTATGCTCCTGCTCGCGCGCGGCCGACTGGGCGTCGATATGGAAGCGCATCGACGCGGCGATCCTGCCGGAATCGATGACGATGCGCTGCATGCCCATCTGCACCATCGTCGCCAGCATCTGCTGGCGGTTGCGCGCCAGCGAGCTGCGCACGAAGGGGATCAGCTCCTGGGCGCCGGTGCCGGGGATCGCGGCGTCGGGCTCGAGGTTGAGCGCCGCGCGCACGGCATCGATCGTCGGCGGTGCGCCCGCCGGGATCAGCCGGATCGGATCGGGTACGTCCTCGGGGTCCGGCACGTCGCGCGGATCGGGCGGTTCGGGCTCCTCGATGCGGAAGCTCTGGGGAAATTGCTCGGCGAGCCAGCGCTTGGCGGGATCGTCGCTCGATCCGCCGGTCGAGGCGAAGCCGTCGAGCGACTGCGAGACGCCGCGGACGAGTTCGATATATTGCCGGAGCTGCTGCTGGTTGGTGTCGACCATCGCGCGGAAGATGCCGTTGATCAGTTCGGCGACGAAGCGCGGGAAGCTGATCGCGCGCAGGACGGCATGGGTGGTGCCCGCGACGCCCGCGACGGCGGTGCCCGAGACATGATCGCCGGCGTTCATCCCGGCAGCGAGTGCGGCGGGTTTCCGCGGCGCGGCGCCGGTCCCCGCTTCGGCCTCGAACAGTTGCGCGGCGTGCGCGATCCGCACCAGCGCATTGGCGATCTCGTGGCGGTCGCGCGCGTCGAGATCGTCGAAGCCGCTGGCCGCGGTGAGCGAATCGCGGATCGCGCCGCGCACCGCCGGCGAAGGGGTGGCGAGCGCCGCCGCCACGGCTCAGCTCCCCAGGTCGCGCCAGCTGGTGCTCGCGCCGCCGGGAGCGGATGGGGGATTGGGCGCCGGGGGGGCGCCGCCCTGCCCGCGCACGATCGACAGCGTCTCGTCGACCCAGTCGACTGCGGAATCGACGACGGGATCGCTGGCCTGGACCAGATTGCCGCCGGCGGTCTCGATCGTGTCGACATGCTCGGCGAGCCAGGCGAGCACGGCCATGCCGGCGCGGCCCCGGCGCAGCAGCGTGAGCGTCGGCCGCGGCGTGCGGCGGAACTTGCGGTCGATCGCGCCGACCGCGTCCCACAGGGTACGGGCATGCAGCAGCGCGCGCACCTGCGCATTGTTGAGGAGGGCAATGGCCTGGGAAAGCGTGTCGAGGATCTGGCGCGCGAGCATCAGCACCATGCCGCTCGCCGCGCCGGAGACATTCTCCGCGACCTGGATCGCGGCCTGGCGGGCGCGCCCCTGGCTGCCGCCGTCCGCGGCCTTCATGATCGCATCGCACAGGTTGAGCAGCAGCTCCTCGAAATCGCCATTGGCGCGGGCGCTGGCATCCTCCGGGCCGGTCGGCGCACCGAATAATCGCCCGAACAGCGACAGCCGCTCGGCTTCGCTGGGCCGCTGGTTCCGGCCCTGCCAGAAGCGTTCGATCGCGGGGGCCGCATCGCCGATGTCGCCGTCGAGCGCGCCGGTGCGCATCAGCCGAGTGAAGTCGTCCGCCGCCTGGATCAGGCCCGCCATCTCCAGCGTCGAGGCGAGATAGAGGCTGGCGATGGCGCGCACCTGCATCGCATCGGCACGCGCGGCGGGCGGCAGTTCGATATTGCCCAGCTCGGCGAGCATCGTCGCATGCGCATGGACGGCGAGGAGCAGCCGCTCGGCATCGTCGACGGCGCGGATCAGCCCATGCGGCAGGGGCGGCCGGGCTTCGAGCGCAAGGGCAAGGCTGGTCATGTGCTGCATCGCTCAAGGCCCCGCCGGCACGGGCGTGGGTGTGGGCGTGGCAGCGCCGGGTGCCGCCGGCCGGGTGCCGCCGCGCGGCGGGGGCGGTATCGAATTGCCCTGGATTGCGCCGATCATCTCGGGCGTGGCCATCTTCTCGAGCGGCAGATAGTCGGACTTGAAGTTCACCCGCACTTCGCCCTGCATCTTGGCCGCGAGCTCGAGCTTGGACTCGCTGGTCTCGTCGACGCTGGTGCTGACGGTGGCGACATGCGACTGCTCGTTGACGTTCACCGAGCCGCCGCCAAAACCCAGGAAGCTGCCGCCGAACGCACTGACGTTGCGGTTGCGGCTCGACTGGCGGTCATAGGCGGCGGCGCGATAGTCGCGCTTGGCTTCGTCGGTGGCGCGCATGTCGAACTTCACCTTGGCGGTGATGGATCCGTCGGTGACCACGATCCGGTTTATGCCGAGCATCACCATCGAAGCGAGCAGCTGCTGGCGCGACTTGGCCATCACGATGCGCGCGGCATTGACGAACGCGGCCTCCGTCTCTTCCTCGCTCAGGTCGGTGGGGGCGGGCCCCGCCATGCCCAGGGTCGCGTGGATCTCGCCGAGCGCGGCCTCCTCGTCCTCGCCGGTGACGCGCAGCTTCGTCTTGCCGCCGTCCGCGTCGACATCGAGCGCCAGCAGGTCGGGGAAACGGTCGACCATATAGTCGCGGCCCTGCCCCATGCCGATATTCTCGGCCATATATTCCTCGGCGGTCTTGGCCACCGCGGCGATCAGTTCGGCATAGGCGCGCATCTGCTCGATCGTGGTTTCGACGATCGACTTGAAGACATTGTTGATCAGCCCGCCGACGAACGCGGGGAAATCGACATTGTGGACGAGGTTGGTGAATTGCTGCGTGCCCTGGGCCGCGGCGCCGGCGACGAAATCCTTCCCCGCGAAGCCCGGCGACCTGGAGAGGTTCTGCCGGGTCTGCTCATTGGCATCCGCCATGCCGCGTGCCGGCGCGGTCGCCGCCTGCTCCACCACGCCGGCGGGATCGTCGATATAGGCGAGGACCTTCACCATGTCGTTGGCGAGCTTCGTCTGCTCGGCCGCGCCCAGCATCGCAAAGGCGGGGATGCCGGTGAGCATCGCCTGGACCCTGGGGCGCACCCGCGCGATCGCCGCGGGGGTCATGCCGCCCGGCCCGCCATGGAGCGGCGGCGATTGCGGCTGCGGATCGGAAGGGAGCGGCGGGGCCATGGTTCAGGCACGGGCCGGCGCGGGGGCGGGGGCAGGCGCGGGCGCCGGTGCCGGTGCCGGCGCGGGTGCCGCGGCGGCGGGCGCGGGCCCCGGCGTATATTGCGGCTTGTTGTGATCGACCGGCTTGGAGCGCATCTGGATCGCCGCGATCATCTCGGGCGTCGCCATCTTCTCGAGCGGCAGATAGTCGCTCTTGAAATTCACGTCGACGGTGCCGGCCAGGCTGGCCTTAGCGGTGATCTGGTCGGCGCTCTGGTCGCTCGCCACCGCCTGGGCGGTCATCACCGGCTTCTGCGAATATTTGTACTTGCCCTTGGTATAGTAATCGGAGTCGTAATTGCCCGTGTAGGTGCTCTTCCCGCTTTCATAGCTGTTGTTATAGTCTCCCTTGCTCTTGCCGCTGCGCTCGCTTTCGCCTTCGCCGTCGGTAGTGACCGCAAGGTTGCCCGAGGCGTCGCGCGCATAGTCGCGCGCCATGGCGGTGCGCGAAAGCGTGCGCTGGCTCGACGCGTTGAAGTCGTAGAGGATCTTCGCCTGGATCTTGCCGTTGGTGACGACGATCCGCGACAGGCCCATCATCACCATGGTAGCGAGCAGCTGCTGGCGCGAAGTGGCGATCTGGCCGCGCGCGGCCTTGATCAGCGTCTCCTGCACTTCGGGATCGGTGACGTCGATCGAGTCGATCTCCTTGTCGGCATAGCTGCCCAGCGCATCGCGCACGTTCGACAGCCCGGCATCGAGGTCCGCGCCGTCCTTGACGCGCAGCTGGGGCGCTCCACCGGAAAAGGAGTCGGCGCCGATGTCGAACAGATCGGGGAACTGCTCGCAGAGCTGGTCCTTGCCGTCGTTCGACGTCGTGTTGTCGTCCCGGAACTGGTTCAGGGATTTGGACACGTCGGAGACCATCTTCGAATAGGCCTCCATCTGCTGGATGTTCGAGGTGATGATCGAGTTGAACACGCCGTCGATCAGCCCCGAGACGAACTCGACGAAATTCACCTGGCGCATGAACTCGCCCGCCGCCTGGGCGCCGGCCATCAGCGAGCCGGCGGAGAATTGCTCCTTGCCGATATCGTCGACCGCCTGCTTGTCGGACTCCCACTGCTCCTGCCCCGTCGGCCCTTGCGCCATCGGCTGCGCGGTGACCGACTGGGCCCCCGCCTCGGCCTTGCCGACCAGCGCGTCGGCGATCAGCGCGGTATCGCGCGCCACCTGCATCTGGGTGTCGGGGGGCAGCTGGTGGAAGGACGGCGTCGCGGCGAGCATCTCGCGCACCTTGGCGCGCACTTCGGGCCGCGGCGTTCCCTCGGCCGGCGCCACGGGCCCGGGGGCGGCGATTTGGGCGGGAGCGTTCATTTCTTCGGTCCTTGACTGGCCGGCCGCGATTCAGGCGGCGACGGGAACGGGCGGCGCGGCGCTTACCAGCGAGGCGGCGGGGGTGATCTCGAACTCCACCGGGCGCAGATAGAGCTTCACCCTGGGCGGCCCGCCGGGGCCGACGCGGATGCCGAGGATGGTGAAGCGGCCGGGCCAGATATCGTCGGCGGGCGTGAATGCCTCGAGGAAGCGCTCCAGCGCCGCCAGCTCGCGCGGCCGCTCGCGCAGGTTCATGGTCAGCAGCTGGAGGAAATTGGGCGGCACGTCCGGGATCGCATCGAGCATGATCTGCAGGTCGAGCTCCACGCCCTGGGGGCTGCGCCCGAAGGCCACGAGGGCGGCGCCGTCGGGCACGTCGAACCGGCCGCCCAGCGCGACGCCGACGATCTGCAGGATGCTCGCCAGCCGCTCGCCCAGGCCCAGCTCGTCCAGCATCGGCCGCATGTCGGCGATGCGGAAGCGGTTGGTGAGCAGGAAGGTGATCCATTGGCTGCCATAGTCGCGCCCCGCCACCAGCGTGGTGAAAACCGGGCGCAGGCCCGGCATCGCCGCCATCGCCTGGCCGATCAGCCGGGCGAGCGCCGGATTCACTTCGGTCATCGGATTGCCGCCGCCGCCCTCATAGGTGACGGTGGCGCTCTCCAGCCCGTTCTGGTCGAAGCTCGATCCGAAGAATGCGCCGTAGCGCAGGCCCCCGGAGCGGGTGAGGCTGCGATGGCTCTCGCTCGCGCCGTCGAACCAGTACAGCGCCTCGCGGCCGAAATTGTCGCCCACCAGCCGCCGCATCTCGCGGCTGGCCATGTCGCGCCGCTCGCATCCCGATGCCTCGGGGCCGAGCGGCTCGAGATGGAAGGCGAGCGCGCGGCTCTGGTTCGATCCGAACACCGGTTCTATCGGCGCGGCGCCCGGCACCAGCGCGTTGGCGGCATAGCGCGGATCGCCGAGGGGCAGGGGAAAGCTGTCCTCCAGCATCCGCCCGACAAAGCCCATCGGATTGGCGGTGCGCAGCTTGCGCGAGGCGCTGACCAGCCGCCCCTTCACCTGCGTGCTGAGTGGTTCGTAGCCCATGGCCTTCTCCTCCAGCCCGCGCTCAATAGCCGGCGTAGCGGGACGGGGCGTGCCCGTTCGCCCGCGGCGCCTGGTCATAGCCCATGCCCATGCCGAGCCCGGCGCTGTCGAGCAGGTCGCGCGCGATCGACGGGATCTGGATCGGCCGGCTCGTCATGTTGGGTGCCTCGCGCGGCTGCGACATCTGCTCGATGCGGCCCTCGTCCATCGCCGAGTCC
Organism: Sphingomonas sp. 67-41; assembly: GCF_001899725.1. Classification (NCBI taxonomy): domain Bacteria; kingdom Pseudomonadati; phylum Pseudomonadota; class Alphaproteobacteria; order Sphingomonadales; family Sphingomonadaceae; genus Sphingomonas; species Sphingomonas sp. 67-41. The sequence goes on along the minus strand of NZ_MKWJ01000022.1, from coordinate 179,963 downwards.
GCGAGCCACATCTCGCAGGCATTGACGAGGTCATAGTCGTTGGGATGCGACACCGCCGACTGGCCGCGCGGGCGGGTCGGCGGGTTGCCGACGATGCCGAGGTCGACCATCGGCGAGGTGGGATCGCGCAGCCGTTCGGTATTGCCGGCGATCCATGCGGTGATGATCGCGCCGCTGGTGGCGAGCATCCGGTATTTGGAGCTGTTGCGCGCGCCGCCCAGTTCGGTCTGGGCGACCTGGTCGATCACGCCCCACATGTCGTTCGCGCCGAAGGCCGAGAGCAATTCCCGGTCCTGCAGCAGCGCGATCATGTCGTTGATCTGCTTCTGGAGGTCGGCCGCGGCATAGAAGGCCATGCCATAGCCGTGCAGCGACATGTTGGTGGCCAGGTCGCGCGCCGCCTTCTTCACCTGTTGCTGGTTGACGGCCATCGGCGTGGCCGCGCGGATCAGCGCGTCGACGCGCGCTTCCCGCACCAGCGTGGAGACCGAGGAGACGAAGCGCAGCCACAGATCCTGGAACTCGGTGTTGACCTTGATGCCGGGCTGGCCGGTCGGCAGGCCGAGCATCATCGCGTAGAAGCCTTGGCGTTCGCTCTCGCTCATCCGGTTCGGCGCCTCGCGCCAATAGCTGTAGAGCTGGGTGCCAGCAGGCCCCTTGACCAGCGCGAGATCGCCGCGCTGCGACATCTCGACCAGCTTGTCGACCACCTGGAACGCCTTCAGCTCCTCGAAGGCGGAAGCGAAGATGAACGAGCCCATCAGCTTGCAATGGCTGGCGACGACTTCGAACGCCGTGGTCGCCTCCAGGTCGGGCAGGTCGATCACGATGTCGTGCATCGCCTGATCGTCGCCGAGCGCCTGGACCTTGTCGAACTGGTCCTCGACCAGCCGTTTCAGATTGACGTCGCCGGCAGTCACGCCGCGATCGACCAGCCCTTCGAACACGCGCGCATATTCGGCGGAAGAGACGCCGGGCTGCTGCTTGTCGCCCTGGATGTTGACTGCAGCGGCGACCTGCTTGAGCGTGCGCTCGGCGAGCTCCAGCCGTCCCGCGATGCGGCCCACCGCCTTGAACAGGCCCTCTCCGAAGGCCGCGCTGTTGGGATCCGCCGGATCGGGCCGCGGGGTCTTGAGCTTGCTCTGCTCGACGGCGATCAGCTGCGGCAACGGCGTGCCGTTATACTGGAGCAGGCCGAGGATCAGGCCGACGCGGGCGACTTCGGCATCGCGCTCGGCCTCGGTCGCGTTGTCGCCGGCCATTTCCGGGAATTTGAGGACCCCGCCTTCATGCTCGACGTCGCGCGGCCGAAGCCCGGTATCGGCCGAGGCGAGCGCGGCGCGCACCGTCGCGAAGAGGGGATCGAAATAGAGCCGGTTCTTCTGGGTGCCGTCGATCAGCGCCTTCAACTCCTTGACGCGTGCCAGTTCGGCGGCATCCGCCTGGCTGAGCTGCCCCAGTTTGGCGAGCCGGGCGGTGAGATTGGCATGGCTGTCGAGAATGGCGTCGCGGGCGGCTTGCTCGCGCTTGGCGATGTCGACGAAGCGGATGGTCGGGATAAGGATGTCGGCCATTTTCAAAGTTCCTTTTCGAGATCGATGTCCTTCGTTGGAGGCGCGGGGGGCGCTAGCGCGCGGGGCGGGCTCTAGCCGTCATCGGCGCCTCCCAATTCGGTGGTGTCGTCGGCGTCGATCGCGCGATCGAGCAAGGCGAGCGCATGCGCCGCATCGAGGATGCCGGCGCCGTTGCCGTCGGCGATGTCGGCGCGGTGGGGCTGGGCGCTGGCGATCAGCACTCTCCGGATCGTTTCCGGATCGAGCGCGGCGGCGCGCTCCTGCGCCCGGGCGACGAGCAGGGCCGCGGCGCCGGCGACGAAGGGCGCCGCGAAGCTGGTGCCGGTGGCGCGCTGATAGCCGTCGAGATCGGCGGTGCGGATATTCACGCCCGGCGCGCACAGCGCGACATGGTCGCCACTGGTCGAGAAGCCGGCGACCCGGCGCTCGGCATCGATTGCGCCGACGGCGATCACCTGGGGAAAGGCGGCGGGCCAGTAGACGCGCCGGTCGCCGCTGTTGCCCGAGGCGGCGACGAGCGTGCAGCCGCGCTCGGTGGCATAGGCAACGGCCTCGGCATGGGGCTTGGGCATGCCGGGCTCGATCGCCTCGTCATCGGTGCCGAAGCTGCAGTTGATCACGTTGGCGCCGAGCTGGGCGGCCATCACCAGCCCCATGTCGAGATCGCTGATCGCACCGATGCCGATGGGCTTGTGATCCGGCAGCTGTGCCGCACCGAGCGAGCGGATCGGCAGCAGGCGGCAGGCACCGGCGACGCCCGGCGGCAATCCCGCGCCGCTGCCGCCGATGATCGCGGCGCAGGCGGTGCCATGGCCGACATAGCGATCGGTGGGATCGGTATCGGCACCCTTGTTGTCGCCGAGCAGCCGGATGCCGGTGGCGAGCTGGCCTTCGCTCAGCTGCACCGTGTCATAGCCGCGGCGGAGCCGATCGCCCGTGTCCAGCGCCTGGCTGGAGAATTCGGGGTGATGCGGGTTGATGCCGCTGTCGACCACGCCGACGATCACGCCGCCGTCTCCCGCGCAATAGGCGAGCGCCTGGCGCGCATGGATCATGTCGCGCGGGTCCCAGCCCTGATTGTCGTCATCCTCGTCGCGGCGGGGAGGATGGGCGGGCCCATCCAGGCCGACCGTGCAGAGATAGTTGGGCATCGCCGATTCGACGATGTCGAGCTGCATCAGCGAGACGGCGAGCGAGCCGATATGGGTGTCCGGCTCCACGTCGAGGCGCAGCACGCGGGCGATGCCGCTGATCTCCTCGGCTTCGCTGTAGCCGCGGTTGCGCGCGCCGATCGCGTGGAGCGCCTGGGCGGCGGCGTGGAGGCGGGAGACGCGCAGCGTGCCGCCGAACGACTTGACCACCCGGTCGAGTATGTCGTGCCGCGTGGTCTCGGCGGGCTGGGCGGCGCGGCGGCGGACGTCGAGCGCGGCGGGGATGCCGGCGGGCACTTCGCCCAGCTTCAGCCGCACGAGCAGGCTGCCGGGCGCGGCATAGGCGCCGGCGCGGTGCGCCCAGGGCTGGACGAGGCGGCCGAGCCGGGCGGTCATGGCTGGCCTCCGTCGAAGCCGTTGGAGGGCGGAGTGGAAAGGGCGCGGCGCGGCGCCTGGTCGAACCACAATTCGGTCGGCGCGCGGGGGTCGTGGGTCAGGCTCATCTGCCCGGCGAGCTGGTCGCGATCGGGGGCCAGGACGAGCTCATGGTCGTGCGCCTGGACGATGTCGACCGGGCGACCGGCAATCGTCACCTGGGGCGGCATCCCGCCGCGCAGCAGGTTGCGGCCCTTCACTCGCAGCCGCTGGCGCAACGCGTCGGCCTGGTCGCCATCGTCGGCGCCGTCGCGGCTGACATCGTCGACCATCGGACGCGAGGCGCGGGCGAGCACCTGCTCGAGCTTGTCCGGCGCCAGCCGGGTGATCCGGCCGACCGAATTGGAGAGGCCGCGGCGCTCGAGCTCGTTGAGCTTCTCGACGGTCCGCACGCCGATGCCTTCCAGGCGGCGGCGCTCGGCGGGGTCGAGCTCGTCGCCCAACGCCGAGAGCGGCACGTCGTTCTTGTCGTCGACCGAGAGGGGGACGGCATTCTCCTCGATCATCGGCTTGGTGATCGCAGTGAAGACGAGATGGAGGACCGTGGGGTCCTTGTCGCTGGGGCCGGCCGGGCGGATGCGCAACTCGCCCTGGTTGAGCTCGAGATGCGCCTTCAGGTCCATCGAGATGTCCCGGATCGCGAAGGTCAGGGGCAGCCGGTCGTTCTGCGCCTTGAGCGTCATGCGGGCCTGGGCGGTATCGAGCTGCGACTGCACCGCCTGGATGAAATCCTCGAGCGCCACCGCTTCGCCGGTCTCGCCGATCATCGCGCCTCCTCCACCGGCAGCGTGCCGATGCGGAGCGAGAGGCGGCCGACCGGGCGATCGAACCAGGTGCGGGTGCGGGTGCGCGGCAGGTCGGCGCGGACCAGCGGGCCGGCGGGGCCGGTATCGACCCGGGCCTCGATCGGCAAGTCGAACGTGATGCCCGTCGCGCGCACCCCGACCGTCGGCAGCGCGGCGATACCGTCGAGCAGCTCGCCGATCAGGTCCTCCAGCGGGCGGGGCGCAGCCTGGGTCACGCGGCGCCTCCCGGTGGCGCGACGGGCGGCGCCGTCGGGGCGGGAGCCGCGGATGCGGGGGCGGGAGCGGGCGCAGGCCCCGGTGGCGGCAGTGCGGCGGCGGGCGCCTTGGCAGCTATCTGCGCGGGGCGAGCGGCGCGTTCGAGCAGGGTGCGCCGCGCATCGTCGACGAACCGGTCGAGCGGCAGCGTCTCGCTGGCGAAGTTGATCTTCACTTCGCCGAACAGCTCGGCGTTGAGCTGGCTGTCGGTCTGGGCGTTGACGCCGACGGTCGAGACCTTGGTGACCGGCGCCTGATACGACGTGCTGCCGCGCGTCGACCAGCTGCCCGACGGCGTCGCGTTGCCGGGATCGTCGCTCACTGCATAGTCGACCGCGGTCTTGTCCGCCGCCGCGGCGCGGAAGCGCAGGCGCGCAGTGATCGAGCCGTCCTTCACGACGATGCGGTTCATGCCGAGCATCACCAGCGTCGCCAGGGTCTGCATCCGGTCGCCCGCCAGCCGGTCGCGCGCCGCCGGGACGAGCTGCTCCTCGATCAGTTCCGGAGTGAGCTCCTGGCCGCCCAGGCCGAAATCGGAGAGCCAGGCCGGCGCATTGCTCTCGCCCGACTCGCCATTGGCCTTGCGCGGCACCAGCGTGCCCTCGGCATCGCCGCGGGCCAGCCCGATATCGCCGGGATATTGCGCGATCAGCCAGTCGCGCGCCTGATTGGCGGTGACGTTCTCGTCGCGGAACTGGGAAAGCGGCTTCGATATCGCCGCGACCAGATCGGCATAGCTGTCCATCTGGCGGATCGAGGAATCCACCATCGCGTCCCAGGTGCCGTGGATCAGCGAGGCGACGAAATCGGGAAAGTTGAGTTCGTCGGAGAGCGCGCCGGCACGCCGGCCGATGGTTTCGGTCGCGGGCGGTGCCTTGCCGGCTCCGGATGGCGCGCTCGCTCCCGGCGCGTCCTGCGGCGCGGGCTGCGGCTGTGCGCCGTCATTGCCCCAGAACGAGCCCGCCATGGCGTGCGCGGGCGTGGCGGCGTGGCTCGCCTGCCGGGACGTGGCCGCCGGAGGCGGCGGAAGGGGGCGGGCACCCGGCATCGGATCACGCGTATGCGAGCGGGCGGGCTATGCTGGTCGGCGTGCCGCCGCCGGGCCGCGAGTGCTGGACCCAGCGGCTCTCGATGTCGTGGGTGCCGTCGGCGTAGAGCGTGATGCGCGAATGGGCGACCTGATCGTCGGCGATGACCTCGTCGAACGTATAGGTGATGTTGACGTGCAGCGCCGGCACCTGCGCCGGTCCCGTCGCGCTGGCATGCGAGCTGCGGGCATAGAGCCGTGCGTCGTCCTCGATCGTCGCATTGACGGTCAGGCCCCAGCCGGCGGCATCGTCATGGCCGATATCGTCGATATAGATATGGCCGAGCGAGGTGCCGTTGTACTGCCAGCGAATCCGCAGCCAGCAATAGATGTCGTCCAGCCCGAAGGTGCCGCCGACCATCGGCCAGTCGCGCAGCTCGATGGCGCCGTCCTGGAAGGCGGCGGCGCGCGCCGGCGCGCGGTCGCCCGGATGCTTGATGCCGTTCCAGCTGGCGAGGTTGGTGTGGATGTCGCCGCTATTGGCCGCGATGATCTGCACCGCGGTGCCCGCGATCGTGGCGGCGGCGCCGATGTCCAGCGCGCGGGTGCGGGCGGGCGGCGGCGCGGGCAAGGTGCGGGGAGCCGCCATCGCATAGCCGGCAGGCGCGGTGGTGCCGCCGTTGATCTGGCGCCCGGCCGGGACCCCGCCACTCAGGATCTGCACATTGACCGGATTGCTGCCCGAGGCCGCCATCTCATACTCGGTCTGGAAATCCTCGTAGCGCAGGATGTAGCGGCTGCCGCGCGCATGGGTGGGGGCATAGTCGCCCGGGCTGCCGGGGGTGCCGACCGGGCGATCCCAGGGATCGGCGATGCGCACGAAATAGTCGCCGCCGCTCGAATACATGCCGACGACGAGCACGGCATGGCCCGACAGGATCGTCGAAGTCGCGATCTTGCTCACATAGAGCGGGCCGTTGTTCTCGATCAGCGCGGCGAAGCCGTCGGGCGCATAGCATTGCGGCGGATGCGCAGTGAGGCCCAGCCTGGCAGCGGCGGCGGCATGCTCGGTCCAGGGCAGGCCCTGTTCGATGTCGTTGCCGCAGCGTTGCGCGATCGATTCGGGCGAGACGCTGCGTTCGTCGCGCCAGCCGAGCAGCATGGCGATGGTGGTGGCCCAGCAGCCATTGCCGGTGGGCTGCGGGATGAGCTGCACCCCGTCCCAGTTGATCGACCAGTCGGCCGCGGCCATCGCTCCGGCCGTGCGCGCCGCCGCCATGGCGAAGCCCGAGGGCGCGCCGGTGCCGGTATCGGGCTGGCGGCCCGCGGGGATGCCGGCATAGATGATCTGGACATAGGCGGGGTTGCCGTCCGCCGCCATCTCATACTCGGTCTCGAAATCCTCGAACCGCAGGATGTAGCGGCTGCCGCGCTCGTGCGTGCTGGCATAGGCGCCGGGTGCGCCGGGCGTGCCGACCGGGCGATCCCAGGGATCGACCACGCGGACATAATATTGGCCGCCATCCTCGTACATGCCGACGACGAGCACGGCATGGCCCGACAGGTTGGCCGCGCTCGCCATCTTGCCGACATAGAGCGGGCCATGGCGCTCGATCAGGCTGAAAAAGCCCTCGGGAGTGTAGCATTGCGGCTGGAGCGTCCCCAGGCCCAGCGCCGCGGCGACGGTGGCACGCTGATCCCAGGGGAGTCCCTGCTCGATGTCGCGGCCGCAACGCTGCGCGATCGTCGCCGGCTCATAGCATTTCTGGTCCTTCCAGCCGATCAGCATCGCCAGCGTGGTCGCCCAGCAGGCATTGTCGTTGGGCTGGGCGATCCAGTCGACGTCGTTCCAGTTGATGCTGCGGCTCGTCGCCTGGGCGCGGGCATAGGCGAGCGCGCTTGCCGAGGCGCGCAGCGGATCGGGCCGGCTCGCGCTCTCGAGCCTCTCGAGCAGCGGCGTGACCGCCGCTTCGGCCAGGCCGAGGTCGAGCGCTTCCCCGATCCGCGTGGCGAACGCGCCGCCGATCCGGCTGGCCCGGTCGCGCGCGCCGAGGCCGGGCAGGGCCGGGGGCACATAGGCGGCCTCTTCCTGCCCGAATTGCAGCGCGAAGCCCGCGCCGATCGAGACCGCGCCGCCGATGCCCTGGTCGGCGCCGTCGAGCCACAGCTCGGCGCCGACCACGAGCTCCTCGCCGACATTGAGGGCAGCCACCTTGCGCAGGCCGGCAAAGCCGTCGATGCCGCCGGCATTGTAGCCGAGCTTGAACCGGGCCTGGAGCGCGAGCTTCAGATGCTCGATAAAGTCGCTGACGCCCTGCGCGTCGAAGCTGGAATCGGCAGTGCCGAACAGCGCGGCCTGGCCGTCGGGCGCGAAGACGGCGCCCACGCCGCCGCCGAATACCGGCGTATCGAGTGCCGGGCCGACCGAGATGGTCACGCTGCTGCGCGCCGCGAGCTGGGGCAGCGCGGCGAGGAACGCGTTGAGCGGGTTGATCAGCCCGGTGATCCCGAAGCCCGCCTGCCATGCGGCGACGAAGGTGCTGCTGGCGGCGCCGAACCGGTAGAGGCGGGGCGGATTGACTTCGCTGCCCGCCGTCGCGGCGGCGGTGCGCACCTTTTCCATGATCCAGCCGAGCGCATCGCCGGCGCCGAGCCCCGATGCCATGTTGAGCGCCACGTTGCCGCGCGATCCCGCCGCCATGGGTGCGGACCGCGCGAGGCCGGCGCTCTTCGCGGGGATATCGGGCATCGGGCCGAAGCCGTCGTCATAGGTGCCGTTGCCGCCCGGGGCCGCCGGCGCGCGCGTCGCGGCGATCGGCGCGGAAGCCGCGGGCGGCGGCGCGGCCGCGCGGCTGCCGGGCTGCGGGGCGTCGCCCGCCCATTCGAGCACCGGCGTGGTGCGCGGAGCCGTATAGCTGCGGCGCAGGCTGCGCCCGGTGAAATTGCTGAGCGCGACATAGGGGCTGCCCTCACGCGGCAGCGCGTCCACGTTCAGCCCGCCATTGCCGGCATGGCCGGTCGCGAGCCCGAAATAGATCTTCTGGCCGCCGATGAAGCGCGCAAGCACTTCGGACGGCACCACGAACACGCCGTCGCCGCGCGGTACGCTCAGCCGCCCCTGCTCGTCGCTGCAATAGAAATTGGCGGCGGTACGATGCGGCTTGTTCGCGGGATCGAACAGCGAGACATCGGTTGCCAGCACTATCTGCATCTCGACATCGGGCCGATCGACGCGAACGGCGAACCCCAGCATCGGGAACCGATCGCTGACCTCCATGCGATTGGGACGGATCTGAGCAGTCATGGATCACCTGTCGTTGCTGGAAGGGGAATTGCGGCCGGCATCGTCGCCGGGAGCCGCATCGGATCGCGTGCGCGCAGCGCGCAGCGCGCGGGCGCGCTCCTCGAAGTCGCCGATCGAGGAGAGGACGATGTCGAAGGGGCAGCTTTCCTGGCCGATCTGGGCGACCGGCCCGTTCTCGCGCTCATGTTCGTGGACCGAGCGGGCGAGGAGTTCGGAAAGCATCTTCGCATAGGGCGGGGTGAGCACCAGCCGCGTGTGGATGGCGATCGCGCCGACGCCTTCGTTGCCGCTCGGATAATATTGGCCGAGGTCGATCAGGAATTCGAAGGGGTTCTGGCCGAGCTCGAAATAATTGACGTAGCTGGCAGGCGCGCGGGATGTCTCGGCGCGCATCGCCGGGTCCGCATCCCTGTCCGCCACGCTGCCCTGATTCATCCGGCATGCCTCCTGACGGATCAGGAGCAAACCGCGTGCCAGACGGTGAAATGACTTTATAACAAAGGGTTGGCCCGTCAGCCAGCATAGCGCTGCGTAACAATGGAACGGTGCGGGCGTATCAGGGTTACGCGCGCCCGTTACAGCGCGGGACCGTCCTCGAGGCCTTCGGGGCCGCCGCGGGTCATCTCGTACTTGGTCATCTTGCGGTAGAGCGTCATCCGCGACCAGCTGAGCGCGCGCGCGGCCTCGGCGCGGTTCCAGTCGGTGCGGTCGAGCGCGGCGCGGATGCGGGCGCGCTCGTCCTTGCCCGAGCGATCGAAGCTGCGCTGCAGCCGCACAAAGGCATCGGGAATATGGTCGCGCCGGATCGCGCCGCGCGGGGGATCGATGAAGACCGCCTCGACGAAGTTGCGCACCTCGCGGACATTGCCTGGCCAGTCATAGTGCATCAGCAGGTCGAGCAATTCGGCATCGGGCGCGGCGACGTCGCAGCCGCAGCGGCGATTGAAGCGTTCGATGAAGTGCGTGATGTAGAGCGCGATATCCTCGGTTCGCTCGGCAAGGTCGGGCAGAGTCACCCGGGCGACATTGAGCCGGTAATAGAGATCGGCGCGAAAGCTTCCTTCCTCCACCTGCTGCTCGACGTCGCGGTTGGTTGCCGCGATCACGCGCAGATCGACCTTCACCGGTTTCTCGCGCCCGATCGGCTGCACTTCCTTCTCTTCCAGCAGCCGCAGAAGCTTGACCTGGCTGAACGGCGAGAGCTCGCCCACTTCGTCGAGGAACAGCGTGCCGCCGGCGCCGGCGATCACCGCCTTGCCGGTCTGGCTGCGCACCGCCCCGGTGAAGCTGCCGCGTTCGAACCCGAACAGCTCGGCCTCGAACAGGCTGTCGGGAACCGCACCGCAGTTGATCGCGACGAAGGGCGCGCAGCGGCGCTCGCTCAACGCATGGATGGTGCGCGCGCAATGTTCCTTGCCGGTGCCGGTGGAGCCGGTGATCAGCGCCGGAGCGTCGCAGCGCGCGATCTTGGGAACGATGGTGCGCAGTCGCACCATTGCCTCGCTGTCGCCCAGCAATCCGGTCACGAGATTGTCCACGCCCGCTCACCCGACAGCATTGCGCGCCCGCCCCGGAGCGATACCGGGGACGTTCGACCATGAGAACACGGAAAGACGCGGCGCGTCTCCCGGAACTGGCAATGTACATGTGAAGCAGCCGCGACCCCTTGGCGGCCATGATATCTAAGGCGACTCGACAGGCTGTGGATAACTTTAACAGACCGGACAGTCGACTCCTATTAATGGTGGATACTTCGTCCACTCTTCCGCCGATATCCGATTTCGGAATCGAGACCGTGCGATTCGGGAAATCCGGCCGGGCCGGATCTTTCGTCGGGCGCATCGACGCGAATGGCGGAAGATCGCCCCTGCGATCCCCCGCCATTCGTGTCGATGCGCGGCCGCGCGATCAGTTCGCCGTGAAGACCGTCGCGCCCGCAGGGTTGTACTTCACGGTGACGTAGGAATTGTCGCACACGTTGATGCCCATCCATACGCTGTTGCTGTTGTCGGCGAAGTTGAGCTTCAGGTCGTACTTGCAGACGGTGCCCTTGTTGAAATGCACTGTCATCCGGGCGCCGGGCTTCACCGTCGCATCGTCCTTCTTGAAATCGGGATCGACCTTGTTGGGTTGCCAGGTGGTGGTGCCCGTCGGCGCGATCTCGACCGTCTTGATCGCCTTGCCGGTGTTGTTGATCAGCACGAAATCCCAATCGTCCGCCATTGCGGGCGTTGCGATCACGATTGCGGCAATTGTCGCCAGACCCAGTTTCAGCATGAAATGCCCCTCCTGCTTTTGCCGGCAAAATGCGCCTGTCCGCGACACTCCGCAAGCCGATTCAGAGGGGGCGGACCAGGCGGATCGCTTCGGCGATCCAGGCAGGGTCGGCCACCACTTGCTGGCGGGCGCCGGCGCCGAGAGGGAGGAGGTGGAGCCGGTCGCCCTCCCGCCCGATCAGCCGCCCGAACAGGAAGCGCCCGGCGGGGCGAGGCACGAGCACGTCGCGGTTGAGCGCGCCGGCAAAACCCTCGGGCGCCAGCGTGCGGCACCAGATTTCGTCCCCGGCGCGATAGTCGCCGATCCCCGCCGCCACCGCTACCGCGACCATGCCCGGCTCGGCATGCGGGGGCACCATTGCCGCCGGCCTGCGCGGGGCCTGGGCGCCGGCATTGTCGAGCATGGCCGCCACCGGGATCTCCGGCCGTTCGGGCAGCCTGACCAGGTCGGCGCTGTCCACACCGAGCGCGGCGGCGATGCGATTGAGCCATCCAACCGAAACGGTGCGGGTGCCCATCTCCAGCCGGCCGATCGTCTGCGCCGTGGTGGCGGGCACGCAACGCGCCGCCACTTCCTCCAGCGTGAGCCCCTTGGCGCGGCGCACTTCGCGGATGGCTGTGATCATCGACACGTCTCCTAACCAAATCGGTTTTCTTCTTTCCTACAATCGAGCCTTCATGGCAAGAGTGCGAGATTGGAACAAAAGGAGATCATCAATGCGCGAGCTGGTGGAGCGGACGATCGAGGATGGGGCGGGACTCCGGCGGCGGGTCGCGGTGAACCAGGCCGAATCGCCGCTGGCGTGGCTGGCGGCGCGCGGCCATGTGTGCGCGCGGCAGCTCGAGGCGGGGGAAAGGCTTCGTGCCGATTACGAGATGGCGGCGCTGGGGCCGCGCGTGACCATGCGCTGGGACGCCGCGTCGGCGGCGCGGTTGCCGGGCGGCATGCCGGAACGGCTCGACCCCAGCTTGGCGCAGATCGCCGCGCGGCGCCGGTTCGACGGCGCGACGACGGCGGCTGGTGCCGGGCTGGCCGACATATTGTGGCGCGTGGTCTGTGCGGGCGAGGGATTGGGGCCGGCGGAGAAGGCGCTGGGCTGGCCGAGCCGGGCGGGCAAGCTGGTGCTCTGCTTCGCGCTCGATCGCGTCGCCGATTTCTACGGCATCAGGTGAGCGGTTCCGGTGCCGCGGCGCCCTTGCCGACGAAGCGGCCATAGGCCCAGCCGATCCCGATCAGCGCGATGCCGAGGCCGAGGAAGGAAAGGATGCGCAGCAACCCGTCGAGTGCCGCGGCATCGATCAGGAATACCTTGAAGGTGACGCCGGTAAGCAAGGCCAGGCCGAAGACGCGCAGGTCGCGTGCGCCGGCGGCGATGCCCCGCCATAGCCAGAACAGTGCGAGCGCCAGCATCGCGGCGCTGTATCCGCCATTCTCGCCGGTTCCGATCGGGCCGGTGAGCAGGTTGCCATGCGCGGCCTGGCGCACCGCCGCCAGCACGGCCAGAAGGGCGAGCAGCGCCGCGCCCGGCCGCCAGCGCGGGGGCAGGGTCCACAGCCAGAAGCTGGCGAGCGCGAGATGGAGCACGGCGGCGTTGAGGAGCGGCAGCGGGCCGACCGCCTGGGGCTCCGCCAGCGGCGTGAGCAGCAACAGGTCGAACCACAGGATCCGGAACAGGCCGAGCGCGAGCAGCACATGGCCGAGCGTGACTGCCCTGGCGCGGCGAAGGAGCAGCCAGCCGGCGGCGAGGCAGGCCTGGGTGAGCAGCGCGCGCTCGACGAAGCCGAACGTCTCGAAACGCGGGAGGGTGGCGATGGCGAGCGGCTGCTTGGCGAGCGCATAGAGCAGCAGCACGCCGAGCGTGACGGCGAAGAGCGACGCGACTCGGCGGACCCGGCCGAACTGCGCGGGATCGAGGAGCAGCGCGGCGGCGAGCGCCACCGGCAGCGCCAGCTCCCGGAGCAGCTCGGGCAGGGCGGGGAGCAGCGCATAGGTGAGCCGCTCTCCGGAAAGCGAGGCGAGGATCAGCTCGCTCAGCGCACCGAGCGGTAGCGCGGCGGCGATCAGCGCGGCAGCGAGAGGATAGGCGGGCAGCGCATAGAGCCGCGGCGCGCGTATCTTGTGCGCCCACCAGGCGAGGGCGGCGGCGATGCAGGAAAGGGGCAGCGCGAGCCAGTCGCCCGGTACGAACTGGCCCAGGCCAAGCCCCGCGAGGAAGGCCGCCAGCGCAGTCGCCGGGACGAGCAGCGAATGCGTGCCGTCGGCACGGCTCCGCCAGGCCAGGCCGAACACCGCGGCTGCAGCCGCCAGCTCGATCCATCCCCATTGCATGGCGGATAGCAGCTCCGGCGCGCGCAAATGGCCGATGAGGAGCGGACCGGCGGTGCCGAGCAGCGCGATCCCCGCCCAGAGCGGATGGCGCCGTGCCAGTGCATGGCCGGGCATGGCGAACAGCCCGGTGGCGAGAATGGCGGCGACCGGCGTGAAATTGGGCGCGCGCAGGTCGATCGCGAGCATTTCCAGCACGAGCAGCAAGGCACAGGCGGCGAGCGCGCCGGGAAGATAGACCGTATCGCGCCAGGCGAGGAAAAGCGCGGCGGCGGCGAGAGTGAGGTAGAGGCTCCAGGCGAGCCAGCCGAAATCGAGCGCGGGGGCGAGTATGGCGAGTTGCAGGCATCCTGCCACCAACGGGGCCAGACGAAGCCAGCGATTGCCCGCGCCGGTCGCCGGCAGCGCCGCGCTGGCGCCGATCGCGAGCAGCATGGTGAAGGCGCCGACGGCGGAAAGATCGCCTTCGCGCGCCACCAGCATCGTGATCAGGAAGTTGACCCAGGCAAAGCCCGACGCACAGGCGGCCAGCGCCAGCCAGACCCAGCCGCGATGGATGGCCAGGCCGAACAGGGCGGCAGTGAACAGCGCGAGATAGACGAGCAACGGGCCGATCCCCGCGGCGTCGAACCCGGCGACCAGGGGTGCGGCGAACCCGCCGATCAGCGCCATCGCCGCGGTGGGCGGTCCGTGGCGCAGCGCCAGGGCGAGCGCGCCGCCGGTGATCAGCAGCACGAACAGGAAAGCGGCGGGCGGTGCGATCAGATGGTAGAGCGCCGCCGCCATGTAGAGCGTGCCGTAGAGGCTCGCGATGCCCGCCCCGGCCAGTGTCTGGGCCACGCGTGGATCGTCGGCGGTGGCGCGCAGGCGCCGCACGACCTCGCTGCCCGCGATCAGTGCCGCGCCGAACAGCGCTGCGAGCACGGTTCGCGTTCCCGGCCCGAGCAATCCGCTCTCGATGGAATAGCGGACGAGGAAGAAGCCGGCGAGCACCAGGGCGGCGCCGCCGATCCAGATCGGCAATCGCCCGCCGATCAGCGTCTCGAGGCTGAACTGGGGCAGGGGGCGCGGCTCGACTCCCGTCCGTGCGGGCTCGTGCTCCGGCTGGGCTTCGGCGACCCGGCTCGGCGCTTCGATCGCAGGGGCGGGCGGCGTCGAGAATTCAGGCCGGCGCGCCGGTGTCTCGGGCGCGGCATGGTCGCGCGCGGCGATCAGCGATTCGACACGGCGCAGTTCTTCCTCCAGAAAGGCGATGCGCCGCAGCACGACATAAAAGGCCGCAGCCGCGCCCAATATGAGGAAGAGAGTGAGAGCAATCACGCATCCCCTCTTCGCATAGTGGAGCGCACCTGTCGCGCATTAACCAGTTGCAAATGGCAACTGATTTGATAGCCTGATGCCCAAGCCGAGGAGAGGTTGGCATGATCGTGTTTGGTTCGACGCTTTCGCCCTATGTGCGCAAGGTAATGGTGTTCGGTGCCGAGAAGGGGCTGGATCTCGAGCTGCAGGCCGCCGGCATGGGCCGGGGCGGGCCGGAATTCATGGCGGCGAGCCCGTTCGGCAAGATGCCGGGCTTCAAGGACGGCGATTTCCTGATCTCGGACAGTTCGGCGATCGTCGCCTATCTCGATGCCAAATATCCCGAGCCGAGCCTGATCCCGGCCGAGCCCCGCGCGCGCGCGCGGGCGATCTGGTTCGACGAGCTTGCCGACACGATCATGATGGCAGCCGGCGGCGCGATCTTCGGCCAGCGCTTCGTGCGCCCGCGGGTGCTCAAGATGGAGTGCGACCATGCCGCGGCGGACGCCGCCGAGCGCGATCTGATGCCGCCGATCCTCGCCTATCTGGAAACCGCGATCCCCGAGAGCGGCTTCCTTGTCGAAGATCGGCTGACCCTGGCGGACATCGCGGTGGCGAGCCCGCTCGCGACGCTGGGCTGCATCGGCGTGACCGTGGATGCCACGATCTATCCGCGACTGGCGGAATGGGTTGCGGCGATGCACGCGCGGCCGAGCTTCGCCGCCATCATCACCCGCGACCGCGCGATGATCGATGCGATGGGTGGCCCGGTGCAGCGCGAGGTGCTTGCCGGCTAGCCAGCGCGGCCCGGCGTGCCTAGATGGGCGCCATGCGGCTCGCCTTCATCAAATGTCACGGCTCGGGGAATGATTTTCCCCTGATCGACGCGCGTGCGCTCGATCTGCCCGATGCGGATTGGGCGGGTGTGGCGCGCGCGCTCGCCGATCGTGCCGGGCCGGTCGGTGGCGACGGCCTGTTGCTGCTCACCGCGGGGGACGATGCGGGCCATGATTTCGGCATGCGCATGTTCAATTCGGACGGTTCGGAAGCGGAGACCTGCCTCAATGGCTTGCGCTGCGTCGCGCGGCTGGGATTCGAACTGCTCGGCGTCGATGCGGCGCGGGTGCGGCTGAAGACGAGCAGTGCCGAAGTGGCCCGTGCCGAACCGCTCGCGCCGGGCGTGGTGACCATTTGCGAGACTGCCGGCCCGGCTTCCACCCGCACCGGTGCCGTCGGCCTGCGCATCGCGGCGGAGACGGTGATCGATGCAGCCATCCCCGGCCTGCCCAGCACGCGGGCCTTCACGGCGGTCGCGATGCCCAACCCGCATCTCGTCGCGTTCGTGGACGCGGTGGACGAAGCCGAGCTGACAGCGCTGGGCGACTGGTGCGAGGCCGGGCCCGGCCTGATCCCGGCGCGCGCCAATGTCTCCTTCGTCGAGCTGCGCGGGCAGGATTTGTTCGTGCGCACCTATGAACGCGGCGTCGGCCTGACCGACAGTTGCGGCAGCGCCATGGCCTCGGCGGTCTATGCCGCCGGCCGCACGGGCCGCGTGCCGTTCGGCACGACGATGAAGGTGTTCAACAAGGGCGGGCTGGTGATGGGATCGTCGGACGCTGCCGGCATGGTCACGATCCTCGGCAACGCGACCTTCCTCTACGATGCGAGCATCGAAGTCGACCCGGCATTGGCGACGGCCGAGCCACCGCTCGTGCATGCCCGGCGCGAGGACGAAGCCGCCGCCTGGGCCGCCGCCATCCCGGCCTAGCCGCCCCGGCTATCCGCCAACGAACGCCGCAAGATTGGCGAGCGACGACTTCAATCCCTGGAGGTGATCCTGCTTGCGGATGCCCTGCGGCACGTCCTCGCAGGTGATCGCGACGCGCGTGCCGCCTTCGGCCGGCTCGAAGGTCCAGGTCATCCGCATCGTCCCGGCAAAGGCCGGATCCTCCGAATCGAACACCGCCGACTGGACGATGCCCCTGCCCGGGTTCAGCGAGACGAAGCGCGTCTCGACGACATCGCTATGCTCGGAAGTCTTGCCCGGCGTCGCATGTTCGGCGTCCTCATGGTGCAGCGCCATCCGATAGCCGCCGCCCGGTCGCGCGTCGAACGCTAGCATCTCGCCGGTCATCCCCTCCGGGGGCAGCCAGCGCACCAGCGCCGCGGGATCGATAAAGGCGCGATAGACCTGGCTCGCCGGCGCCTTGATCAGCCGCGACGCGCGATCGGTGCGGGAGACTGTCCTCACCCGAACTCGACTGCCTCGAAGCGGACCGGCCTGCCGATCGCCTGGTTGGCCAGTTCGGCTTCCCACATGACCCGGTTGCCGCGCACGATCGTGCCGATGGGCCTGCCGGTCAGCTGCATTCCGGTGAAGGGCGACCAGCCGCACCGCGAGGCGAGCCAGCTCTCCTCCACCGTCCAGCGTGCCTTGAGGTCCACCACGGTGAAGTCCGCGTCATAGCCCACGGCGATCCGGCCCTTGCCGGCGATGCCGAAGATGCGCTGCGGACCCGCGCTGGTCAGGTCGATCACGCGCTGCAGCGTCGTCCGCCCCTCGGCGACATGGTTGAGCATCAGCGGCAACAGGGTCTGCACGCCCGGCATGCCGCTGGGGCTGTCGGGATAGGGCCTGGCCTTTTCCTCGCGCGTGTGCGGCGCATGGTCGGAGCCCAGCACATCGGGCACGCCCTGGTTGAGCCAGTGCCACAGCCCGGCGCGGTGCGCGGCCGAACGGATTGGCGGGTTCATTTGCGCGAAGGTGCCGATCCTGGGATAGGCTTCCTCGCCGGCCAGCGTCAGGTGCTGCGGGGTGACCTCGCAGGTCGCGATGTCCTTGTGCCGGCCGAGCAGTTCCAGCTCGGCCGGAGTCGTCACATGGAGGACGTGGATCCGCCGCCGCGCCGCGCGCGCCAGGCCCAGGATACGGCGCGTCGCCAGCATCGCGCTCTCGTCGTCGCGCCAGACCGGGTGGCTGGACGGGTCGCCCGGCACGCGCTCGCCGAGCCGATCCTGCATGCGGAACTCGTCCTCGGCATGGATCGCGACGCGGCGATGGCCCGAAGCGAGCACGCGCGCCAGATTCGCGTCATCGGAGACCAGCAGGTCGCCGGTGGAGGCACCCATGAAGATCTTCACGCCTGCCGTGCCCGGCAGGCGTTCCAGCTCGGCAAGATGCTCGGCATTGTGATTGGTCGCGCCGACATAGAAGGCGTGGTCGCACCACATCCGGTCGCGCGCGCGGGCGAGCTTGTCCTGTACGGCTTCGGCCGAATCGGTGTTGGGCTTGGTGTTCGGCATCTCGAACACCGCGGTCACCCCGCCGAGCACCGCGGCACGGGCGCCGCTCTCCAGGTCCTCCTTGGCTTCCAGCCCGGGCTCGCGGAAATGGACCTGGCTGTCGATCACGCCGGGCAGCACGTCCAGCCCGGTGCAGTCGATCGTCTCGCCCGCTTCCAGCGCGCCGCCGATCGCGACGATGCGCCCATCGGCGACGCCGATATCCGTTTCGGCCGGACCGCCGGGCAGATGCACGCGCCCGCCCTTGAGCTTCAGATCGACATTCATATCCGCGCCTCTTCCGTCGCCCCCGGCTACCCCCTACCTGTTCGGCATGACCGATACCAGCACCGCGCTAGCCGACCGCGCCTTGATCCGCATTGCGGGAGACGATGTTCGCGGATTTCTTCAGGGATTGGTGACGCAGGATATGGGCCTTGTCACGCCCGCATCCCCGCAATGGGCAGCGCTGCTGACGCCGCAGGGCAAGGTGCTGTTCGATTTCATCCTGTGGGATGACGGCAAGGATATCCTGATCGACGGTGAGGAGGCGCAGGCAGGGGCGCTGATGCGTCGCCTCATGCTGTATCGCCTGCGTCGGCAGATTCATATCGGCCTGGAGCCTGGTGTCGCTGTACACTGGTCGCCTGTATCGCGCGCGCATGCAGTTGCCGATCCGCGTCTCGCCGCGCTTGGCTGGCGGTGGCTCAGTGAAGATTCCGGCGGCGATGCCAGCACGGCCTGGCGTGCCCATCGCCTGTCGCTCGGCGTCACCGAAGGCACGGCCGAGCTCGGCCAGGACAAGACATTGTGGCTGGAATGCAACGCCGCCGAGCTGAACGGCGTCAGCTTCGCCAAGGGCTGCTATGTCGGCCAGGAGAATACGGCGCGCATGCACTACCGGGCCAAGGTCAATCGCCGGCTGGTGGTGGCGCCGATCGGCGAGGCGGGCGATCGCACCCGCGCCAGCTATCCGGAACTGGGCCTGATGGTGGAGCTGCGCCGCGTGGAGGCGCTGGGCGATGCGCTGGTGCCGGAATGGATGCAAAGCTTGTCGTGAACCTTCACCGCCGATGGCGCCCAAGGGGCGTGCTCGCGGGGAAGAGCATGCGATCGCTGATTTCGGAATTCTCCCTTGGATTCGCGCTGACGAGAGCGTTGGCGGACAGTCTGGGAAGCCTGTCGGCCGCGCGATATCGGTGCCGTTGGCGACGACAAGGCCCATCATGTCTCCTTCGATGGCGCGACATATTGCGGAATGTCGGAACCGGAGGAGATCGAAGGACTGGGGCTATCCGAACTGGAAGCCATGCTGAGCCGGCGGTCGCGGCAGGAAGGGCGCCGCTGCGCGCCACGCGACCCGAGGCATTGACAGAGGCGGAGGCCGGCAATTGCACGAGCGCGGGGGGTGACGCCCCTCAGATCGATCTGCCTCATATCCTCCAGGGGCTGGTGTCCCGAGAAATGACGTCCATCGAGGAATTTCGCCGCCGCCAGAGCGCGGCATTGCCTTCCTTGCCGGAATCGAAGCCGGATTCCGATCCGGCGCTGGGGGAGTCGCCGCGCCTGGAGGATATCGGGATTCGCGATTTCAGCTCCCAGCTGTTTGTCGTGCAAGCGGGCGACATTTGGCCTTAGCCCGCTGCGCGAAGGCTCCGCAGCCGAGGGAAAGGGCGATTGTGTGGATTGCCAGCTCCGGCGATCTACCCCGTTCGGCCTTTACCTGGGACAGGCCCGGGGTGAGGATGGCATTGCGGCAAACGCTGCCATAATCGGCGGGCGCGTTCGCAATCGAGATTATCATCAAGGAAAAGGCCCAAAGAAAAAGGGAGGCCGGTTTCCCGACCTCCCCAATTGTCAGTCCTTGCGGACGGGTCTGGCTTAGTTGCCCGAACCCGGACCGTAGGTGACTTCCACGCGACGGTTCTGCAGCTCGCGAACGCCGTCGGCGGTTTCGACGCGCGGCTTGCTCTCGCCGAAGGCCTCGGTCGAGATCACACCGGCGGCGATGCCACGGGCAGTCATATAGGCCTTCACCGAGTCAGCACGACGCTGCGAGAGGCCGACATTGTAGCTGGCCGAACCCGAGCGATCGGCGTGGCCAGCCAGCATCACCTGCGCGTTACCGCAGTTCTGATAGTTGCTGATGGCGTTGTCGAGGATGCTCGCGGCTTCCGGCGTGATGTCCGACTTATCCCAGTCGAAGAACACGATGTACGGTCCCGGGGTGCAGACGACGGTCGGCGTCGGGGTCGGCTCCGGAGTCGGCGTCCAGGTCGGCGTCGGAGTGGGCTCCGGCGTCGGAACCGGCGTCGGGGCCGGGGCCGGGGCGCCGAAGTTGAAGATCAGGCCGCCCAGGATCGAGTGCGAACGGAAGCGACCGTCCCACACGCGACCCGAAACGTCGGTGATCTTCACATTGTCGGCGTTGAAGAAGCGATACTTCAGCGAGACGTCGATCGAGTCCGTCAGCGGCGCGCGGATGCCCGCGATCGCCTGCCAGGCGAACACCGTGTCCGAATCGTCGATCGCATCCTGATAGGTGTTCAGGCCGAGCTTCGTCTTAACGCGCGCCACGCCGACGCCGCCGCCGACAAAGCCCTGCACGCCGGTGTCTTCACCGAAGTCGAGCAGGCCATTGACCATGAAGCTCAGCGCCGAGGAACGACCGCCGGCATAGCCATAGCTGCCGGGAGGTGCATTGAACGCGGCACCGGCCGAATTGCGGTACGGCATGGTGACCGTGCTGGTGAGCCGGTTGATCGAAGCCTGACGATAGCCGACTTCGGCTTCCGCGCGGAACGGACCGAAATCGTAACCGACCACAGCGTCGGCATCCCAGCCGGCCTTGTGATGCACGGTCGCGGCGTCCTTAGCCGCGCCAATGTCAAACTTGATGTCCTCGACGAGCATCGCGCCGCCTTCGACACCCACGTACCACGCATCGTCGCGGGCGAGGGCGGGCGTGCTGAGCGCGGTCGTCGCGAGTGCCAGAGTAACGGCAAGCTTCCGCATCTTAATCCCCTTTCATGATTGTCACTACGGACAGCGAAAAACTCAGTACCGAAACGAAAGTTTCTGCGCAAGCGCACAAATCCGGGTACTGTTGCATGAACGTCACAGTCCGCCTTCTTCGATCAGACCATGGGCGCGCAACGCAACCAGTACCGCGGAGATTGCGGCCCGCGCTGCGGCATCAACCACCGTCCCGCCTTCTGGTTCCGGGATCGCGGTGGCGCGAGCGCCGATGACCTGTTGCCCCTCGACGATCAGCCGCCCATGGACCTCGCCCGCACGCCAGCCGCCGTTGGTGAAGAGGGCATGGCCCGCGCCCCGGCCGAGCCACAGGCGCATGCCCTCGAGCGGAGTCACGAAGCGCCAGCCGCCTTCGGTCCAGCCGGCCACCTCGCCGGCACGCCCCCGCCAGGCGCCTTCGGGCGCATCGCCGATGATCCAGCAGCGGCCGGGCTGCGGATCGATGGGAGGGGTGTTCGCGCCGACCCCCTCGGCAGCGGCCTGGGTGAGCAAGTCGAGCCGCACCAGCGCTTCATTGTGGTACATTTCCTTCTGCGCCTGGGCCGCGTTCAACAGCGGCAGGGCGAGTCGATCGGTCGTCTCGGTCATGCTTCCTCTCCACGAATCGGCAGGGTCAGGGTCGCGGCGGGCGAAAGGCCCGCGGCGGTGACCTGGCGGACTTCGATCTCCAGCCCGCTGGCGGCGATAGCGGTGCCGAGCCGCATTCCCGGCGCGAGCATGTCCACCGTCCAGGCGGGGCCGGCGGCGGGTTTCAGCATTATGCGATAGCGCTCGCCCCCGGGCTCGGGCGCCACGTCCGCGCCATCGCGCCATCGCGAGTCGTGCCGGCCGCGCCGTGCCCAGCGCAGGTGGACGTCCCCATCGGGGAGCGGCTGCGCGGCGAGGTGCACCGGCGCCAATGGCAGCAGCGAAATGCCGCGCATCGGGGCGCGGGCCTCGGCGGGGCCACCCGTGTCGCCGGCCCCTTCGGCCAGCAGTCGCACTTCGGTGCCCAGTGCCGTTCGAGGCAGATCGATCAGCGTTAGCGCATCCGCGTCGAGCAGCACGAAGCGGTCGCCGGACCGCTGGGTGCCGATGGCCCGCTCGGTGCCGTGCCGTCCGCGCCACAGTCCGGAAAGGCGCCAGCGGCCGCCGCCCAGCGATTGTGCATGCGCGAACTGGATGAGTTCGTCGCCCAGCATCGCGAGGTTGGCGCCTTGGTCGAGTGCCGTCGCATCGGCCTGGTCGAGCTGCATGGCGGCGTGGGCGAGCGCCACTTCGGTCCAGTTGCGCCGATCGT
The DNA here is from genome assembly GCF_001899725.1 of Sphingomonas sp. 67-41. Taxonomy (NCBI): domain Bacteria; kingdom Pseudomonadati; phylum Pseudomonadota; class Alphaproteobacteria; order Sphingomonadales; family Sphingomonadaceae; genus Sphingomonas; species Sphingomonas sp. 67-41. Next base: position 157,913 of record NZ_MKWJ01000022.1, on the reverse strand, counting down.
CGATCTGCGGCGGGGCGGAGCCCGGGGGAATGCGGATGTCGCCGAGCACCGCGATGCCGCGGGTGCCGCCGCTCGGCCGCCATGCCGCGCCATCGTCGGTACTGAGCAGCAGCGCGGCGCGGCGCCATCCGGCGGCGTCGCCCGCCGCCGCCACGGCGAGGCGGGGCACGGCGGCCACGCCATCGTCGACCGGCGGCAGTTCGAACGCGTGCAATATCGTCCGGCCGATCGCGGTATCGGGCGCGTGGTTCACGCGTCCGCCGCTCGCGGCGATCGGCGTCACTGCCGGGGCCAGCGCAACGCAGTCGAGCGATATCGTCATCGCCTCGAGTTTCCAGCCGTCGACGCGCCAGATCCCGGGCGTTCCGGCGATCCGCACGCGCGCGCCAGGGGGGATGGCAAGCGCTTCCCAGCCGACATGGACGCTTCGCCGGGTCCGCTCGATATCGGCCCGGAGCAATGCCGCCTCCGCCAGCGTCCGCGCGGTGCCGGCATCCATCGCGGCGGGCAGCTCGATCCGCGCCTCGCTCAGGCCTGCCCCGGGCGCGGCGGCACGGCGCACGCCGATCTGATAGTCGCGGGCGGGGTCATAATGGCTGAGCGTCAGCGCCCGTGGCGCGCGCGTCGCGGGCGCGACCGACCGGTTCGCGCGTCCCCGGCCGCCGGCGCCTTCGTCCTGGATGACGATCGCGTCCCCTGGCCCGCAGAGCAGCGTCGGGCCCGGGCCGAACCAGCCGCCCGCGGCTTCCGCCAGCAGCTCCGCCACGGCGGCCAGGCTCGTGCCCTGCGCCGCGAAGCCGGCCAGCGCCAGGGTCGGGCCGCTCGCCGCCACTGCGCCGAGTGCGACGGCGATGTCGCCGGCGGCAACCGGCCCCGAATCCGCCTGCACTTCGAACGTCAGCGACGGGATTCGATTGCCCCAGGGCCCCAGCTCCAGATTCTCGAACACGGCATAGGCGATGCCGCGATGCGCCGGGGCGAGCCCGATGCCCTCCGCAGCCGCGATCAGCGGATCGGCTGGCTGGTCCTCGCCGCCCAGATACAGGCGAAAGCCGGTGCGTGCCTTGAAGTCGCCGGCGCCGCCGCGCAGCAGCTGCCCGTCCGCCCAGATCCGCCCCACCCCCAGGATCGGCCGCGCCGAGAGTGCCACCGCCAGGCTGGCCGTATAGCTGTAGGTCGTGCTGCCAGGCTGCCCCTTGCCGCCCGATCGGCTGTCGCGATGCTCGACAAGGTCGGTGGCCCAGATCACCGATCCCGCCACCCGCATCGTGCCGAACAAGCTGGGAAGCTGGGTGCCATAGGAGGAAGTCTGCACCTTTAGGTCGCTCAGCCGCGGCCCCTCGCGGCGCTTGCCGGCGGGCAGGATGGCGTGATCGACGGCATTGCCGATCAGCCCGCCGATCGCCGCGCCCCACGGGCCGCCGATCAAGCCGCCGGCCATGGTCAGCACCATCGTCGCCATGTCAGTCCTCCTTTCGTCGCCAGCGGCCGATCACCGGCCAGGGCAGCGGATCGGGCCGCTCCACCACCCGGCGCAGCATCGCGTCGGCATGGACCAGGCCTGACCCGCTATCGATGCCCAGGTGCATTTGCCTCGCGCCGCTCGCGAGCAGCACCAGGTCTCCCGCGCGCCGCCCTTCCGCCGGAACCAGCCCCGCGGCCTCCGCCACCGCCGCCACCCGCGCCGCATCGGCGCTGCGCATCGCATAGCCGGCGGGCACCGCCCTTCGGTGCGCCCATCCGGCCAGCCCGACACAGTCGAACCCGCTCTCCGGCGTCCGCCCTCGCGGCCGGAAGCGCGTGCCGATCGCCGCCCGCGCGCGGGCGAGCACCAGGTCGCCGCTCATCCGCCCGGATAGCGGGTCAGCAGGTCGATGCCCGGCAGATAGGGCTCGCCGCGGAAGTTGAGGGCATTGCCGAAGCGCGCCGCGCACATGGCCAGCGTCTTGTCGCATCCTTCGATCAGCAGCACCCTGCCCGGGGCATCGAAGCGCGGCGGCCGGCGCAGTGTCACGGTCGCGCCGTCGGAGCGGAGGATCGCATCGTCCAGCCCGGAATTGGCCCCGCCGATCCAGCGCAGCCGGCCCTGGCCATAGGCGTTGGGCAGAGGTTCCATGGCATCGAGCATGAGCACCGCATCCTCGATCGCGGTCACCAGGGCGAAGCGCTTCCGCCCGGCCATCGCCACCCGGCAGCGCCGGTCCCCCAGCGCGGCGCGGCATTCGGGCGAAGTCTCCTCCGCCACCGGCCGCTCGAGCGCCGCCATCGCGCCGCGCAATTCGGCGGTCAGCACGCCGTCGCGAGTCTCGATCGCGCCGATCGTTCCTTCGCCCAGCGCGACCTGGCTCGCCGGGTCGGTCCAGTCGCAGGCAAAGATCGTCACCCGTGCCCCGTCCCAGCGCCCCGCGAGCAGATCGGCCTCGCTGATCGCCGCGCTGGTCAGCGCGCCGGTCACGTCCATGCCGCCGGGATCGAGCCCCGCCCCGCGGGTGATCGCGCTCGGCACCATGCCGGGGGCCGCGCGATGCACCAGCCCGTTCCACTCCAGGTCGCGGTCATGCGCGGTCAGCCCGATCGTCACGCCGTCGCACCGCTCGATCCGCCAGCACAGGGCCAGCGTGGTGAGCGCCCCTTCCAGCCAGCTCATTCGCGGATCTCGACCAGCGGCACCGAGGCGAGCGCGCCGGCCAGGAAGGTCGCGCGGCTCACCTGCAGCCGGTCGTCGGCGAAGCGCACCGGCACGTCGAACACGAAACTAGCGCGCACCGCCGCTCCCGCGGCCGGTGCCCGGCCCAGCGTCACCATCCCGCCCGCCCCGAGCGCGAAATCCCCGGTCTCCGCCCCGTCGATCGCGATCCGTACCGTCGCGGCGATCGGCCGGGTGATCCGCCGCGCCACATCGCCGTAGCGCCGCACCGGCGCGAACCGCGCGGTCGTGCCGTCGCCCGTGCCGATCAATTCGTCCAACGCCTCGCAATCGAAGGGGTCGCGCAGGCGGAAGCCACGCGCCGGCCCCATGCGCGCCCTGAAAAAGGCGAGCAGCTCGGCGATGTCGTCCTCGGAGCGCAATCCGGGCCCGACATCATAATGGGTCCGCGCCTCGGCCCATTCGGCGTTGCGCTTCTCCTGCCCGCCGGCACTGGTCACGATCGAAGTCGAGACCTCCGGCGCCACTTCCGCCTCGCGCCCCAGCGCGAGCGGGAACAGCACGTCGTCGAACGCGTCCATCGCTTCCTCCTGATCGAAATGCACGAAGCCGTCGCGCAGCACCTGGGGCAGCGCCCACAGGAAGGTGCGGGCCACGCCGCGCCGCCGTGCCCGCGCCGCCGCGGCTTCGATGTGCCGCCACTGCCGGCGATCCTCGGGCCGCAGCACGAAGCCGGCGAGATAGTGCTGATCCGTCACGGAGTAGCCGAGCCGCGCCTCCACCGCTGCGATCCCGCGCACGCTCGCCGCTTCATGGCCCGTAGCGGCCCAGTCATAATCCTCCAGCTGCAGCACGTCGAAGGCCGGTGCCGCCCAGCCGATCGGCACGTTCGCCGCCGGGGCGGTCAGCGCGGTCGGCGTATAGACCAGCAGCAGCACCTCCGCCCCGGCATCCACCGCGCGCACCGCGTCGCGCAGCGCCAGCGTCGATGCGGCGAGCAGCGCCCCCGCTGCCGCCGGCACGTCGCTTGCCCCGGCCAGCGCCGCCCGGGCCGCCGCGTCGTGGATGCACAGGCTCCCGTCGGGCAGCGTCCACCACCAGGGCTCGCCGATCTGGAAGCGCACCCTGAGGCCCGCTTCCTTCGCGATCCCGGCGAATTCGCGCGCCACCGCCTGCAGATAGGCCATTGCTCCCGCATGAGCGGGCGAGAGCAGGGTGGAGGGAGGCTCCCAGCCGGTCAGCGCCGGCGATCCGTCGGCCGCGCGCTGTTTCCAGTCGCCCCAGCAATGCCGGTCGAACAGTTCGTAGGACAGCGACAGGATCAGCGCATAGCCCAAAGCCCTGGCCCGCCGCGCATAGTCCGCGTGCCAGGCCCGGCACGCCACGTTGAGCGCCGTCGCGCCCAGGCTCGCATAATGGCCGCCCGAACTGGCCTCGAGCCGGAAATAATGGCTCATCCCCACATAGTGCAGGATCGCCCCGCGCCAGCCGAGCTGCATCATGTTGCGCAGCAGCCGCTCGGGGGTCAGGTGATAATTGTCGTCATAGCCATTGGCGATCTCCAGCCCATGCTCGGGCACGATCACGTCGCCGATCGCCAGCACCGAGCCCGGGCCCTCGCAGGCGATCTGGCTTAGCTCGACCCAGCCCTCGGCCGGTGCCGCCAGGTCGGCATCCGCCCCGCTATGGCCGGGTGCGACCAGCGAGACGAACATCCGGTCGACATCGCCGGCCCATACCGGATCGGCCTCGCCCGGCAGTAGGAAGCCGCCCTGCACGGTGGCGAAGTCGATCGAGACCAGCGCATCCTCCGCCGTCCCCTCGGCATAGTTCCACAGCCGGACGTACCAGGCGCGCGGATCGCCGGCGGCGTCGCGCCCCTCGATCGTCAGCACCGGGCCGTTGACCGCGTCGAGCGGCTTCACGCCCGACGCGCGCCAGCGGAAGCGCAGCCGGCAGTCGCGAAAGTCCCGCGCGGTCTCGTAGCGTAGCAGCGGATGATCGTGCCGGTCCTCGGCCTCCCAGATCAGCCCGGCAAGGTCGTCCTGGCGATAGAAGACCGCGTCCACCCGCAGCGCATCGGGCGCGGTGGTCACCACCGAAGCCATCATCGGCCGCGGAAAATTGACCGTCCAGTAAGCGGGATCGAAGCGCGAGAGCACGCCCTCGGCCTGCCCGCGACGCGCATCGGCGAGCCAGTAGGCCATCTACGATTTCCCTCGGATAAGGGGCAGCCGGGTGCGAAAGCCCGGCTGCCCAAGTCGATATGCCCTAGGTCTGCGAGCCCACGACCTGGCCATCGGTATCGCTGGCCGGCGTCCCGGACTTGATGCGCAGCGTTCCGCTGCCATCCACCCACAGCGCATAGCTGCCAAGCCACACCGGATGCGCATAGCCGGTCGTGCCGCCAGACTGGGGAAAGCGCACGCCGCCCGGGTAGGAGAGGTTGAAATGACTGCCGTCATTCTCGAGGACGGCGTCGGCGGTGCCTGAATTGTCGCCGATCACGAACTTGCCGTTTCCGGCGGCCGCGCCGCCGAGCATCAGCTGCTTGACCGCGAACTGATATTCGGAACCGCTACTATCGGCCGACCGCGAGCCCGCGACGATCCGGCGCCCCTTGGTGGCATCGGCAAAGGTCTCGAAGCCTTCGATGTAGAGCTGCTTGGGCCAAGCGCCCAACACCTTCCGGCCCGGAAGAAACACGCTGCCGCTATCCCCTCGGATCAACAGATTCGGCGGCGGCGAGACGACGACATTCTCCAGCGCTGCCGATGTCCCGAGCTCGAAGAGATAGCTGCCGTCGATGAGCATCTCATATCGGCCGCCACGAATGTTGAGATTGCCCACCGGTCCGGTCAGGACGAAGCCTCGCGCGTCCGCGACTTTCGTTTCGACCGATGCCTCCACCGACCAGGTCGAGATCATGTCCAGATCGAAGGCGCGCCGGCAGTCGATGATCCAGGTGCTCGAGAAATTCTGCTCGTTCACGCCGTTACGCGCCCAGACAGCGGTCTCGAAGGAGCGGATTTCCAGATTGCGATGGTCGCCGACGAACACCGGACCTACTTGGCCTGGACCGCCGTCGAAAGCGATTGCGACGGTGCCGGGCGGCACCGAATAGGGCTCGCCGACCAGCGTTTCGGCGTGCTGGTTCGCGATCCGGAGATTCTCGGTGGTCAGCATCGACGCGCACGAACCGGGTCCGATGCCAATGGTCGTGCCCGCGAGCGGCGACGCCTCGATACCCAGGTCGCGAAAGCCGAACGCGCCTTCGCTGATGTCGTTGACCGGCACCGCGGGCGGCGGGCCGCCAAGATCCTCGACCACCCGCAGAGCATAGCCCATGGCGGTCGGAAGCTGGCGCAGCACCGAAGCCCGCGGCCCGTCGCCATGCAGCCGCGTCCGGGTCTTCAGGATGAGGTTGCTGAACTTGTAGAGCCGACCCTGGCGCGAACCCGGGAAATAGACGTTGTTCGATGCATCGATCGCCGCCTGGATCGCGGCGGTATCGTCGGTGCCGCCGCCGCTGCGGTCGGCATCGCCCTTGGCGCCGAAATCGGTGACCGAAACCCATTCCGTCAGCTTGGCGGCCGCCGATCGGCGCACCGCGCCCGGCGCGAAATGCGCGTGCGTGATCGCGTCGGTCGTCTGGCGCACCCAGGCACCATCGGCGATCGGCACGTCATCGCTTTCGATGATATTGTCGGTGTCGGCAGCCTGGGTGGTAAAATCGCCTTCGGTCCAGAAAAACAGACCTTCGAGACCCGCCGCGTCGAGAATGACCGACAGGTCGGCAACGTCCATAGCCTTGACGCCGGCCACGGAATTTACAGCAATTACCATGCGTTACTCCTCCACTTGAACGAATTTCGGCCCAGGCCGGAAGCCTTCGCACGCGCCTAGTCCGCCCCCGCCAGCGCCGCCTTCACCGCCCGCGCCACTTGCCGGCTCGATTGCGCCAGCGCCCGCGGGGCCGTGTCTGCCGCGGCATTCACCGTGATCGCCACGCGCACCTCGCGCGGGCCGGCAGCGGCCGGCGTGGCGGCGACGCTGCCCGCGCTTGCCGGCACGAACAGTTCGGGGCCGCGCTCGCCCACGAGATAGGGACGGCCCGGGCTCACCGGCCCGCCGGTCGCCCGGCCGGGCGCGCCGAACAGCGACATCGCCAGGCCGGTCAGCGCGGCAAGCCCGCCGCCACCGGAGCCGCCGCCGCCCAGCGAAGCGATGCCGTCGCGCAGCGCCGATCGCGCGATCTCGTCCATCACTCCCAGCGCCACGCGCTTCAGGTCCTCGAACCCGAAGGTGCCGGTGCGCACCGCGCGCAGCAGCGCATTCTCGATCGCGCGGCCGGCGCGGTCCGCGCCCGCGCCCAGCGGCCCCTCCAGCCCCTGGCGCATCTCCTCCACGTCGCGGGCAAAGGCGCGCGTGTCGGCGCGCACGCTCACGATCAGCCGTTCGATCTCTTCCTCATCCATCGGGAAATCGCTCCTTGAGCCTGGCCAGGGTGCCCGCGTCGGGCGGCAGCGCCGCTTCGCCGCGGATCGCGTCGAGCAGCGCGCCCAGCTCGGCCGGAGTCGCCGCCCAGAAGGCGTCGGGCGGCCAGCCGAACATCGCGCCAGCCGCCCCGGCCAGCCGCCGGGCATTCTCGGCGAACCGCTTCACCGGCCCGCCAGTATTTGTCCGATCAGCATGCGCAGCGCCGGCGCCAGTGCCTTGAGGCCGGCAGCGGCCAGCGCGTCGCCGAACGCCGCGCGATCCATCGCCGGGGGATCCTTCAGGCAATGCCAGAACAGCCCGGCGATCTCGGCGATGCCAAGCTTGCCCGATGCCGCGCGCTCCACGAACTCGAACAGCGGCCCGAGCTCGCCTTCCGCCGCCACGAGTGCCTGGAAGCTGGGCCGGAGCACATGGGAGACGCCGCCCAGCACCAGCGCCACCTCGCCGCGCGCCGGGTTCGCCGCGCCGCTCATGCCGACACCACCGGGCCGGAGCTTTCGAGGCTCAGCGTGTAGCTGCGCTCGCCGTTGAAGTCGCCGGCATAGTCCAGGCGCGTGGCCAGGAAGCGGCCGGTCATCGTCTCGCCGCTCTCGAAGCTGAGCCGATAGTCGTCGAGCATGCCCGAAAGCGCATTGGCCTTCACGCGCGCCTCCGCGGCCGATCCGGTGAACACGCCCGCGCCCGACACGCTCACCGAGCGCACCCCGGCGCCGGAGAGCAGCTCGCGCCAGCCGCCGGAATCCTTGCTGGTGATCGCCACCATCTCGCCGTTCACGCTCAGCTGGGTGGTGCGCAGTCCCGCCACGGTCGCATAGACCGCCGGCGTCGCGCCATTCCCCACCTTGAGCAGGAACGCGCTGCCTCTTTCCGCCGCCATTTCGCTTCCTTTCAATATTCGCTGCGGAGCATCCGCACGCGGAATTCGCTAATCGCCGTCCAGCGCGCATCGCCGTCGCGGGCGATGCGGCTGCGCAGCAGCGTCAGGCTGGCGATCGCCCAGCCTTCCCCCAGCACCCGGGGCATCGCCTCGATCGCCGCCTCCGCCGCTCCGGCGAGCGCGCGCAGGCGGGCCGGCCGCTCGCCCGTGTCGAACAGTGCGACGGCGAACCGGCCCTCGCGCCCGGCCATGTCCTTGGTGCTCCAGTCGGCGAGCCATGCCTCCTCGACCAGGGCATAGGGCCGGGCGGCGCGCACCGGCGGCGCGTCGAACACGCGCGTCACCGCCAGCCCGGCCAGCGCCTCGACCAGTGCGGCCTGCAGCACTTCCTGCACGCTCATCGTACCAGCCCTCCGATCCAGCGCAGCCGCGCGCGCAGGCGGCGGCCTTCGATCGCGATGCCGTCGTCGCGAACCTCGACGCGCGCGTCGGGCGCCGCCACGCGCACCGCCGCCGCCACGCGGCCGATCGCGCGCCTCACCGCGCCGCTCATGCCGCTGCCAGCCGCATACGCCGCCACGGCCGCCACAGCGCGGTCACTGCGGCCGGCGGCGCCGACTCGCCCCCGCGATGGTCGAACAGGTGCGCGGTCAGCAGCACCACCCCCGTGGCGATGGGCGGCGGCAGGTCGCCCCAGCCCGCCGCCGCCCCGGCGCGATAGGCGACGCGCGCCCGTGCCGCCGTGCGCACCCGGCCCACCCCCTGGGCGTCGATGTCGATCGCCGCGTCGAGCCCGGCCTCGATCTCCGTCACCGGCACCGCACCCAGCGCCTGCCAATGCCGCGCCGGCTCGAGCGCCTCCGCGAAGTCGCGCGCGATCAGCACGGTGCCGGTGAAGCGCTCGGCCAGCGCCAGCGCCGTCGCGGCCAACCCGTCGATCAGCGCGTCCTCGCTCGCCCCGGCGATCCGCAGATGCGCCTTGGCGGCTTCGCGCGCGGCCGCGATCGCCGCCGCGGGAAAAGGCGGAGAATCCATGTCACCTCCCATCGGTGTGGAGAAACGGGCGCCGCCCTCCCCGAACGGCGCCCCGGCAAGGGTCAGGCTGCCGAGAATCGCAGCAGCTTGATCGCTTCCGAATTGCTCACCATCCCGCCCACGCGCTTGGTCGCGTAGAAATGGACGAACGGCTTGTTGCTGTAGGGGTCGCGCAGCACCTGCGTCTCCCCGCGTTCGACGACGAGATAGCCCGCCCGGAAATTGCCGAAGGCGATCGCCAAGCTGTTCGCCGCGATGTCGGGCATGTCCTCGGCCTCGACCACCGGATAGCCCAGCAGCGTCGCCGGCTGCCCCGCGGCGAGCCCCGGCTGCCAGAGCAGGGCGCCGTCGCTCGTCCGGAACTTCCGCACCCGGGCCAGCGTCGCCGAGTTCATCACCCAGCTCGCCCCCTGGCGATAGGGCGGGCGCAGCGCCTGGACCAAGTCGATCAGCTTCTCCTCGGGATTGGCCGCGAACGCCCCCGCCGCGCCGCTGGCGATATATTGCAGCGTGCCGAACGCGCGCGTCACATCGCCGGCCGCGGCATTGGGCGCCGCCAGGAAGCCGCGCGGCTTGTTGACGCCGTTGCCGCCGACGAACGCCGCGCCCTCGGCCGCCGCGAACTCGCGCGCGATCTCGTCGCCCAGCCAGGCTTCGACGTCAAACGCGGCATCGTCGAGCATCGCCTGGCTCGCCGCCGGATTGGCGTAGAGATCGCCCATCGGCGGCGCGACTTCGTTGAACACCGGCGTGTCGGTCTCGTCGCGGGCCGCGGTTTCCGCCGCCCAGCCGCTCTCGAAGCCGCCGCTCGCCACCAGCTTGCGATAGCCGCTCGACCCCACCTGCACCACGCTGGCGATCGCGCGGATCGGCGACACGCTCTTCAGCGTCGCATCGATCCGGGCGTCGAGTTCGTCCGGCACGGCATGGGCGCCCGCGCCGTCGCTCGCGCCGCTCATCGCCTTGGCCTCGATCCCGCCGCCCGCGCGCAGGAACTGCTCGAACGCCGCGCCCGTCATGGGCCGCGCTCCGGCGAGCATCGGCCGTTCGGGCGGCAGCCCCGCCTTCTCCATCGCCTCGAAGCTTGCCTCGAGCGCGTCCGCCTTCACTTCGATCATCCTCGTCTCCCGTCCATGCCAAGGGACCCGGGCGGGAGCGTCCCGCCGGGCAGAAATCCGGTCCTTCGAAAATGTCAGTCCAGCGCGTGCACCCGCGCCAGCGGCTGCATCGGACTGGCGACCAGGCTCACTTCGATCAGGTCGAGCGCAGTGATCTCGCGCGGCGTGCCGCGGCTCGCCTGCTTCACCCGATAGCCGAAGGAGAGCCCGGTCACCGCGCCGCGCCGCAGCCGCTCGGCCAGCTCCGGCGCCTCGACGCATCCGATCACGCGCAGGCCCCGCCTGTCCTCGCCGATCGCCTCGATCTCGCCCACCGGCGCGCCCCGGTGCTGCCAGAGCAGCGGCACCCGGCGCGCGCCGGCAAAGGCGCCCCGGCGCACCACGTCGCCGCCACGGTCCACCGCGTCGAACACCGCGGCATAGCCGGCGAAGCGCACGCTCACCTGAGCCAGCCCGGAAAGCCGAGCTTCACCGCCAGCCCTACCAGCACCAGCGCCGCCACCATCCGGCCGGCCCATTGAAAGGCCGCCTTGAACGCCGATCGCTTGGCATCGCGCCATGCGCCCAGCAATTCGCGCAGCTCGCTCATGTCCTTGGCGGCGCCGGCATCCTCGAGCCCCAGCCGTGCCAGCGCCCGCTGGGCGCCCAGCGTTCCCGCTTCCTCGGCGATCGCGCGCAGCGTCACCAGCTCGGCGCCTTCGCTCTCGGCCTGGCCGATCAGCTGCGCCAGCATCTCCTCGCTCATCTCTCGTTCCTTTCCGTGCCGGCCCGCTCCCCATCCGCGGGCCAATCAGGGGCGCATGCCCACCATCTCGCGTTTCTCGTCGTCGGAGAGGAAGCCGGCGGCGCTCACCTGCGCCCAGAGCCGCTCGCGATCCTCGGCCAGCGCGGTCACCCGATCCAGGTCCACCGCCAGCGCCGCTTCCGGAAACCAGCCCGCCAGCCCCTCGGCGATCCCGCGCAATAGCTTGCCGGCCAGCGGCAGGATGGCGAGGCGCCACAATGCGCGATTGGCCTCGCGGTAATTGGCATAGGCGGCGTCGCCCGGCAGCCCGAGCAGCATCGGCGGCACCCCAAAGGCCAGCGCGATGTCGCGCGCCGCCGCTGCCTTCAGCCCCACGAAATCCATGTCGGCCGGAGTAAGGCTCAGTGCCTGCCATTTCAGCCCGCCTTCGAGCAGCATCGGCCGGCCGGCATTGGCCGCGCCGGCGAATCCGGCCTCCATCTCGCGCTTCAGCCGCTCGAACTGGTCGGGTGCCAGCGCGCTGCCGTCGCCGGGATCATGGACGAGCGCGCCCGATGGCCGCGCCGCATTGTCGAGCAGCGCCTTGTTCCAGCGCGCCGCGGCATTGTGGATCGCCACCGCGCCCGCTGCCGCGCCCAGGCAGCCCAGGCCATAGTGATCGTCGACCGGCGAGAAGCTGCGCAGATGGATCACCGCCGGGCGCCCGGACGCATCCTCCGCCGCCAGCCGTGCGACATTCTCTCCCACCCGGTAGCGATAGGCGACCGGCCAGCCGCGCGCATCGGGTTCCACCGTCACGCGTTCGGGCCGCAGCGCATAGAGCTCGCGCACCGCGCCGCCCTCGTCGGCCAGCACCTGCACATAGCCGTTGCCGTGCAGCAGCAGGTGCGCCGCCAGCGTCTCGATCAGCGGCTGGCCGCCGGAGCGCGCCGTCACCAGCGCGAGCAGCGCGGGGTCGCTTGCAGACAGCACCGCGCTGCCTGCGCCTTCGGCGATCAGCTTCACCGCGCGCTGCGCCACCGGATTGTGGCAATAGGCTTCACGTACCTGGGCTTCGTAGCTGCGCGGCCATTCGCCGATCGCGCCCATCTGGGTTCCCGCGCGCGACAATGCCGGCCGCGCGCCTTCGCGTGCGGACTTCCGCCCGAACCATTTCATGCATCGTCTCCTGAAACCCGGGTGGTCCGCCCCCCGCCGGGAAGCGGCGTGGGTTGAGAACGCAAACACGTCCTCGAGATTGTTTCCGTCCCGATACTATCCGGAATCCCCGCCTTCGCGGGGAGGGCGATGGAGACGGTTATGACGGAGAAGGATGGAGGCCGGGGTCAGCCGCCCATCCTCTTCCACAATGCCTCTCCCGACATGAAAAGGGCCGGAGGGCGTTGCCGCCCCGGCCCGACTCGCAATTCTTCAGCGTGCGTTGCTTGTGCCATATCAGCGTTACGATGTCAATCGAAAAGTACCTATCTGGTTCGTTGCAAGATAGGCGAAATGGCCGGCGCGGAACGGTCGGCGCCGGCGGGTTCGCATGGTCTGCTCCGGGGTCGGCGCCCTAGAAGGGCAGCCAGCGCTTCTTCTCGCTGAACTTCATGTAGCCGGCGTTCACGCCCAGCCGCCAGCCCACGCCCAGGCGGACGGGGATCAGCACCACGTCGCCGCGCCGCAGATAGGATGCGGAGAGGCCGCCGACGAAATAGGCGCGGCCTTCGCCCTGGGGGAAGCGCTTGTACAGCTCCTGGCTGTCGTAGAGATTGTAGACGAGGACGAACACCTTGTTGGCATCGCCGCCCAGGTCGAAGCCGATCGACGGGCCGGTCCAATAGACTTTCCGCTGGCCTTCGACCTTGTGGAACATCATGCCGGATCCGTAGCGCAGGCCCACGCCCACCGCGCCCGCGGCTTCGCTGCCGGCGATATAGGCGTTGGGCTGGCCCTGGTCCTTGAGAATGTCCTCGATCAGCTTGCCCAGGCCCGATGCGCCCTTGCCGAACACGCCCTCGGCCGCGCCGACCAACTCGTCGCGCTGATAGGTGGTGGCCTGCTGGCGGGCGCTGCCGCCGGGATTGTACGGGGCCTGGCCGGCGGGCCCCTGGGGCGGTTGCTGGGCCGGATAGGGATCGTCCTGCGCGGGCGGCGCATCCTGGCGCTGCTGCGCGGGGGCGGCATAGGGGTCCTGCGCGGGCGGCGGGGTGTGCAGGTCCGAATCGATCGCGGTGTTGGGGTCGATCGTGGTCATCTGCTGCTGCGCCGCGACGGGCGGGGCGCCCATCGCGAGCGCGGCCGTCGCCGCCGTCAACACCAGATCACGAACGCGCATGGTCGAATTACCCCAGCCCAGCAGATGCCCGATCTATAGAGGGCGCGGCTGTCCCGGCAATGAACGAGCGGCGGATTGAGTCGATTTCACGTCAAGCTGGGCGTTGATTGCCTGGAAACCCCTCGCTATAGCGCTCGCCTTCGAGCCGTTATCCGGAGACGTGGGTGAGTGGCTGAAACCAACGCTTTGCTAAAGCGTCATACGGGAAACCGTATCGAGGGTTCGAATCCCTCCGTCTCCGCCACTCCTTTAAGCTCTTGATTTCCCCCGGTTTCTCCCGGACACCCCACCGAAGCGGACGCTTGGGCGGGCAGGGTATTTCCGACTCTTCCGGCGATTCGCACGGCTCTTGGCAGTGGGATGCAAAGGGCCTAGGGGTTCGAACCATGCCCAGCTGGCAGACGAAACCTCCCGTCTTCGCCGTCGCCTAGGAAATTCGATGCGAGGCGCTTCCTCCACGCTCACCGAAAAAAAGCCCCGTTCGCGCAAGCCCCGGCCGCGCTCCCTGCGCCTGCACGGCACCGTCGCCCGGACGCTCGGCGTCCGCATCGTCTCGGGCGAGATCGCGCCGGGCGCGATCCTCGACGGCGAGATCGCCGCGAGCGAGCAGTTCAAGGTTTCCCGCACCGCCTATCGCGAGGCGATCCGCATTCTGGCCGCCAAGGGCCTTGTCCATTCCCGGCCCAAGATCGGCACCCAGGTGAGCCCGCGCCGCGAATGGCATCTGCTCGATCCCGACGTGCTCAGCTGGATCTTTGCCGGAGCGCCCGACGATGCGCTGATCGAGAGCCTGTTCGAACTGCGCCGCATCGTCGAGCCCGACGCCGCCCGCCTCGCCGCGCTCCGCCGCACGCCCGAGCAGCTCGCCCGCATGCAGGAAGGGCTCGCAGGCGTCGATCGCCACGGCTTCGATTCCGAGGAGGGGCGATGCTGCGACGAAGCGTTCCACTCGGCGCTGCTCGAAGCTTCGGGCAATGATTTCATCATGTCGCTCACCAGCGGCGTCGCGGCGGCGATCGAACTGACTACCGCGTTCAAGCAGCGGCACCTGCCCGCCCCGCACGACGCGCTGCCGGTCCATCTCGCCGTGCTCGAGGCGATCGAAGCGCAGGATGCCGAACGCGCGCACGATGCGATGGCGCGGCTGGTCGAGCGCGGCTTCCAGGACACCATGGAAGCGCGCAAACCCGCGAACGGCGCCGGCGATCGGCGCCTCGCCCGCTGAGCGCCGTTCCGATCGTCCCGCCGCGCAACTTCGCAGGTGCGCCCGATTGCATTTTGCTATGGCGCTGCCTAAGTCCCGCAAGGGCAATGTTATCGCTAACGTATATCGGAAAGACAGGAGAGCAGGCATGGCGCTGACCGGCGAATTGTTCATTGCATCGAAGCGGGTGCGGCGCGACGGACCGGGCTTCCAGGCGGTTGCCGCTTCGACCGGCACGCCGCTGGAGCCGAGCTTCAGCATGGCAGTGCGAGAAGATGTCGAGGCCGCCGCCGCCGCCGCCGAAGCTGCCTTTCCCGTCTATGCCAACCTGCCGCGCGAGAAGCGCGCCGCGTTCCTCGAGGCGATCGCCGACGAGATCGACGCATTGGGCGAGACGCTGACCGAGCGCGCGATGCAGGAAAGCGGCCTGCCGCACGCGCGCCTCACCGGCGAGCGTGGCCGTACCTCGGGCCAGCTGCGCCTGTTCGCCCGGGAACTGCGCCTCGGCGAGTATCTGCGCGCACGCATCGATCATGCGATCCCCGATCGCCAGCCTGCTCCCAAGCCGGACCTGCGCCTGCGCATGATCCCGCTGGGCCCGGTCGTCGTCTTCGGGGCCTCCAACTTCCCGCTCGCCTTTTCGGTCGCCGGCGGCGACACCGCTTCGGCGCTTGCCGCGGGCTGCCCGGTGATCGTGAAGGGGCACTCCGCGCATCCCGGCACTTCGGAGCTGGTTGCCGGCGCGATCGCGCGGGCCGTGGAGAAGACCGGCATGCCCGCGGGCGTGTTCTCGCTGATCAACGGCGCCGGCAACGAGGTCGGCTCGGCGCTGGTCTCCGATCCGCGCGTGAAGGCGGTTGGCTTCACCGGCTCGCGCGGCGGCGGCACGGCGCTGATGAAGCTCGCCGCGAGCCGCCCGGTGCCGATCCCCGTCTATGCGGAGATGAGCAGCATCAACCCGGTGTTCCTGTTGCCGCACGCCCTGGAAGCGCGGGCCGAGGCGCTGGGCAAGGCATATATCGCCAGCCTGACCATGGGCGCCGGCCAGTTCTGCACCAATCCCGGCCTCGTCCTCGCGCTGGAGAGCCCGGCGCTCGACCGCTTCCTGGCAGCGGCGACCGAAGCCGTGTCCGGCGTGACGGCGCAGACCATGCTCACCCCCGGCATCCTCAAGGCCTATGAGAACGGCGTCGCGCGCTGGGCCTCGGCACCGGGGCTGACTCGGGTTGCCCAGGGCCAGGAAGGTGCGGCCAGCTGCGGTCGCGCCGCGCTGTTCACGATGACCGGCGCGGATTTCATCGCCGATCCCAGCCATGCCGAGGAAGTGTTCGGCGCGGCCTCGCTGCTCGTGCGCTGCGCCAGCCTGGACGAACTGCTCGCGGTCGTCTCGTTGCTCGAAGGCCAGCTTACCGCGACGCTGCACCTCGACGATGCCGATACCGAGACCGCGGCCCGGCTGTTGCCGATCCTCGAGCGGCTGGCCGGCCGCATCCTCGCCAATGGCTGGCCCACCGGCGTCGAAGTCACCGACGCGCAGGTCCATGGCGGCCCGTTCCCGTCGACGGCGGACGGCCGCAGCACCTCGGTAGGCACGCTGGCGATCGATCGCTTCCTGCGCCCGGTCGCCTATCAGGACCTGCCGGCGGCGCTGCTTCCCGCCGAACTGCGCGACGGCGATGCGGGCGTGCCGCGCCGCATCGACGGCAAGCCGACGCTATAGCCTGCTGACCTTCATCCCGCCGGTCGTTCGGCCCGGGCCGCGTGCCGGGCCGCCGCGAAATGCCTCAGGCTGGAGACCTCCCTGCAACCGGAGGTCTCCATGCACTGCCGGATCCTCGCCGCCGGTAGGGAATCAGATGCGGAAGGCCGCTTCCACGCCATCCGCCGTCCGGAAGCGGAAGGCGATGTCGTGACGGTAGACCTTGCCGGGATCCAGCCGCGCTGAGGGGAAGTCCGGCCGGTTCGGGCTGTCCGGAAACTTCTGCGGCTCCAGGCACAGCCCGCCGCGCGCCGCGTACCCGCGCCCGCTCGTCCCGGGCGCGCCGCCGGCGAGGTGGTTGCCCGAATAGAATTGCAGACCCGGCTCGCCCGAATGGAGGTCGAGCACGCGGCCGGAGCCCGGATCGAACAGAGTCGCCACGCGGCGAAGCTCTCCGTTCGCAGCGTCGATCACGAAATTATGGTCATAGCCCTGGCCATGCCGGAGCTGTTCGTCGTCCGCATCGATCTCCGTGCCGATTCGCCTGGGCATGCGGAAATCGAAGGGCGTGCCGGCCACGTCGGCCAGCGCACCCGTCGGGATCAGCCCGGCGTCGGTTGGCGTGGTCCGGCCTGCGGGAATGCGCAGCAGGTGGTCGAGGATCGTCGTCCCGCTGGCTTCGCCGGCCAGGTTGAAATAGGCGTGATGGGTGAGGTTCACCACTGTCGGCGCATCGGTGAACGCGGTCAGGCGGATCGCAAGCCCGTCCGCTTCGATCGCATAGTGCGCCTCGACCGTCAGCGTGCCGGGGAAGCCGTTATGCCCGGCGGGGCTGATATGGCGGAACCTGACCGATTCCTCCGATCGCGCCGCCACTTCCCAGAATTGCTGGTCGAGCCCGAGCGGTCCGGCATGGAGGCTGTTCGCGCCGTCATTCGCCGCGATGCGATGCTCGGTGCCGTCGAGCGTGAAACGCGCCCTGCCGATCCGGTTGGCATAGCGGCCGGTCACTGCGCCGTAGAAGCGCGGCGGCCCGCGATAGTCCTCGAGGTCCGCGAAGCCGAGCACCACGTTCGCCGGCTTCCCCTGGCGATCCGGCACTTCGAGCAGGCGGAGCGCCGCGCCGAGCGGGATCAGTTCGGCGCGATAGGGGCCGCGGGCGATCGCGACCGTTTCGATCGGATCGCCTGCCATCAGGGTCACTTCGCGCCGGGGCAGATCGAGTTGGCGGGATCCGACACGATCCGCGCATCGGACAGGCTGAACGCCAGCGGCCCCGCGGCGCCGATCACCACCGGGGCCGAAACGGCGTTCATGTCGGTGCCGCTGGCCTGGTAGCATTTGAGCAGGATCTTCACCGTGCGCCATTTGCCGGTCTCGCCGGTGAACAGGCCGGTCGCATCGAAGCCCTTGCCTTCGCCCATGGCGAGCGTCACCGGGCCGGTGGCCGCGCGATCGAGGCGATAGGTGAGGGCAAGCGACAGGTCGCCATTGGCCTCTCGCCCCAGGTTGATCGGCTTGCCGCCGATGCGAAGCGTCGCCGGGCCCTCGGGCCAGGACAGCTGCTGTGCGCCTTCCTGCGTCTGCGGCCCGTCGATCGGTGCGCGGGTCACCTTCGAATCGGCGGCGAACGCGAAGGGGGCCGGCGTCACGCCCTTGGCGAAATAGACACCGGTGTTGCGCGCCGAGGCATCGAAGCCCGGGGCCTCGCCGAGCGTACCGACCTTGCCGGGCTTGGCGTAGCTGAGGCCGTAGCCGAGCGCGAATTGCGGATCATAGCCCGGCTTGCCCTTGTTGAGCGTGAACTGACCGGCGGTCTTGGGCCAGCTGAACGAGAGCGTGCCGTGGAAGTCCCTGCGCGGCTTGCCCGCCTTGTCGCCGATGATCACATCGGCCACGCCCGCGCCTTCGCTTCCCGGCAGCCAGGCCGCGACGAACGCATCGGAGGCGTTGATCTCGGGATTCACCCAGAGCGGCCGGCCCGAGAGGAACACCGAGACGGTGGGCACGCCCGCGGCCCTGAGCTTCCCGAGCAGCGCCAGCGCCTGCTTGTCGCCCGGCTGGAACTCGAGAGTGGGGATGTCGCCGCGCATCTCGGCATAGGGCTGCTCGCCGAATATCACGATCGCCACGTCGGGCTTGGCCGAGAAGCTGCCGTTGGGCGAGAGCGTCGCGGTGCCGCCACCGGCCTGCACCGCCTCGGCGATGCCCGAGAAGATCGTCTGGCCGTTGGGGAACATCGAATTGTCGTTGCCGTCGCCTTGCCAGCTCAGCGTCCAGCCGCCCGTCTGCTGCGCCATCGAATCGGCGCCCGGGCCAGCGACCAATATGTTCGCCGAGGCCTTCACCGGCAGCACGCCCTGGTTCTTGAGCAGCACCAGCGACTGGGCCACCGCTTCGCGCGCGATCGCGCGGTGCTCGGCGCTGCCCAGCACGCCGGCCTTGCCTTCGATCGGACGGGCGGGGTCGAACAGGCCGAGCTTCGCCTTCACGCGCAGGATGCGGCGCACGGCGTCGTCGATGCGGGCCATCGGGATGGTGCCGTCCCGGGCGTGGCGGACGGTGCTTTCGAACAGGCCCTTCCAGCTGTCCGGCGCCATCGCCATGTCGAGCCCGGCGTTGAAGGTGGCGGCGCAATCCTCCTTGGTGCAGCCCGGCACCTGGCCATGGCCGTTCCAGTCGCCGACGACGAAGCCCTGAAAGCCCATCCGGCCCTTCAGCACATCGGTGAGCAGCGACTTGCTCCCGTGCATCTTGGCGCCGTTCCAGCTCGAATAGCTGGCCATCACGGTGAGCGCGCCGGCCTGGATCGCCGGGACATAGCCCTGGGCGTGGACCCTGATCAGTTCGTCCTCGGAGACGCGGGTATCGCCCTGGTCGACACCTTCGAACGTGCCGCCGTCGCCCAGGAAATGCTTTGCCGATGCCGCGACATAGCCCTGCTGGATCCGGTTCTTCGTGCCGGGCTCGCCCTGCAGCCCGCGGATCATCGCGCCGGCATAGGAGCGGACCACCGCCGGGTCCTCCGAATAGCCCTCATAGCTGCGGCCCCAGCGATCGTCCTGCGGCGCGGCGAGGGTGGGGCCGAACGCCCAGTCGGGGCCGGTCGCGGCGGTCTCGACGGCGGTCGCCCTGCCGATCCGGCGGATCAACGCGGGATCATGCATCGCGCCCAGGCCGATATTGTGCGGGAAGATCGTCGCGCCGATCACGTTGTTGTTGCCGTGCACCGCGTCGATGCCGAAGAGCAGCGGGATCGGCCTGTGCTTGCCGTGCGGCTCCATCGCCACCTTGCGAAAGGCCTGGGCGGTCGCGACCCAGGGGGCAGCAGGCGAGCGGTCCGGCGCGCCCAGCGGCGGCGAGCTTCCGCCCGCCAGGATCGAGCCCAGCGGATATCGGCGCAGCTCCTCGGGCTTCATCGCGCCGATGTCCGCCTGGATCATCTGGCCGACCTTCTCCTCCAGCGTCATCTGCGCCATCAGATCGGTGACGAACTTCTCGGTCGCGGGATCGACCAGGCCCTGCGAGCCGGCCGTCGGCCATTTGCCGGGGTGCGCCGTGCTCGCATCCGACAGCGCTGTCGGCGCATGCTGCGCAAAAGCCGGCGATGCGGCCCAGATGATGGTGGTCGACAGCAGAAGCTTCAGGCCGGGCCGCATTTCACTCTCCTCCTCTTCTTATATTCTGGTAGCGATAACAGGAATTCATCGGGCGAGTCCACGCTCCAGCCAGCGCGCTGCTTGGTCGGGGCTTGCCTTGTCGCTGTCGCGATCGACCATGTAGTTGGCCTGGCGCATCCGCTCGACCGGGATCGCGCCGACGAGCGGCTTGAGGGCCGCCTGGAAGCGCAGGTCGTCGGCACGGCCGGGGGCGAGCAGCAGTATCGCGTCGTAGCCGGGGATCGCGCCCTTGGGATCGGCCAGTACGACGAGCCCGTCCGCCGCGATCCTGCCATCCGAGGAGAAAGCGGGAATCACGTCCGCGGTGCCGGAGGCGAGCGCGCGATACATGAAGGTCGGCTGATAGGGGTGGGCGGACTTGAAGCTCAGGCCATATGCCTTCCGCACCGCCGCCCATTCGGGGCGTTCGAGGAACTCGACATCGGTGGCGAGGTTGAGGCTGCCGGCGACCGGCGCCAGGTCGGCGATGCTGGCGATGCCGCGCTTCCGGGCGTCGTCCCCCCGCATCGCAAAGGCATAGGCGTTCTCGAAGCCCAGCGAGCCCAGCAGCGTCACCTTGTGCCGGTCGCGGGCCCAGTCGGCCACGCCGCGCACGATGGCGTCGCGCGGCGGCACGTCGCTGCGCCGCATCTGGTTGGTCCAGATCGTGCCCGAATAGTCGACATAGACGTCGACATCGCCGCTCGCGAGCGCGCTGAAGGCGACCGCGGAACCGAGCCCCTCGCGATAGCGGACCTTGTATCCCGCCGCTTCCAGCCGGTGCCCGATCAGCCGGGCGAGGATATATTGCTCGGAAAAGCCCTTGGCCCCGATGGTTACGGTGCCGCGCGCCGCCGGCAGCGCGGGGACGAGCGCCAGCGCGACGACGACCAGCAACGTGCCGAGGCTGCCCCAGATCAGCCCGCGCTTCCGCTTCGCAATGCCATGCTCGGCCAGTCCCAGCAGCCCGTCCACCGCCAGCGCGAGCGCGGCGGCGGCGATGCAGCCGGTCAGCACCAGCGACCAGTTCTGCGTCTGGAGGCCGGCGAAGATCAGGTCGCCCAGGCTGGGCTGGCCCACCGTGGTCGACAGCGTCGCCGCGCCGATCGTCCACACCGCGGCGGTGCGGATACCGGCCATCAGCACCGGCAGTATCAGCGGAGCCTCGACCAGCCGGAGCTTCTGCGTCGCCGTCATTCCCACGCCGTCCGCCGCCTCGATCACCGCAGGGTCGATGTTCGCCAGCCCGGTCACGCCGTTCCGCAGGATCGGCAGCAGCGCGTACAGCGACAATGCGAGCAACGAAGGCAGGAAGCCCAGCGCCGGAATGCCGCCGCCGACCAGGGCCGAAAGCGAGAGCAGGATCGGATAGAAGAGCGCGAGCAGGGCGAGGCTCGGGATGGTCTGGACAAGGCTGGCGAAGCCCAGCGCGATGCGCCCGACCAGCCGGTTGCGCGCCGAGAACACCGCCAGCGGTAGCGCGATCGCCAGCCCGAGCAGCAGCGCGGCCAGCGCCAGCAGCAGATGCTGCGCGAGCAGGTCGGGCACGCGGGCCAGCGCGTTCATTTCTCCAGCTCCGCCAGCCGGTGCGCCTGTTCGCGCGGCACGGCGACCAATGCGTCCGCCACCGCGCCGCCCTTGCCGGCGAGCAGTTCGCGCGGCGTGGCATCGGCGACGATCCGGCCCCGCTCCATCACCAGCACGCGGTCGGCCAGCAACAGCGCCTCCGCCATGTCGTGCGTGACGAGGATGGTGGTGAGCTCCATCCGGTCGTGCAGCGCGCGGATCGCCCTGCCCAGTCCGTCGCGGGTGACGGGATCGAGCGCGCCGAAGGGCTCGTCCATCAGCAATATGCCGGGGCCCGTCGCCAGCGCCCGCGCCACGCCCACGCGCTGGCGCTGTCCGCCCGAAAGCGCGTCCGGCATGCGTCCGGCCATCTCGGGCGAAAGTTCGACCAGCTCCAGCAGCATGGCGACCCGCGCAGCCATGTCCTTCTCGCCCGCCAGCCGCAGCCCGATCGCGATATTCTCGCCCACCCGCATGTGCGGGAACAGGCCGACATTCTGGAAGACATAGCCGATCCGCCGCCGCAGCGCAGGCGCGGGGCCGGCATCCACCGGGGCGTCGCCTACCAGCACCGCCCCTTCGCTCGGGGTGATCAGCCGGTTGACCATCTTGAGCAGCGTCGACTTGCCCGATCCCGAAGCGCCGACCAGCGCCACGAAGCTGCCCGCGGCCACGTCCAGCGACACGCCGTCCACGGCTCTCACGCCCCCCGGCCAGACCTTGCTGACATTTTTGAAGGTAACGGAGCGGCTTTGCTCTGGCATCGCGGCGCTTTGTGCGGGATGAAATGGCAAAGGTCAAAAGAGGAGAGGCGAGGCAATGGCCAAGGCGGCATTCATCACGGGCGGCGCATCGGGTATCGGTTTCGCCGTCGCGAAGAGCCTGGCGGCGGACGGCTGGCTGGTCGGCCTGGCCGATGTCAACGCGGCGGGGCTGGAAGCGGCGAGGGCCGCGATCCCGGGTGCCGAAACCTATGCGATGGACGTGCGCGACCGTGGCGCATGGCAGGCCGCGCTCGCCGATTTCGCGGGCAAGAGCGGCGGCCGGCTCGACTTCCTGTTCAACAATGCCGGGATCGCGGTGGGCGGCCAGCTCGAGACCATGTCCGACGCGGACATCGACCGCGGCCTTTCGATCAACATCAACGGCGTCGTCCACGGTGCGCGCGCCGCGCACGACCTGCTCAAGGCGACGCCGGGATCGGCGATGATCGTCACCAGCTCGGCGGCCGGCATCTCGGGCAATGCGGGCATGTCGATCTACAGCGCCGGCAAGTTCGCGATGCGCGGCTTTGCCGAGGCGCTCAACGCCGAATGGGGGCAGGAGGGCATCTATGTCGGCTCGCTGATGCCGAGCTTCATCGAGACGCCGCTGCTCAACCACGTAACCCAGGATTCGAACCGCAACGTGCGCGAATCGGTGCGCGCCGCCGGACTCGAGATCACACCGGTCGAAGAAGTGGTGAAGACCGTCCGCCACATGCTCGACATCCGCCGCGACGTGCACACCCGCGTAGGCAAGACCGCGCACCGCCTCTGGTTCATGGCGCGCTGGATGCCCAGCACCCTGCGCAAGCTCCAGCGCCGGGCATTCAAGTGAGCAGCCGGGAGGGCCCGGCCTCCCGGCGCCCGATCTTCCACCGGGACCGGATGGAATATTGGGCGTTCGTCGGGCAGATCGTCAGCGCGCTCGCGGTGGTGCTCTCGCTCGTCTTCGTCGGGATCCAGCTCTACGAGAGCAACCGGGTGGCGGCGCGCAGCGAAGCGAACGACACCCAGGCGCAATGGGCGTCCTTCCGCGCCTCGATCTACGGCTCGCGCGACATCGCCGAGATGTTCCGGGCGGGGATGGACGGCAGCCGGCCGCTCGATCCCGCCGACAAGCTGCGCTTCGACTATCTCATGCGCGAGCATGGCTGGGCGACCTATCAGGTCTGGCAGCGCGTCCAGGAGGGGCTGATGCCCAGGGCGCATTACGAGCAGGGCCAGGGCCTGGATTTCGTGCGGGTGATCTGCACGCCCGGCGGCGCTGCCGTCTGGGCCCGGATCAAGGCCGAGCTGCCCAGGCCCTATGCCGCCGACACGGACCGGCTGGCGGCGGACTATGCGCGCGCCGGCAAGCTGCGCTGCGGATCCTAGGCCGATCGCGTCGAGCCGGCCCATCCCGCCGCGGTCCTACAGCAGCGCGTCGATTGCCTGCGCCATCTGGATATCGCGGGTGGAGAGGCCGCCGGCGTCGTGCGTGGTCAGCAGGATGTCGACCTTGTTCCACACGTTCGACCATTCGGGATGATGGTCTGCCTTCTCGGCGAGCAACGCCACGCGGGCCATGAAGCCGAAGGCCTGGTTGAAGTCCTTGAACGCGAAATGCCGGGTGATCGCGTCACGCGCCGGATCCCATTGCCAATCGGGCAGCGCCGCGAGCGATTCCGCGCGAAGTCCATCCGTCAGACGCGCCACCATCATTGCCTCCCTTGCCGTAGCTCCATTGTCCGGCCTATTCCCCCCGGAATGACCGGGCAAGCCCCAGACGCCGCAGCGATCGAGCGCCTCGCCCGCGCCGCCCTCGCACGCATTCCCGAACCGTTCCAGGCGCATCTTGCCGACATCGTGCTCGTGATCGAGGATTTCGCCGATGACGAGACGCTCGACGCCATGGGTATCGAGGATCCGTTCGACCTGACCGGCCTGTATCGCGGCCGGCCGGTGGGCGAGAAATCGGCCTGGGACGGCGTGACCATGCCCGACGAGATCCATCTGTATCGTCGCCCGCTGCTCGACGAATGGGTGCACACCGGCGTGACGCTCGAGGCGCTGATCACGCATGTGGTAGTGCACGAAGTCGGCCATCATTTCGGCCTTTCCGACGACGACATGCACGCGCTGGAAGACTCGGCCGAGTGAGCGCCCTCGCCCTTCGCGGCGTCGCGTGCCTGCGCGGAGGCAGGCTCTTGTTCGAAGGGCTCGACCTTGCGCTCGCGCCGGGCGAGGCGGCGCTGGTCACCGGCCCGAACGGCGCCGGCAAGTCGAGCCTGATCCGCATCGCAGCCGGGCTGCTGGCGCCCGCGGCCGGCAGCGTGACAGGCGAGGGCGCCCGTGCGCTGATGGCCGAAGTGCCGGCGCTCGATCCCGAGCTGTCGCTCGGCGCAGCGCTGCGCTTCTGGAGCGGGATCGATGGCCGGCGCATGGCGGTGGGCGAGGCGCTGGCGGCCGTGAATCTCGCCGATCTCGCCCCGGTTCCCGTCCGCATGCTCTCCACTGGCCAGCGCCGCCGTGCCGCGCTGGCGCGGGTGGTGGCGAGCGCCGCGCCGGTCTGGCTGCTCGACGAGCCGGCCAACGGACTCGACACCGGCTCGGTCGCCCTGCTCGAGGGCCTGATCGCGCGGCATCGTGCCGCCGGAGGCATTGCGCTGGTGGCCACGCATCTGCCCATCGCGCTCCCGCAAGCCCGGATGGTGGCGCTGTGAGCGTCTATGCCGCGATCGTCCTGCGCGAGCTGCGGCGCGCCTGGAGTACCGGCGGGCTGGCGCTGCCGGTCGTCTTCTTCCTGCTCGTCGCGATTCTCTTCCCCTTTGCAGTGGGCCCCGATGCGGCGTTGCTCGGGCGCATCGCGCCGGGAGTGATCTGGGCGGCGGCATTGCTGGCGGCGCTGCTGCCGGTCGAGCGGCTGGTAGCGCCGGACCTGGAGAGCGGCGTGCTCGATCAGCTGGCGGTGCGCGGGCTGCCCGATGCCGGTGTCGCTGCCGCCAAGGTGGCGGGCCATTGGCTGGGCTTCGCACCGGCGCTGCTCGCCGCCACGGTGATCGCCTCGGGCCTGCTCCAGCTTCCCGGCGGGGCACTGGCTCCGCTGCTGATCGCGTTGCTGATCGGCACGCCGGGGCTTGCCGCACTGGGCGTCGCTACCGCCGCCTTGGTCGCGGGATTGCGCGGGGCAGGGGCGCTGGCGGGGCTGGTGATGCTGCCTTTTGCCGTGCCGCTGCTGATCTTCGGCGCCACCGCCGGGCAGCCGGGCGCGCTCAAGCTGCTCGGCGCGGTGAGCCTGTTGCTGGTGGCGGGCTGCCCGTTCGTGGCGGGCGCGGCGGTACGGATGGGGCGGGGCTGAGACGATGCGGCGTTCGTTCCTTGGCGGTCTGGGGGATTTGCTTGGCGCCGCGCGGGTCAAGGCGCGGGAGCAGGACAAGGCGCCCCTCCCACCTGTTCCAGCTTGGCATCCTTCCTTCGCTACGCCGCTCGATCGCATCGCCGATCGCGTCCGCTATTACCTGGACGGCAAGCGTGATTTCGCGCTGTTCCGTCACGGCACCTTCGCGATCCTTGCGGACGGGCTGTCCGACGAGGCTGCGCGTGCAGCAGCGCGCACTGCGCTGGCGGGCGTGTTCTGCGCGCATCCCGACATGAACCCGCTGCCGATGGACGACGGCAACATCCTGGTCCGCTACGGCCATGACACCGGCAACATCGTGCTAAGCGAAATCGCCGAGGCGCATCGGGCAGAGATCGAGGCGAAGCACCTCCAGGGCCTCACCACCGGCGAAGTGCTCATCACGCCGCT
The DNA here is from genome assembly GCF_001899725.1 of Sphingomonas sp. 67-41. NCBI lineage: Bacteria > Pseudomonadati > Pseudomonadota > Alphaproteobacteria > Sphingomonadales > Sphingomonadaceae > Sphingomonas > Sphingomonas sp. 67-41. Next base: position 131,995 of record NZ_MKWJ01000022.1, on the reverse strand, counting down.
TGGCCCGAACAAGTTCGACGATTTCGGCAAGCAGGCACTGCTCGGCCGCGCCTATATGTTCCTCGATGCGCAGGCGCCGGAGGTGGTGGCGATCCACCGGCGCGGCTGAGCTTACGCCTCCGGCGGCAGCTCGTCGCCATACACTACCATCGCCGAGCCCTCGGCCAGCGCATCCATGGCGGCGGCGCGCAGCACGGGGTCTTCGCTCGCACCCGGGTCGGCGACTTCCATGCCCTTTTCCAGCCGCACCAGCATCCAGCCCGTGCCAAGCGCGACACCGGCGGCCTTGGCCTGCGCTTCCTCGAAGCTGTCGGCCGAGACATAGATCAGCATCGCATGCCGACCGCCCGGCCGGCGGCCCTCGACGGTGTCCGCCACCGCAGTGGCGAGGAAGACCGAGAGGCCCATCAGCGGCGCCAGCGCGCGAAGATCGCGGTCGGCAGTTCCAGCCCGCGCGCTTCCTCGCGCACGGCCAGCTCGCCGCACTCCACTCTGCCGGGCAGGTGCGAGAGGTGCTGGCGCAGCAACTCGCCGATCGCCAGCGCCGACATGCGCACGGCATAGACCGTCAGGAACAGGAAGCGCGAATCCCGGTCGAGCAGCTTCGTCGCGTCGGCGATCAGCCCGGGCAGGCCTTCCTCCAGCTTCCACACTTCGCCATTGGGGCCGCGGCCCCATTTGGGCGGATCGAGGATGATCCCGTCATAGCGCCGCCCGCGCCGCACCTCGCGCGCGGTGAACTTGGCGGCATCGTCGATCATCCAGCGGATCGGCAAATCCTCCATGCCCGAAAGCGCGGCATTGGCCTTGCCTTCCGCGACCGATTTCTTCGAGGCATCGACATGCGTCACCCTGGCACCCTTGGCGGCCAAGGCGAGCGAGCCGACGCCGGTATAGCCGAACAGGTTCATGCATTCGGGCGCGTCCATCCCTTCGATTTGCGCGCGCATCCAGTGCCAGACCGGCGCCATGTCGGGGAAGAAGGCAAGGTGGCGAAAGGGCGTGTTCTGCGCCGTGAAGCGCACCTCCTCCCAGGCGAGCGGCCAGCCGTCCTGCGGCACGGATCCGGTGAAGTTCCAGCGACCGCCGCCATCCTAGTCCGCGCCGGGCACGAACTCGCCATGTGCCTCCCAATTGCCGGAGGCGGGCGCCCACATCGCCTGGGGCTCGGGGCGGATGAAGCGATATTTGCCATAGCGCTCGAGCTTGCGGCCATGGCCGCTGTCGACGAGCCCGTAATCGGCCCAGGGCTCGCCGGTGAGAGTGATCAGGTCCATCGGCGAGTCTTTAGAGCCGAGTCCTCACCTCGTCATCCCCGCGCGGGATGGACGACGGATGTCGGGCTGGAGGAATGTCGCGCGAACGCCAGGCCGCTCCCCGGCCTTTGCCGGGGAACAGCCTCACCAGTTGCCGATCCGCTTGAGGTTCAGGCGCGCGGCTTGGCCAGCCCGGCGATGTAATCGCGGACCGCGTCGAGCGTGCCCGGCAGCACGTCGTAGCGCTCCTGCCGGTCGAACAGGTCGCCCACACGTGCGGGCAGCGACGGCCGCACGCCGGTGGCGCGCTCGACTGCGTCGGCGAACTTGGCCGGGTGCGCGGTCGCCAGCGTCACTACCGGCACGCCGGCGGGAACCTCCGCCCGGCGCGCGGCGGCAAGCCCGATCGCGCTGTGCGGGTCGATCACCTGCGCCGCTTCGGCAGAGGCCCAGCGCATCGTCGCGTTCATCTCGTCCGGGGTGATCCGGTCGCTCGCGAAGATCTTCGCTGCTCCCTCGGTTTGCGCGTTGGTGAGACGCATCGCCCGCGAAGTCTCGAAGCCGCGCATCTGCTCCGCCACGCTGGTCCCGGCGAGGTCGAACAGCAGCCGCTCGAAATTCGAGCTCACCTGGATGTCCATGCTCGGCGCCGCGGTCGGCGTGACCGTGCCCGCCGAATAGTCGCCGCTGGAAAGCGCCCGGTGAAGGATGTCGTTGACGTTGGTCGCGACGATCAGCCGCTCCACCGGCAGCCCCATCCGCGCCGCGACATAGCCGGCGAACACGTCGCCGAAATTGCCCGTCGGCACCGCGAAGGCGACCTTCTGTGCGGGCGCGCCGAGGCGGACCGCAGCGTAGAAATAATAGACCACCTGCGCCATCAGCCGGGCCCAGTTGATCGAGTTGACCGCACTGAGGCGGAAACGGCCGGAGAAGGCGGCGTCGTTGAACAGTGCCTTCACCATCGCCTGGGCGTCGTCGAAGCTGCCCTCGATCGCGATGTTGTGGACATTGGGCGCCAGCACCGTGGTCATCTGGCGGCGCTGCACGTCGGACACGCGGCCCCTGGGGTGCAGCATGAAGATGTCTACGCCGTGCCGGCCAGCAACCGCGTCGATCGCGGCGCTGCCGGTGTCGCCCGACGTCGCGCCGACGATGGTCAGCGGCTCGCTGCTGCCGGTCAGGAACTTCTCGAAGAGCAGGCCGAGCAGCTGGAGCGCCACGTCCTTGAACGCCAGCGTCGGGCCGTGGAACAGCTCGAGCAGGAAGTGGCGATGGTCGAGCTGGACGAGCGGGGTCACCGCGGCCTGGGAGAAGCGGCCATAGGCCTGCTCGCAGAGCGCGCGCAGCGCGTCCTCGCGCAGATCCTCGCCGGTGAAGGGCGCCATCACCCGGACGGCGGTCTCGACATAGGACAGGCCCTTGAGCCCTTCGATATCCTCGCGGCTGAAGCTCGGCCATGTGGTCGGGACATAGAGTCCGCCGTCGCTCGCCAGGCCGGCAAGGGTCACGTCGCGGAAGCCAAGCAGCGGCGCACTGCCTCGGGTGCTCTGATATTGCATGAGGGCGGGGCCTAGCCGCGTGGAGGGAACTGAACAAGATAGGCTATGTTTAGACCGGCCTCGTCATTCCGGCGAACGCCGGGACGGCGGCTATGGCTTGGGCTTCTGCCGCCATTTGAGCGCCAGCAGATAGATCACCGAAGCGACCAGCGCGAACAGAAACCATTGCACCGCATAGGAGAGATGGTTGTTCGGCACGCTCGACAGGTCGGGCTTCGCCGTCGGCGCCAGGCCTGGTGCGGCATTTGCCGAGATCAGCATCAGATGCTTGGGCTCGCCGTCGAACAGCCCGGCGAGGAGCGGGCGGTGATCGGGGGCATGGGTGATCGTTCCGGTCACTTGCCCGCCCTGCCAAACCGGCTGGAACTTGGGGTCGGGCGCCACGCCCATGTCGACCAGCAGCACCGGCCCCTCGGCGCCGGTGCGGCACTGCGCGACATGGCGATAGCCGTTGGTGCCATTGGCCGCGCGTCCGCCCTGACTCTGCCAGCCCACCACCTGGAGGCAGAAGGCGCTGGCGCGGCGGAACAGATACCGGTCACCCACCGGCAGGCGCGGGAACGCCATTTCGGGCTTGTCGAAATTGGCGGCATATAGCTTCAGCGCATCCAGCTTCTCCGCGCGGCGCTGGAGCTGCCAGATGCCGAGCCCGATCATCGCGGCGACCGATAGGGCGACGACGATCGTCGGGATCAGGGGGAAACGTGGCATCATTCGCTCCGAACCCGCCCTTCGCCCGCGCGGTTGCGATATTCGAGCGCGAGCAGCAGGCCCTTGGAAAGGCGCAGCGCCAGGATCACCAGCGCCGTGGTGACCGGGATCCAGAGCAGCGCATGGATCAGCAGGCCCGGATGGAAGCCGAACTCCACCCATAGCGCCAGCGCCGTGACCAGCGCGCCGATGCCGAGGGTGAGGAACACCACCGGCCCGTCGCCGACGTTGAACCGGGTGAAGTCGAGCCCGCAGGCGGTGCACCGGTCGGCAAAGCCCGCGAAGCTCCGGAACAGGGTGGATGCGCCGCAGCACGGGCAGGCGCCCCTGGTTCCCGAAAGGATCGGGGGAGGCGATGCTGGACCGCCTCCCCCGGAAATGTCGTTCGCGTTGTCGGTCACGTCAGCCGTGGACCGGCGCGCCCCAGCCGCCCCAGACATAGATGGAGGCGAAGAGGAACAGCCACACCACGTCGACGAAGTGCCAGTACCAGGCGGCCGCCTCGAAGCCGAAATGCTGCTTGGGAGTGAAGTCGCCCCGATAGGCGCGGACCAGGTTCACGATCAGGAAGATCGTGCCCACGATCACGTGGAAGCCGTGGAAGCCGGTTGCCATGAAGAACGCGCCGCCATAGCTCGATCCGCCTTCGGATGCGGCATGGAAGGGGAAGGGCGCCTCGCTATACTCATAGGCCTGGAGGCAGCTGAAGGTGATGCCGAGGATCACGGTGAGCCACAGGCCCTTCTTGACCGTGTCGTTCTCGCCCACGCCGATCAGGCCCCACAGGCCCTTCTTCTCGCCGCCGCGCTCATTGTGGATCAGCCCGTGATGCGCCCAGGTGACGGTGCAGCCCGAGAGCAGCAGGATCAGCGTGTTGAGCAGCGGGAACTTCCAGGCATCGAGCACTTCCATGCCCTTGGGCGGCCATTGCCCGCCCACCGCCTCGACGTGCGAGGGGAAGAGCGAGAAGTCGAACCAGGCCCAGAACCAGCCGACGAAGAACATCACTTCGGAAGCGATGAACAGGATCATGCCGTAGCGCAGGTGGAGCTGCACGATCGGCGTGTGATCGCCGGCATGCGCCTCCTCGATCACCTTGCCCCACCAGCCGAACATGGTGAACGCCACGCCGACCAGGCCGGCCAGGAACACCCAGCCGCCGCCATTGTCCTTTTCCGGGGAGATGTGCGCGCCGTGCATCCACATGATCGCGCCCGACGCGAGAACCAGCGCCGAGAACGAGCCGAACAGCGGCCAGACGCTAGGCGGAAGGATATGGTACTGGTGATTCTTTGCCCCGGCCATCGAACTTCCCTGCTCCTGTTTTGCGGCAAGCTTTACGGTGCGAAATCGCTTCCCGCAACAATAGTCGCGCGCGGGCGGCTACGGCGTCAATGGGCCTTGGCGGCCGCTTCCTTCACTGCCGGCGATTCGGCGGGATAGAAGGTGTAGGAGAGGGTGATCTCCTGCACGTCGCGCGCATCGGGATCGTCGAGGATCTTGGGGTCGACATAGAAGATCACCGGCATGCGCACCGTCTCGCCCGGCTTCAGCGTCTGCTGGGTGAAGCAGAAGCACTGGATCTTGGTGAAATATTTGCCGACGAAGACCGGCGTGACGTTGAACGTCGCCGTGCCCGTCACTTCATGGTCGGACGTGTTGGTGGCGGTGAAGAACGCCATGTCGCGCCCGCCGATGTCGATCGTGTCCGATCGCCGCTCGGGCTGGAACTTCCAGGGAATGCCCTTGGCGACGTTGCTGTCGAAGGCAATGGTGATCTTCTGGCCCACGCTGCCCGGGGCGCGGGCCCCGCGCTGGGTGGTGCCGTTCAGCCCGGTCGCCTCGCAGAACATCCGGTAGAGCGGCACCGCCGCAAAGCCCAGCCCGGTCATCGAGCACACGCCGATCCCGGCAAGGATCGCGACGCGCAGGTTCCGGCCGATGCGGATCATCCCGCATGGCCCAGCTGGATCTTCACGATCGAGATCGCGAAGACGAGTACCACGAACAGGCCCAGCAGCACTGCCATCACGGTGGCGCGGCTGCGCTGGCGGGCGCGGATCAGCTCGGCTTCCTCGGCGGGGCCGGGCGGCGGAGGCGGGGCCTGGATCAGATCATCGGTCATGTGAACCACCTGTCGACGACGAGCGCGCCGAAAACAATGAACAGATAGAGGATCGAGAATTTGAACAGCCGCTTCTCCGGCACCATCATGTCCTCGGGCTCGGACCGGCGGATCGCCACCTGCACCGCCATGGCGAGGAACAGGCCGGACATCACCGCGGCGACGATCCCGTAGATCGGGCCGGTAAAGCCCAGCGGCCAGGGCGCCGCGGCGCACAGGATCATGGGCAGGGTATAGAGGCCGATCTGGATCCGCGTCGACCTTTCGCCGGCCACCACCGGCAGCATCGGCACGCCGGCATTGGCATAGTCGGTCTTCACGAACAGCGCGAGCGCCCAGAAATGCGGCGGCGTCCACAGGAAGATCAGCGCGAACAGCAACACCGGCATCAGCGTCACGTCGCCCGTCGCCGCGGCCCAGCCGATCATCGGCGGAAAGGCCCCGGCCGCGCCGCCGATCACGATGTTCTGCGGAGTGCGGCGCTTGAGCCAGATCGTGTAGACGAACACGTAGAACAGGATCGAGGCGGCGAGGATGATCGTCGCCGCCAGGTTGATCGCGAAATACATCAGCACCAGCGAGAAGCCCGCCAGCCCCACGCCGAAGTGCAGCGCCGACTGGCGGTCCATCCGCCCGGCCGGGAGGGGGCGCTTCTGCGTCCGCTTCATCTTGGCGTCGAGATCGGCCTCGTACCATTGGTTGAGCGCCCCCGCCGCGCCCGCGCCCAGCGCGATGCACAGGATGGCGGTGAAGCCCAGCACGGGATGGATCGGCACCGGCGCGGCCAGCATGCCGCACAGCCCGGTGAAGACGACGAGGGTCATCACCCGCGGCTTGGTGAGCGCGAGGAAGTCGCGCCAGTCGGCGGGCAGGGTGACGGTGGCGGAAGCGGTGCTCATGGTCGTGCGTCGGCTATAGGGGCGTGGGGGGCGGGGGGGAAGGGGTGGCCGTTCGCGGCCCAAGCGAAAGCGCCCCGGGGAGTTGTGTCCCCGGGGCGCCGCTTCGTCAGGCAATGTAGCCGGTGACGCCAAGTACGATAGCCTTGCCCGAGGGAAGCGCGGTCAGATTGTACGGCGTGCCCGATGCCGAATCGAAGAACTGCACCATCAGGCGCGGCCGGGTCACGCCATTTACGTTCAGCGACAGGATCGTCGCCCAGGCCGTAAGCGCGGTCCCCGACTGGTTGTACAGCAGCTGCGCCGTCGCCAGCTGGTCGGCGGCTGGCTGGCTGGCGGTGTCGAGGACGAACATCGAGGGATAGGTGCTGCTGATCTTCCCGCCAGCGGCAAAGCCCGTCGAAGCGTCCGCTCCCGTCGGTGTCGCGGTCAGCGTGCCGGTCGCACCGTTGACCCGGGTCAGGAAGTTGCAGGCCAGCGACGCATCGGCGAGCGCTCCCATGCGGTGCCTGATCGTGCCGCCATCGTTGACGATCTGCACGGTGAAGGCCTGGATCTTCTGATGCTTGACCGCGAAGTCGCTCGAATAGAGGGCAAGGTTGCGCTGGTAGCTCGAGCCGTTGAATCCCGTGGCCGACGTGCCGCCGTAATAGGAGGAGCCGATTTTCAGGATGCCGTTGGTGGCGGGGAAGGGCTCTTCGAGTAGCGTGACTCGGCCGAGCGCCCATTCATCATAATTGGTTGTGTCGACTTCGATCAGGTGGCTGTAGTGGGTGCCGCTGTCAGTCGAGATGAACAGGCCGTCCACGCTCACGTCGCCATTGATGCGCAGCGGCAGCCCGCTTGCCCCGGTCGCCTCGATCTCCATCCGGTTCACCACGGCGCCGTAGATGTCCGCGCCCACCGCCGAGGCCTGCATAGAGACGATGCCCGAAAGCAGATTGGCATTGCCGAAGACCTGAAGATTGGTGGCGCAGCCTTGCACGGTGACGTTGTCGATGATGCCGACATTGCCGAGCACCTGCAGCGCGACCGCATTGGGCGCCTCGCGCAACCAGAGGCCCTCGAGCAGGCCCTCGGTGCCGAACGGCGTTTCCTGAAGTGTCGGATCGTTGAATTTGGGGTTGTTGCCAAGCTCGAGGATATGGGTGACGCCGGCCTGGCAGCGGCCGTACCATGCGATGCCCGACAGCATCACTTTCTGCGCGCCATGCCCGTTGCTGCTCCACCATTTGCCGGTGGTCCCGGCCTTGCACCAGAAGGCCGAGGTCTGGCGGCCGGTGCCGATGATCGTAGTGAATTCATAGGTGGTGATCGCGCCGCACAGGAAATTGCGGGCGGTCATCAGGACGGCGCCGCCGGTGTCGTGCGCCCAATCGAGTGCCGCCTGGATCGCGGCGGTGTCGTCGGTGCCGGTTTGAGTCGCGGGGTCATAATCGCCCGCCGCGCCGAAATCCTCGAACGTCGCGAACTCGCGCAGCTTGTCGAGCGCAGTCCGGGCCGCGGCGGAAAGATTGTCCTGCGCGAAGCCGACCAGCGCGGCGCCCTTGCCCGCCGCGATCGAGGCCAAATCGGTGTCGGTAACGAAAGCCATCTCGGTTCTCCTTGTTTGGAACAAAGATAGAACATTCGCGATCCTACATTGCAACGATCCTGAGAAACCCCGCGGCGCCCCCCCAATGAAAGCACCCGGAAGTTTCCCTCCGGGTGCTTCGCGCTTCAGCCCTTCGGCTCGGCCCGATGGGGCTAGTCGTCCGCGACGGCCGGTCGCGCTTAGTGCTTCGCCGCTTCGTCGAGCGGGATCGCCGCCTTGGGCGGCACGGGCGGCTTGCCGATCCAGGCAAGGCCGCGGGCAAGGTCGATCGTCACCACCCAGTTGCGCAGGAACGGCATGCCGAGATTGCCGTCCATGATCATGTCCGGCGTGAAGGCGTCGGCGGTGGTCGCGCGGATATCGCCCAGCACTTCGAAATCGGCCGGCTGCTTGCCTTCCTGCTTCGGGTCCATCCCCACCAGCTCGGCGATGGGCTTGGAGACGAGCACGGTGCCGCCATTGCCCGAATCGAGCTCGAACCACAGGCTGCCCTTCTTGCTCGGCACCGCGGCCATCACCGCCAGCGCGCCGCCATCGATCTCGCGCTTCAGCCGGATGCGCAGCGGCCGCATGCCGGCGACGCGCACGGCCCGGCTCGCTTCGGATTCGAGCGTCATCGTGCCGGCCGCGAAGTCGAAGGTCACCGTGCGGCCCTCGAACAGGTTGAGCCCGATGATCCCGTCCAGCGCGGCGTTCTTCGGATTGTCCGCCGCCATGTTTATCAGCCCGGTGATCGGCGGCCTGGCAGCGATCCCGCCCACCGTGATCGCGATATTCTCGCCGCAATGGGGGCCGTCGAAGCGCTTGCCCATCATGTTGTAGCCGGTAAGGCGCCCCCAGGGCTCGCAGCCGGCCCGGGTGGCCGTCTCGCGCGAGACGAGCGTGATGCCGGCGCCGGTGTCGAGCAGGTACAGCCCCTTCTTGCCGGCGATCTCGGCTTCCATGGCCCAGCGGGTGCGCCACGGCTTCATCTGGATCACCGCCTCGGGCGCGGCGGGCGGTGCCGTCTGCGCCTCGGCGGCGGGCATGGCGGCGAACAGCAGCGCAAAGGCGCAGGGCAGGAACTTCATCACCGGGTCTCCCTGAAAATGTTCCGGCGTTCGTTCCGCCTGCGCATCTTTCTGCACGATGAACCGCGGATGTCATGCGACGAATATCGCTTCCGGCGCGACGAAACCGGGCGATCCGGCGGCGGCCCAACGAGAACGCCCCGGAAGTTTCCTCCCGGGGCGCTTCTCGTTTCAGCCTGTCGGCGCAAGCATCAGTGGTGATGCCCGTCCTCGATGACCGGCAGCGTCTCGAACTGGTGGAACGGCGGCGGGCTCGACAGCGTCCATTCGAGCGTCGTCGCGCCTTCGCCCCAGGGATTGCCCTCCGCCTTGCGGCCGGCGACCAGCGCCCAGATCACATTGACGAAGAAGATCACCATCGAGAGCGCCATGATGAAATAGCCCATGGTGGCGACATGGTTCCACAGCGCATAGGCATCCGGATAGTCCGGATAGCGGCGCGGCATGCCCTGCAGGCCCAGGAAGTGCATCGGGAAGAACAGAATGTTCACGCCGATGAAGAAGATCCAGAAGTGCAGCTGGCCGAGCAGCTCGCTGTACATGCGGCCGCTCATCTTCGGGAACCAATAGTAGAAGCCGGCGAACAGCGAGAACACCGCGCCGAGCGACAGCACGTAATGGAAGTGCGCGACGACGTAATAGGTGTCCTGCATATAGTCGTCGACGCCGCCGTTCGCGAGCACGACGCCGGTCACGCCGCCCACGGTGAACATGAAGATGAAGCCGATCGCCCAGACCATCGGGGTCTTGAAGCTGATCGAGCCGCCCCACATGGTGGCGATCCACGAGAAGATCTTCACGCCCGTCGGCACCGCGATCACCATGGTGGCGGCGGTGAAGTACATCTTGATCGTCACCGACATGCCGGTGGTGAACATGTGGTGCGCCCACACGACGAAGCCGACCAGGCCGATCGCGACCATGGCATAGGCCATGCCGAGATAGCCGAACACCGGCTTGCGGCTGAAAGTGGCGATGATCTGGCTGACGATGCCGAAGCCCGGCAGGATCATGATGTACACTTCGGGGTGTCCGAAGAACCAGAACAGGTGCTGGTAGAGGATCGGGTCGCCGCCATATTGCGGGTCGTAGAAGGCGGTGCCGAAGTTGCGGTCGGTCAGCAGCATGGTGATCGCGGCGGCGAGCACCGGCAGCGCCAGCAGCAGCAGGAAGGCGGTGATCAGCACCGACCACACGAACAGCGGCATCTTGTGCAGGGTCATGCCCGGCGCGCGCATGTTGAAGATCGTCGTGATGAAGTTGATCGCGCCCAGGATCGAGCTGGCGCCCGCCAGGTGGAGCGACAGGATCGCCATGTCGACCGACGGCCCCGGCTCGCCATAGGTGGAGAGCGGAGCATAGACCGTCCAGCCGGTGCCGGCGCCGACGCCGGCGAAGGGCGAGGCGAGCAGCAGCAGGAAGGCCGGGATCAGCAGCCAGAACGAGATGTTGTTCATGCGCGGGAACGCCATGTCCGGCGCACCGATCATGATCGGGACGAACCAGTTGCCGAAGCCGCCGATCATCGCGGGCATGACCATGAAGAACACCATGATCAGGCCGTGCGCGGTGATCAGCACGTTCCAGAAGTGCATGGCGTCGTCGAACTTGGTCTCGTTGCCGTGCAGGTAGCTCAGCCAGGTCGGCAGATACTGGATGCCCGGCTCCATCAGCTCGACGCGCATCAGGCCCGAGATCGCGCCGCCGATGATGCCGGCGACGATCGCGAAGATCAGGTAGAGCGTGCCGATGTCCTTGTGGTTCGTCGACATGAACCAGCGGGCGAAGAAGCCCGGCTTGTGATCGGCATCGTGGTGATCATGCGCATGGTCATGCGCGTGGAGGGCGATATCGGTCATGGTCTCACTTGCCCGTCGTGTTGCCGGCGGCGGCGTTGGCGGCCGGCGCGGTCTCGTTGGTGGCGGCCGGTTCGGCGGCGGCATTGGTCTCGGCGGCCGGCGCGGCGGCGTTCTGCGCGGCCGTCGCTGCCGCGGCAGCGGCGACCTCGGCCGGCATGGTGCCGCCCTTCGACTTCACCCACTGGGCGAACTCGGCCGGCGACACGGCCTCGACCGCGATCGGCATGTACGCGTGGCGCGCACCGCACAGTTCGGAGCACTGGCCGAAATACAGGCCCGGCTTCTCGATGGTGAAGCTCGTCTCGTTGAGCTTGCCCGGCACCGCGTCGAGCTTGATCCAGAAGGCGGGGACGGCCCAGCTGTGGATCACGTCCTGCGCGGTGGTGATCAGGCGGATCGGCACGCCGACCGGCAGCACGACGCGCTGGTCGGTCGCGAGCAGGCGCGGGCCGTCGGCATCGGTGCGGTAGCGCGTGCCGGCCGGGACCTGGCTCTGCTCCTTGAGCATGTTGGCGGTCAGCTGGATGCCGCCATTGTCCGGATATTCATAGCTCCAGAACCACTGGTTGCCGATCGCCTTCAAGGTGATCGCATCCTTGGGCGCGGGCTTGAACTGCGCGGCGAGCAGCTTGATCGACGGCACCGCGATGGCGACCAGGATCAGCACCGGCACCAGCGTCCAGATGATCTCGATCGCGGTGTTGTGCGCGGTGCGGCTCGGCTCCGGATTGGCGGCGCGGCGATAGCGGAAGATCACCCACACCAGCAGGATCAGCACGAAGATCGAGATGAAGGTGATCAGCGGCAGCAGGATGTAGTTGTGGAAATCATGCGCCTCGCGGCCGGTGGCGGTCACCTGCGGCTGGAGCGTGATCGCGTCGGCCGTCGGCTGGCCGATGCCCGGTGCCGCCTTGGTCAACGGCTTGCCCGAAGCATCGAGCGTGGGATCGGCGACTGCCGGCGTGGCGGCCGCGGCCGGAGCGGCGGCGTTCGCGACCGGCGCCGCGGTGTTTGCAACAGGCTCCTGGGCCGAGGCGGGCGTGGCGAACGCCATCCCCGCCGCCAGGAGGATCGAAGTCAACCCAAGCATGCGCATCGTCTATCTTCACCCTGTTCCGCAAGAGCCCCGGGCTGGGAAAGGATTACCCCCAGTGCAACTGGCGTATACGAGCCACGCATCCATTCTCAACCCTTTTTGATCGCCCGTTGCGGTCGTTGGAGGGTGGTCCTAAGGGAAATCGACAATCCCGGTGGCGATGGAGCGAGCATTGGAAGGCAACGCAATTCTGGACGAGTTTCGTGCTGCAGGTGCGTTGCTCGAGGGCCATTTCATTCTTTCCTCGGGCCTTCGTTCACCCATCTTCTTGCAAAAGATGCGTATTTTCGAGGACCCCGTTCGCACCGGGCGTGTGTGCGGTGCACTAGGAAAGCTGATCCGCGAATCGTTCGGACAGGTCGACATGGTCGTCTCGCCGGCGATCGGCGGAATCATCCCGGGCTATGAGACGGCCCGGGCGCTGGGCTGCAAGGCGGTGTTCGTCGAGCGCGAGGACGGCGAATTCCAGCTGCGCCGCGGCTTCGAGATTCCCGAAGGCGCCCGCATCGTGATGGTCGAGGACATCGTCACCACCGGGCTTTCGTCGCGCGAGTGCATCGCCGCGATCCGCAAGCATCCGGGCGTGCTGCTCGGCGCCGCCTGCATTGTCGACCGTTCGAACGGCAGCGCAGACGTCGGCGTGCCGCTCGTCTCGCTGCTCAAGATGGACGTGCCCGCCTATCCGGCGGACCAGCTGCCCCCCGAACTCGCGGCGATTCCCGCGATCAAGCCCGGCAGTCGGGCGATCACGGCATAAGGAGGCGCCGAGGGTGAACGGAAAGCTCCGCCTGGGCGTCAACATCGATCACGTCGCCACCGTGCGCAATGCGCGCGGCTCGGGCTATCCCGATCCGGTGCGCGCGGCCCTGCTCGCGGCCGAGGCCGGCGCGGACGGCATCACCGCGCATCTGCGCGAGGATCGCCGGCACATCACCGACGACGACATCGCCCGGCTCTCCGCCGAGCTGACGGTGCCGCTCAACCTCGAGATGGCGGCGACCGGCGAGATGCTCGCGATCGCGCTGCGCCATCGCCCGCATGCGGTGTGCATCGTCCCCGAGAAGCGCGAGGAGCGCACCACCGAGGGCGGGCTGGATGTCGCGGGGCATTTCGACCATCTCGCACCGATGGTGGCGAGGTTGCGCGAGAATGGCAGTCGCGTGTCGCTGTTCATCGAGCCCGACGCGCGCCAGATCGACGCGGCGCTGCGGCTGGGCGCGCCGGTCGTCGAATTCCACACCGGCCGCTATTGCGAGCTGGCCGAGACGAACCGCGCCGCCGAGCTGCGCCGAATCGCCGATGCCGCCGCCCTCGCCGCCAAGGCGGGGATCGAGCCGCATGCCGGCCACGGCCTGACCTTCGACAATGTGATCCCGATCGCGGCGATCCCGCAGGTCATGGAGCTGAACATCGGCCATTTCCTGATCGGCGAGGCGATCTTCGACGGCCTCGTTCCGGTGATTCGGCGGATGCGCGCGCTGATGGACGCGGCGCGGTGAGGGTTGCGCCGTCATGATCCTCGGCCTGGGCTCCGACCTCTGCAATATCGAGCGGATCCGGAAGTCGCTGGACCGTTTCGGCACACGTTTCGAGCAGCGCAGCTTCACCGATCTGGAGATCGCCAAGGCGAAGACCCGCCCGCACAACTATGCCGCCACGCTCGCCAAGCGCTTCGCCGCGAAGGAGGCTTTCTCCAAGGCCGTGGGAACCGGGTTCAAGGCGGGCGTGTTCATGAAGGACATCGGTGTCGTCAACGCGCCCTCCGGCGCGCCTGCGCTGGCATTGACCGGAGGCGCGAAGGCGAGGCTTGACGCCATCACCCCCGCGGGTCACGTCGCCAAGGTGCATCTGACGCTGACGGACGATCATCCCTGGGCGTTCGCCATGGTCATGATCGAGGCGGTGAAGGAAGATTGATGGGGGCGGACGAGCTCGCGTTGAGTCACGAAGCGTTCGAGGAAGAGGCCGAAGCCCGGACGCGCACCGACTGGTGGGCGGAAGCGCGCGGCATCCTGTGGCTGGTGCTCGCGGTGCTCGGCTTTCACAGCCTGATCGCCAAGCCCTTCTTCATCCCCAGCGAATCGATGCTGCCCGGCCTGCTCGTCGGCGATCGGCTGGTGGTGACCAAATATCCCTATGGCTATAGCTGGGTGACGCCGACTTTCCATGTGCTGCCCTTCATGCACGGCCGTATCCTGGGCAGGCTGCCCGAGCGCGGCGACGTGGTGATCGTCACGCCGCCCGGCACCAACACCGACTATATCAAGCGCGTGATCGGCCTGCCCGGCGACACGATCGCCGTCAGGGGCGGTATCGTCTATCTGAACGGCAAGGCGGTCCCGCGTCGCGCGATGGGCGATCGCTACATTCCCGTCGATCCCAATACGCGCTGCAGCGAGGACCAATATCCCGGCTTCCTCGTCACGCGGGCCGGCCGGCAATATTGCCGCCTGCCGATCTTCCGCGAGACGCTGCCCAACGGCCGCTCCTACGACACGGTCGACCTTGGCTTCCGTCCCGGCCGCGCGGACAATTATCCCGAGATCCGCGTGCCCCGGGACAAGGTGTTCCTGATGGGCGACAATCGCGACAATTCGGCCGACAGCCGCTTCCCGCTCGCGCAGGGCGGGCTGGGCGGCCCGGTGCCGTGGGAGAATATCGGCGGCCGCGCCGAGTTCATCACCTTCAGCCTCGACGGCAGCGCCAGCTGGAATCCGCTGACCTGGCCCCGATCCTTCCGCCCCGGCCGCGCCGGCACCTCGCTTCACCCGCAACGGGACAGTCAATGATGAGCGATCCGCTAGCCTCCCCGCACGTCCATGTCGTCCAGGAGCCGGGGCCCAACGAACTGCGCGACCCGCTGGTCCGCGCCGAACTGAAGAAGGCGAGCGTCTGGTTCGGCCTCGGTATCGCGGTCGCCCTGTTCGTGCTGCTGATCCAGCCGATCCTGATCATCTTCGGCGGGCTGGTCTTCGCATCGATGCTGGATGGCGGCGCGCGGCTGCTCGGCCGCATCCTGCCGATCCCGCGCGCGCTGCGGATCGTGATCGTCGTCCTGCTGGTGATCGCCTTCTTCGCCGGCATCTTCTACCTGACCGGCGTCCAGATCGCCGCCCAGGCGGAACAGCTGCGCACCACGCTGGAAGTGCAGGCGAACAAGGTCGCCCAATGGGTGGCCGATCTGGGCCTGATGCCGGGCCGCTCCGATCTCACCGGCCTCGCCCAGCAGGCGCTGGGCAGCGTCGGGCGGCTCACTTCGGCGGTGGGCTCGGTGTTCGGCGCGGTCTCGTCGCTGCTGATGATCGTGGTCATCGGCCTGTTCGTGGCGCTGGAGCCGCGCATCTACGAGCGCGGCCTGCAATGGATGGTGCCGAGGGACGCACGCGATTCGTTCGCGCTCACCATCAGCCGCATGGCGACGACGATGCGGCGGCTGCTTGCCGGGCGCCTGTTCGGCATGCTCTTCGAAGGCGTGGTCACCGCCTTCTTCCTGTGGCTGGCCGGCGTGCCGATGGCGCTGCTGCTCGGGATCATCACCGGCGTGCTCGCCTTCATCCCCAATATCGGTGCCTTCATCTCCGGCGTGATGATGATCTCGGTGGGCTTCAGCGCCGGCACCGAGACCGGCATCTGGGCGATCATCATCTATTTCGGCGTGCAGAATTTCGACGGCTATGTGGTGATCCCGATGGTCGCGCGGCGCACGGTAGACATGCCGCCGGCGCTCACCCTCTCGTCGCAGATCCTCGCCAGCACGCTGTTCGGCGTGCTCGGCCTGGCGCTGGCCGATCCGATCGTGGCGATGATCAAGGTCGCGCTGGAGAGCGAGGCGGAGCGCGCCGCCCGCGCCGCCGACGAGGAGAGCCCGCGACTCAAATGGCGCGTCCGCCTGCGCCGGGGCTATGAGGAAGAGGCGGCCACGCCGCTCGATCCGCCGGCAGGTGCGCCATGATCCTCTACGACTATTTCCGCTCCTCGGCCGCCTATCGCGTCCGCATCGCGCTGAACCTGAAGGGCCTGGCCTATGCGCGGCGCGACGTCATGCTGCTCGAGGACCAGCAGCGCTCGCCGGAGCATCTCGCCCGCAACCCCCAGGGCTTCGTCCCCGCGCTGGAAGCCGATGGCAAGGTGATCACCCAGAGCCTGGCGATCATCGAATGGCTCGATGCGCGCCATCCCGAGCCGCGGCTGATCCCCGCCGATCCCGATGCCCGCGCCGGGGCGATGGCCCGGGCGCTCGTCATCGCGGCGGACACGCATCCGCTCAACAATCTGCGCGTGATGCGGCGCCTGAAGGCGATGGGCGTGGACGAGGAGGAGCGGAACGCCTGGACCCGCCACTGGATCGCCGAGGGCTTCGCCGCGCTGGAAGCGATGGCGGGGGGCGGGCGCTTCCTCGGCGGCGATGCGCCGGGGATCGCCGATCTCTGCCTGGTGCCCCAGATGTACAATGCCCGGCGCTTCGAGACGCCGCTCGACGCCTTCCCCCGGCTGGTCGCGATCGACGCCGCCGCCACCGCGCTGCCCGCCTTCGCCGCCGCCCATCCCGACGCGGTGGCGCCCAAGTGAGGGCCGCCGGGCTGGCGGCGGGCCTGCTGCTCGCCGCCCCCGCTCTGGCGCAGGAACAGGAGCCCGACGCGATCGTCGTCACCGGCCGCGGGCTTGCGGCGCCGCCGGGCGATGCCGCCTATGACGTGGTGACGATCGCGCGCGACCGCATCGCCGGCACCGCCAGCGGCCGGCTGGAGGATGCGCTGCGCGATGCCGCCGGCCTCGCCCAGTTCCGCCGCTCCGATTCGCGCTCGGCCCATCCGACTTCGCAGGGAGTCACGCTGCGGGGCCTGGGCGGCAATGCGTCGAGCCGCGCGCTGCTGCTGCTCGACGGCGTGCCCCAGGCCGATCCCTTCGGCGGCTGGATCGCCTTTCCCGCCTATCTTCCCGTGCGCCTTGCCGGTGCGCGAATCGTGCGGGGCGGGGGCAGCGGCTATGCCGGGCCGGGTGCGCTCGCCGGCACGATCGAGCTGGAGAGTGGCAGCCCGTCGCAGCTTGGCCGGCTTTCGCTCGACGCGCTCGGCGGCAGCCGCGACAGCCTCGATCTCTCGGGCGTCGGCGCGGTCGAGCTCGGGCGCGGCTTCGCCACCATTGCCGGGCAATATGCGCGCGGCGACGGCTTCACGCCGATCGTCGCGGCGGATCGCGGGCCGGTCGACCGGCCGGCGCCCTATGAACAGGCCGCCATCGCCCTGCGCGCCGTCACCGGCATCGGCGCCGATACCGAGCTCCAGGCCAATCTCTCGGCCTTCACCGACCGCCGCGACCGCGGCATGGATTTCACGCGGGCGAAGAGCGAAGGCGCCGATGCCAGCCTTCGCCTCGTGGGGCGCGGCGCCTGGGGCTGGTCGGCGCTTGCCTGGCTCCAGGCGCGCGATTTCGCCTCGGGCTTCGCGGCGGTCAACGATGCGCGTACCGCCGTCACGCCGGCGCTCGAGCAATATGCCGTGCCCGCCACCGGCCTGGGCGCGCGGCTGGAGGTCGCTCCGCCCGTCGGCGGGGGCGTGACGCTTCGCCTCGGTGCGGACCTGCGCCGCGTCTCGGGCCGGACCGAGGAACTCTATACCTATGTCGCCGGCCGCCCGACTCGCCGCCGCGTCGCGGGAGGCGAGAGCCTGACCGTCGGCGGTTTCGCCGATGCCAGCTACGAAAGCGGGCCGCTCACGCTCAGCCTGGGCGGGCGCCTCGATCATTGGGACATCGCCGACGGTACGCTGCTCGAGACGTCGCTCGCACCCGGCCCGGTGATCGCGAGCAGCCGCTTCCCCGATCGCCGGGGCTGGGAAGCCACCGGCCGCGCGGGCGCCGCCTATCGGCTGGGCGCCGTTACGCTGCGCACGGCCGCATATCGGGGCTGGCGTCTGCCGACGCTCAACGAGCTCTACCGCCCCTTCCGCGCGGGTGCCGACGCCACCGCCGCCAATGCAGCGCTCGATCCCGAGCGGCTGGTCGGGGCGGAGATCGGGGTGGACTGGCGCCCCGTCGCGGCACTGACCATCCGTGCCACCGGCTATTGGAACCGCCTCGACGGCGCGATCGCGAACGTCACGCTGGCGCAGGGGCCGGGCAGCTTTCCCGGCGTGGGCTTCGTCTCCGCGGCGGGCTTCTATCGCCAACGCCGGAACCTCGATGCAGTCACCGCCAGGGGGGTGGAGCTCGACGGGCGCTGGGTGGCCGGTGCCTTCAGCCTGGCCGCATCCTATGCCTTCACCGATTCGCGCGTGGCCGCATCGGGCGTCGCGGCTTCGCTCGATGGCATGCGCCCGGCCCAAACCGCGCGGCATCAGGCGAGCGCGACGCTCGGCTGGGCGCGGGGCGAGGCCGGGGTGTCGCTCACCGCCCGCTATGCGGGGCCGCAGTTCGAGGACGACCAGAACCGCCGCACGCTGAAGGGCGCCTTCACGCTCGATGCCGCAGCCACGCTGCCGCTCGCGCACGATTTCGCGCTCCAGGCGCGGGCGGAGAATATCTTCGATGCCGAGGTGCAGGCCGGGATCAGCGGCCCGGGCGCGATCGAGCGCGCGCTGCCGCGCACCCTGTGGCTGGGCGTGCGGTTGCGGCTGCGCTGATCCCCGTCATTGCCGGTGGCTGTCCACCACGCGGTCGAACAATGCCAGATAGTCCGCGATCGAATCGCCCGTCGCCATCACCGGTGCGGGCCGTACCGCGTCCGGCCCCAGCCAGCGATCGAGGGCGGCGACCAGCGCATCGCCATCCTCGCGCGCGATCACCGTGCCCAGTTCCGGCGCATGGACGATCTCGCGCACCGCGACGCTCGATTCGGTCGATACCACCGGGGTGCCCACCGAAAGCGCCTCGCGCAGCACGCCGGGCACGCCTTCATAGTCCGATGTCAGCACCGCCACCGCCGCACCCTTGAGGGCAGGCAGCGGATCGCCGGCATGGCCGGGCATAACCACCCGGTCGCCCAGTCCCAGCGCCGCGATCTGCGCGTCGAGGGCGCCGCGCGCGCCGCCTTCGCCGAGCAGCAGCAGCTTCACCTGCTTGTCGGCCAGCCGGGGCAGGGCGGCGAGCAGCCGGTCCCAGCGCTTCTGCGGCTCCAGCCGCCCGACGCCGATCAGATAGCGGCCCGCGGGCAGCGCAACCGGCGCGGCGCCCGCGATCGGCCGGGCGGGCGGATTGGCGATCACCCCTACGCGCTCGGACGGCATCCCCATCTCGGCCATCGCCTCGGTCGCCATTGCCGGGGTCATCGCCACGACATGGTCGAGGAAGCGCGGATGCAGCCGCAGCCAGCGCCGATAGCGCCATGCCGCGCCCCGCGAGAGCTCGGGGCGCACCAGCGCGTTGGAGACCTTGCCCACGATCGGCGGCGCGGCGGCGCCCAGCCGCAGCCGGGCGAGCGCAGTGACTCCGGTATAGCGGTTGCCCGGGCAGAACAGCAGGTCCGGCCGTGCCCGCCGGACTTCGTCCGCGAGCCGGAACAGGGCCTGGTGCCGCCCGTCGCCCAGTTCGATCAGTTCGATCCCGCCGGGGATTTCCGCGGCCAGCGGCCCTTCGCTGCTGCCCAGCACCAGCGTCACCCGGCGTCCTGCCGCGTGCCATCCCGCGGCCATGCGCAGCATCGCGCGTTCCACACCGCCGCCCTGCAATTGCTGGGCATAGGTGAGGATGTGTTGTGCGGTTTTGGATTGGGTGCGGTGCAACATAGGTCTTGCGGATTGCCACTCTTAAGCCCAAATCGCCCCCGCAATAAACCGCAATCTGCTGCCACCAGCCATTTTCGTGTTGGCGTAAACTGGGGGGCTGTACGCCGCAAGACGCGGATAAAGTGCTGGAAACGGCCGTTTTGGGCGGCGGAATGTGAATCGGTGAACGAACCAAGTCTGGAGGCTTCGTTGAACACGAGCGTTGTCGAGGCCGTCCCCCTCCCGGGCGCGCCCGACCTTGCGGGTCTCGAACCCGTCGAAAAGATCAGGCGCCGCTGGCCGGCGATTCTCGGTGGCGCGCTGACGCTGCTCATGATCGTGGCGCTCGGCCGCGAGCTGTTCGGCTCGGGCTTGCAGGGCCTCTATCGCAGCCTGCCCACCAACCCGCTCTTCTACCTGGTCTTCGCCCTCTATTATGTCGGCCCGCCGACCTTCGACTATGTGATCTTCAAGCGGTTGTGGCAGATCCCGCTCGCCGGGCTCGCCGCGCTCCACAAGAAGCGCATCTCGAACGAAGTGCTGTTCGGCTATTCGGGCGAGGCCTATTTCTACGCCTGGGCGCGCCAGCGCACCCAGATGGTCGCGGCGCCGTTCGGTGCGGTGAAGGACGTGATGATCCTGTCGGCCATCGCCGGCAACGCGATCACGCTGATCATGATGGTCGTCGGCCTGCCGCTCTATCTGGGCCTGGTGCCGCCGCAATGGAAGGGCGCGGTGCTCGGCTCGGTGGTGGTGCTGCTGCTGATGTCGGTGCCGTTCCTGCTCTTCTCCAAGCGCGTGTTCTCGCTGCCCCGCCGCGAGCTGTGGTGGGTGTTCCTGGTGCACTGCGCGCGCATCGTCACCGGCTCGCTGCTCGTCGCGATCGCCTGGCACCTGGCGATGCCGAACGTCTCGATCGGCGTGTGGCTGATGATGGCGGCCGGCCGCCTGCTCGTCTGGCGCCTGCCGCTGGTGCCGAGCAAGGAGGCCGCCTTTGCCGCGATCACCGGGGTGGTGATCGGCCAGGGCTCGGCCATGTCCGAGCTGATGGCGCTGATCGCCGGCCTCACCCTTCTCGTCCATGTCACCTTGATCGGAGGCTTCAGCGTGCAGGCCCTGCTCACGAGGAACAAGCAGCCATGATCCGCCTCCCGATCGCCTCGCTGGCCACCGGCGCCGCGACCGCGCTCGCCCTCGCCGCGGCGCCTGCCGCCGCCGCGCAGCCCGATCCGGTCGACGGCAATTGCGCGACGCGGGCCGGCGTGCCGCTCTACGTCAACGTCACCGGCCTCAAGGACCGCACCGGCCGGCTCAAGCTGGAGATCTATCCGCCGAACGAGGAGGATTTCCTGCGCGACGACACGTCGCTGAAGCGCGAGAACAAGCCGTTCCGCCGCATCTGGGCGCAGACGCCGGCTTCGGGCCCCGTCCGCCTGTGCATCCGCGCGCCGGGCCCGGGCACCTGGGCGGTGCTGTTCACGCACGATCGCGACGGCAAGAACAAGTTCAACTTCTGGGAGGACGGCGCCGGCTTCCCGAGCAACCAGAAGCTCGGCCGCAGCCGCCCCAAGGTACGCCAGGCGCTGGTCAATGTCGGCCCCGGCGGTGGACAGATCTCGATAAAGGCCCAATATCTCAGGGGTCTGGGCGGCTTCGCGCCGCTGGACGACTGAGGGGCAAGGCGATGCGCATCGTCGACGTCAACGAGTTCTACTCGCCGACCGGTGGCGGCGTGCGCACCTATCTCGATCGCAAGATGGGGATCATGGCCGATATGGGCCATGAGCTGACCGTGATCGCGCCGGCGCTCGAATCGAGCGTCGAGGAGCGGCCCGGCGGCGGCCGCATCTTCTGGGTCAAGGCGCCGCCGCTGATCCTCGATCGCAACTATGGCATCTTCGTCCATGACGAACCGGTGTGGAACCTGCTCGACGCGCTGAAGCCCGACATCGTCGAGACCAGCTCGCCCTGGCTCCCGGCCTGGACGGTGGCGCGCTGGCAGGGCGATGCGGTGAAGGTGTTCTTCGCCCATGGCGACAATATCGGCGCCTATCCGCAGCGCTGGCTCGACAGCGTGGCGACGCCGATCCAGGTCGAGCGGGCCTTTGCCTGGTACACGCGGTACATGAGCCGCTTCCTCGGGCATTACGACGCGTTCGTCACCAACGGCCCGGCACTGGCCAAGCGGTTCCGCCGGCGCGGCATGCATGTCCATGCCTCGATGCCGCTGGGGATCGAGCGGCAATGGTTCTCGCCCGACCTGCGCGACGAGAAGCTGCGCGTGGCGCTGCTCGCCCAGCTCGGCCTGCCGCCGGAAGGGCATCTGCTGCTCGGCCTGGGCCGGCATCACAAGGAGAAGCGCTGGCCGCTGGTGATCGACGCAGTGGAGGCTGCGGCGAACGACCTGCCCGTCGGCCTGATGCTGATCGGCGACGGCCCGCAGCGCCGCCAGCTCGAGGCCCGGATCGCCGGCAGCCCGCATATCAAGATCTTCCGTCCGGTCTATGACCGGGTGCGCTTCTCGCGGATCATGGCCAGCTGCGATGCGCTGATCCACGGCTCCGATGCCGAGCCCTTCGGCCTCGTCGCTTCCGAGGCGCTGGCCTCGGGCCTGCCGTTGATCGGGCCCGACGAGGGCGGCTTCGCCGAGCTTGCCGATCCGCTCTTCGCCGAAACCTATCGCGCGCGCGATGCCTATTCGGCGGCGGACGCGATCCGGCGCATGTTCGGCCGCGAGCAGGCCATCCTGCGCAACGCCGCCCGCGTCGCCGCGGGCAAGGTGCGCAGCGACGCCGACCACGCCGCCGAACTGATGGCCTATTACGAGGGCTTGCTGGAGGCGAGGCGCGGCGGCGCCGGCGCGCGCGGCGCCGGCAGCGCGTAGACCGAGATATTGAGGTCGCCGAGCGGCCAGCGGCCGCGCAGGCGATAGCCGAGCTCCTCCATCCGCTTCACCGCGAGCTGGTGCGACGCCATGCGCTCGCCGAAATAGGCGGGGCGCATCACCACGATCTCCGGCCGCTGGGTGAAGATGCGGTCGATCTCCTGGAGCTGGTCGACGCCCAGCGCGCCATTCTCGCGCTCGCGCGAAAGGTGGCTCGGAAAGACCCAGGGCGACACGGTGCAGCGCCCGGTATAGCCGTACAGGATCGGATTGCCCGAATAGAGGTACATGCAGCCCGGCCCATGGCCGATGCCGTCGGCCAGCGCCTGAAGCTGCGCGGCATTGCCGCGATGCAATTTCACGCTGACCAGCCTGGCTTCGCCGCCGATGGCAGCCACGAGCAGCAGCAGCGGCGCCACCCATTTGCGGCCGGTCTCGGTGCCGCCCAGATAGCCGGCGCAGCACAGGCTCGCGGGCAGCAGGACCGGCAGCGCATAGTGATTGAACCAGGTACCGAACACCAGCAGCCCGATCACCGCGGCGATCAGCCAGCCGAAGAGCAATGCCCGCACCGGATGCTCGCTGCGCGCGCCCACGGGCACATGGCGCGAGAGCCCGGAGACGATCAGCAGCGGGGCCAGCATCAGCGCGACTTCCAGGAAGTTGCGAATCAGCACCATCGGCGGATCGCTCTGCCGCGCCAGGATCGAGCCGAAATTGGCATAGAACCAGGGGTCGCCATGGCCGAGCAGGATGAACGCCGCCCAGGTGGCGAGCGTGGGCAGCCACACCGCCGCCGCCCAGAGCGCGCCGCGGCGCAGCACATGCGCCGCGCTGGTCCCCAGGCGCGCCTCGGTCCACATCAGCCACAGGCCGAGGAATATCGCCTCGAAGACCACCGAATATTTGACCTGCATCGCCAGGCCGATGATCAGCATCGCCGCGGTGGCGCGATGGATGCGCCGGCGGTCGTCGCTCGCATCGTCCGGGTGCGGCACGATCAGCAGCACCGCCCATGCCGTCAGCAGGTTGTAGAAGACCGGCGCCTGCCCGCCCTGGCCGTCGGCGAAATTGAGCATGAACAGATAGAGGAGCGCGGCGGGGAGGCCGCCGCGACTCCAGCCGGCCTTGTCGGCGAGCCGCCAGATCAGCAGCGCGGTGCCCACCACCGCGGCCAGCGCCATCATCTGGTAGATCCAGATGCCCGCCGGGACCCCGAAGGCGGCGGGCAGCAGGTAGATCAGGAACAGCCCCACGGGCTTGCGGTCCCAGACATCGACAAAGGGAACGGCGCCGTGCAGCATCTGCTGGGCGGTGACGAGGTAGAATTCCTCATCGATATGGACGACGGGATTGCCGAAGGTGATCGCGCGCACCGCCACGGCGGCGAGCAGCAGGATCGACCAGCGCGGCAAGGCGGCGATCGCGGCGACCAGATCGGAAAGGCGAGCAGTCCGGCTCCCCAGCACTTCGGACTTGCTTGCCATCAGGAGCGCGGCGCCCCGGGCGGGAGGAGATGCAGCATGATTGTCGAACGGGCCCTTCCCGGTTAATTCCGGTCCGTGCTTAGCGCCGCGCGCGCGCGCTGTCACGAACTCGCCACGGGAACGCGGCAAGGCGTGCGACGAAATTGTCCGGGAACGCTACAAATGACGCTTCGTACCGATCGCCGCTCGCTTCTTCTCACCGGCACGCTGGGCCTCGGCGCCCTCGCGCTTCCGGGCTTCTCCCTGGCCCAGGCGCTGGCCGCCGGCTTCACCCATTCGGTCGCCAGCGGCGAGCCGGGGCAGGACACGATGCTGCTCTGGACGCGCTACGTGCCCGCCGATGGCGGCGCGGTGAAGCTGAGGGCGGAGATTTCGAAGACCGCGGATTTCGCGAAGATCGTCTCGGGCGGCCAGCAGATCACCGGCCCGTGGCGCGACCATACCGCCAAGATCACGGTCGAGGGGCTCGAGCCCGGCACCAGCTATTTCTATCGCTTCGTGGCCCCGGACGGCAGCTTCTCGCCGGTGGGCAGGACGAAGACGCTGCCCATGGGCAATGTCGGCCGCTTCGGCATCGGCGTCTTCTCCTGCGCGAACATGCCGTTCGGCTTCTTCAACGCCTATGGCCATGCCGCGGCGCGCGCCGATATCGACCTGTGGGTCCATCTCGGCGATTATCTCTACGAGTATAAGCGCGGCGGCTATGCGCCGGCCGGCGGGGCGGTGGCGGATCGCTGGCCCGAGCCGGCGACCGAGATGGTCCATCTCGCCGATTATCGCCTGCGCTATGCCAGCTATCGCAGCGATCCCGATCTCCAGGAACTGCACCGGGTCAAGCCGATGCTGATCCAGATGGACGATCACGAATCGACCAACAACAGCTGGGAAGGCGGCGCGCAGAACCATCAGCCGGACGAAGGCGACTGGAGCATCCGCAAGGCGGCGGCGCTCCAGGCGTTCAAGGAATGGATGCCGGTCTCCGAGACGCCCTGGGGCAGCTACGACATTGGCGGCCTCGCCACGCTGTTCCGCACCGAGAGCCGCCTCCTCGCGCGCAGCGACGAGCCGGATCTCGCGCCGCTGTTCCGCTCCGCCGACGCGCAGAAGGCGCTGATCGCCTTTCGCGACGGCGAACTGCAGGATCCGGCGCGTACCATGCTCGGCACCGAGCAGGAGGCGTGGCTCGGCCATGCGATGCGCAAGTCGGTGCGCGCCGGCCAGAAGTGGCAGCTGGTCGGTTTCGGCACGATCATGGGCAAGCAGCGCATGCCGGAGCAGGCGCTCGACTGGATCAAGCCGGATGCCCCGGCCCGTACGCGCGCCTATGTCCAGTCGGGCGTGATCGCCAGCAAGCTCGGCGTGCCGTCGGACCTCGACAATTGGGGCGGCTTCCCGGCGGCCCGCGCGCGCTTCCTCAAGTCCGCCCAGGCGGCGGGCGCCAATCTGATCGTGCTGTGCGGCGACAGCCACAATGCCTGGGCGTTCGACCTGGGGCAGGACGGCAAGCCCGCCGGCGTCGAATTCGCCGGCCATAGCGTCACGTCGCCGGGCTATGAGAACAGCACCGCTACCGATCCGAAGATCATCGCCGCCGGCCTGGTCGCCGCCAATCCCGAGCTGAAATGGTGCGACACCAGCCGCCGC
This sequence comes from Sphingomonas sp. 67-41, assembly GCF_001899725.1. Classification (NCBI taxonomy): domain Bacteria; kingdom Pseudomonadati; phylum Pseudomonadota; class Alphaproteobacteria; order Sphingomonadales; family Sphingomonadaceae; genus Sphingomonas; species Sphingomonas sp. 67-41. Next base: position 106,111 of record NZ_MKWJ01000022.1, on the reverse strand, counting down.
GGCTATATGGCGCTCACGCTCACGCCGGAAAAGGCGAGCAACGACTGGGTGTTCCTGGACACGGTGACCCAGCGCACGACCAAGGCCAGCGTGGGGCACACCGCCGTGGTGACGCGCGGCCGCAACGTGATGGCGTAGCGCCAGGGCCCGATCGCAAGATCCCGGATGCTGGTTCGGGCCCTGGACTAGACCAGCACCAGCACCAGCGCCACGGCCAGGATCGCCGCCCCGCCCAGCAGCGCGGCGGCGATCCAGCCCGTGCCCGTCCGGATCGCGGCGGCAGTCGCGGCGTCGTTCGGCGGCTCGGCCTCGATCCGCCGGATCGCGGCGCGCAGCAGCCGTGGCGCGTCGTCACCCAGCCCTGCCAGGGTCCAGGCCAGCATGCCGCCGCTCGCGGCCAGCCGCCCCGGCGCGAAGCGCGCCGCCACCAGCCGCGCCGCCGCCCGCCGGATCGCGCCGGACAGGTCGAAGCCCGGCGCGATGCGCGCGAGCACGCCGTCCATCGTCACAAAGGCCTTGAACACCAGCAGCAAGTCCGGCGGCATCACCAGCCCTTCCTCGCGCAGCAGCCGCAGGAAATCGGGCACCATCTCCGCCATCACGATGCGCCCGCCGCCATGGCGCTGGACGATCTGCTCGGCGGCGCGGTCGATGCGGCCACGCGGCACACCATGCCCTTCGGACCAGAGCGCCAGCGTTTCCGCGAGCGCCCGCGGATTGCCCCAGGCCAGCGACGTGACGAAGCCCAGGAATTCCTCGCGCCGCCCCGGCCCGATATGGCCGATCGAGCCCAGGTCGAGCAGCGCCAGCCGGTTGCCGGGCAGGCAGAGCAGGTTGCCGGGGTGCGGATCGCCGTGGAAGCGGCCATGGACCAGCACCATCTCGATGACGAGATCGGCGCCGAGTTCGGCGATTGCCTCCGGATCGATCCCGCGCGCCGCCAGCGCCTCGGCGGAAAGCGGCTTCACCCCCTCGACATAGTCCATCACCAGCAGGGTCTCGCTGGTCCACTCCCAATGGATGCCGGGCACCAGCACATCGGGCTGGCCGACCAGGTCCTCGCGGATGCGATCGGCGTTGCGGCCCTCCTGGGTGAAGTCCAGCTCCTCCAGCATCGCCTGGCGCAGCTGTCGCGCCAGCGCCACCGGCTCGAAGCGCCGCGCCTCGGCGCTGCTCCGCTCGACCAGCGCGGCCAGTTCGGCGATCAGCCGCATGTCCGCTTCCATCGCGCGGCGAATGCCGGGGCGGCGGACCTTGAGCACCACGTCGCGCCCGTCCTTCAATCGGGCGCGGTGGACCTGCGCCATCGACGCGGCGGCGAGCGGCACCGGATCGAAATGCGCGAAGGCGGCCTCGGGCGGCTCGCCCAGCGCGTCCTCCACTGCCGCGCGGATCGTCTCGAAGGCCAGCGTCGGCGCGTCGCTGTGGAGCTGCTCGAGCTCGGCGATCCATTCGGGCGGCAGCAGGTCGCCGCGCGTCGCGAGGATCTGGCCGATCTTCACGAAGCTCGGCCCCAGCGCCTCGAGCGCCAGCCGGGTGCGGCGCGGGAGCGGCAGCGCCCCCGCGTCGGCATCCGCGCCTTCGCCGGCGAAGCCCAGCCGGGCGAGCAGCACGCCCAGCCCGAAGCGCGCGGCCACGGCCGCGATCTCGCCCACCCGGTCGCGATCGCGGGCAGTGGTGGCGATCAGCTTGATCATGCGGCGCCAACGCGGGCCCGGGGCGAACGCTCCCGCGTCAACCGGCGCGGCGCTCCAGCGCGAGCAGATATTCCTTGGCGTCCAGCCCGCCTGCGAAGCCGGTGAGCTTGCCGGTCGACCCGATCACCCGGTGGCACGGGGCGACGATCGAGATCGGGTTGCGTCCATTGGCGGCACCGACGGCACGCGACGCTTTCGGGCGGCCCAGCTTCGCGGCGATCTCGCCATAGGAGCGCGTCTCGCCAAAGGGGATGGCCAGCAGTTCGGCCCATACGCTCTTCTGGAAGTCGGTTCCCCGGAAATCCAGCGGCAGGTCGAAGCGGGTGCGGGTGCCGGCGAAATATTCGCGCAGCTGGGTCTCGGCCGCCATCAGCACCGGATGCCCGGCATCGCCGGCCGCTTCGCCCAGCTTCACCCGATCGGGCGAATCATTCTCCCAAAGGATCGCGACGAGGCCCTTGTCGCTTGCGACGAGGGTGAGTTCGCCGACGGGCGAGGGAACGGTCTTGGTCGACAAGGTCATGCTGTGTCTCCTTACCCTGCCGATATGGACGGCGGCGCCGGGAATCGCTTCCCGCACCTTGTCGCCAAAGCCTCAGTCCAGCGACTTGCTCGCCTGCTCGAACATATCCTTGCTCAGCCCCGGCGTGGCGATGATCCGCTCCAGCTCGGCGCGCATCCTTGCCGCACGCGCCGGATCGAAGCGCTTCCACCGGCCGAGCGGCGGCACCAGCTTGGCCGCGGTCTGCGGATTGAGCCGGTCGAGCGCGATCAGCTGGTCGGCGACGAAGCGATAGCCGCGGCCCGAAGGATCGTGGAACGCCCGCTGGTTGACGCTGAACGCGCCGATCAGCGCCCGCGCCCGGTTTGGGTTTGCGAGCGTGAAGTCCTTGTGCGCGGCCAGTGCCTCGACGGCCTGCGCGGCATCGTCGCGCGACGAGAGCGCCTGGGTCTGGAACCATTTGTCTAGCACCAGCGCATTGCCCTGGTAGCGCTGGTAGAAGGCCGCCAGCGCCGCCTCGCGCTTGTCCGAATTGCCGTTGACCAGCGTGGTCAGCGCGCCCTGGCGATCGGTCATGTTGTCCGCCGCCTCGAACTGGCCGAAGGCAAGCGCGGCGGCGTCGTCCGCTCCGCTCGCGGCGATATAGCCGAGCGCCACCGTCTTCAGGCGCCGCGCGCCCTTGGCCGCCGGCGAATATTCGAAGCGATTGGCCTGTGCCCCGTCATAGGCGGCGCGCCATTCGCTCTCCAGCGCCGTGCCCAGGTCCGCGCGCAGCGCCTCGCGCGCCGCGAAGATCGCGTCGGGATCGACCATGCCCATCTGGTCGCCGATGAAGCTGTCCGACGGCAGCAGCACGGCTTCGGCGACGAATGCCTTGTCGAGTGCCGAATCGAGCAGCGTGTTCCGCACCGCCTCGATCACTGCGGCGTGCTCGCCCTTGCCGCTCGTCACCGCGGCGACCAGCGTGTCCAGCATCAGCTGCTGCATCGCCTCGTAGCGGGCGAAGGGATCGTCGTCATGCGCCGAGAGGAAGGCGAGGTCCTTTGCCGTGCGGTTGGTCTCGACGATCACGGGGGCGGAGAAGCCGCGGTTGATCGAGAGCACCGGCGGCTCGGACAGGTTCTCGAACAGCATCTCGTGCGCGGCGTCCTTGAGCAGGACCAGCTGCTCGTCGCACATCGGCCGCCCGGTGATGCCGCCGAACAGCTTGAGCCTGAGCGGCAGCACCATCGGCTCCTTGGCCGGCTGGCCCGGCGTCGGCGGCACGGTCTGGGCGAGCCTGAGGCGGGCGCGGCCGCCTTCCTGGGCCAGATTGGCCGAGACGCGCGGCGTGCCCGCCTGGCTGTACCAGCGGCGGAACTGGGTGAGGTCCACCCCGCCGGCCTCCTCCATGCAGCGCACGAAGTCCTCGCAAGTGGCGGCGGTGCCGTCGAACCGGTCGAAATACAGGTCGGTCGCGGCGCGGAACTTCTCGCGGCCCAGGATGGTCGACATCATCCGGATCACTTCGGCGCCCTTGTTGTAGATGGTCGCCGTGTAGAAGTTCGATATCTCGATATACTCGTCCGGGCGCACCGAATGGGCGAGCGGGCCGGCATCCTCGGGGAACTGGCTGGCGCGCAGGCCGCGGACATCCTCGATCCGCTTGACTGCCTTGCTGCCCTGGTCGCCCGAAAAGCTCTGGTCGCGGAAGACGGTGAAGCCTTCCTTCAGGCTGAGCTGGAACCAGTCGCGGCAAGTGACGCGGTTGCCCGACCAGTTGTGGAAATATTCGTGCGCCACCACCGCGGCGATCGCGTCGTAATCATAATCGGTGGCGGTGTCGGGATCGGCAAGGATGTAGCGGCTGTTGAAGACGTTCAGCCCCTTGTTCTCCATCGCGCCGAAGTTGAAGTCGTCCACCGCGACGATGTTGAACACGTCGAGATCATATTCGCGGCCATAGACGGTCTCGTCCCAGGCCATCGACAGCTTGAGCGCGTGCAGCGCGTGATCGGTCTTGGGCAGGTCGCCCGCGCGCACCCAGATGCCGAGATCCACCTTGCGCCCGCGCATCGTGGTGAAGACGCCCCTGTTGGCGACCAGGTCGCCGGCCACCAGCGCGAACAGATAGCTCGGCTTGGGGAAGGGATCGTGCCACTCGGCCCAGTGGCGCCCGTCGCCCGCATCGCCCTGCGCGATCGGATCGCCGTTCGCCAGCAGCACCGGGAAGCGCGCCTTGTCGGCAGCCATCCGCACCTTGTATTTCGAGAGCACGTCCGGCCGGTCGGGGAAGAAGGTGATGCGGCGGAAGCCCTCGGCCTCGCACTGGGTGCAGAGCATGCCCGACGAGGCATAGAGGCCCTGAAGCTGGGTGTTGCGCTCGGGCGCGATCGTCACGACCGTCTCGATCTCGTGCGCGTCGCCGGCAAGCGGGATCACCAGGTCCGGGCCGTCCATCCGCCAGCCCTCGGCCTCGGCGCCGTCCACCTTCACGCTCTCCGCCGCCAGCCCGTCGCCGTTCAGCACCAGCGGCCGATCGTGCGCGCCGCTGCGCTCCACCAGCAGCGTGGCGCGGACCCGGGTCGCCACCGGATCGAGATCGAAGTCGAGCGCGATCTCGGGAACCGTCCAGTCGGGCGCGCGATAGTCCTCGCGGCGAGTGACGTGCGGAGTCTGCGGGGCGTTGGAAGCGTCTGCCATGATGCCTCGGATATAGGGGCAAGCTCGGCGCTCGCCACCTTGAAAATCTGCCGGCTTGCGCCTGCGTCAAGCCGTGCTACCGAAGCGATATACCGAGTTGCCGCCGAGAGGTTCCCCCACATGATCCGCACCACCACGCCGCTGGCCCTTGCGCTGATGCTGGCGCTGCCCGCTTATGCCCAGAACGCGCCGGCGCCTGCGCCCGCCCCGGCGCTCACCGCCGCAGAGCGCAATGCGATCGTCAATGCCGAGCTGCCCGCCGACCAGGCGGCGCTCAAGAGCCATGTCATGTTCCTCGCCGCGGATGCGCTGAAGGGCCGCGAGGCCGGCAGCCCCGAGTTCGAGATCGCCGCGCAATATGTCGTCTCGCAATTCTATGCGGCCGGGCTGAAGCCGGCGGGCGACGAGGGCGGCTATCTGCAGAAGGTCCCGCTGGTCAGCGCCAAGCTCGACGGCCCCGGCACGATGACGGTGACGCGCAAGGGCGGCGCGCCGGTCGCGCTCGAATTCGGCAAGGACTTTGTCTCCTCGGCCAATCCCGAGACGCCCAGCTATGCCGTCACGGCGCCGGTGGTGTTCGTCGGCTATGGCATCGTGGGCCAGGGCCGCGACGACTATAGGGGCGTCGACGTGAAGGGCAGGATCGTCGCCTATTTCGGCGGCGCGCCCGAGAGTTTCCCCGGCGAGGTCGCCGCGCATTTCTCCAATCCCGCCGCCAAGGCGGAGATCGCGGCGAAGCATGGTGCGATCGCCACGATCACGCTCGAATCGCCGCACACCGTCAAGGCGCGGCCCTTCAGCTTCTATGCCAATGCCGCGGCGCGGCCGCGCTTCACCTGGGGCAACCCCGACGGCACCGGCCATATCGCTGCGCCGGGCACGCCCTCGGCCGGCACCGTCAGCCTGGTCGGCGCCGAGAAGCTGTTCGCGGGCGCCAGACAGAAATGGGCCGATATCGCCAAGGCGGCCGCCGCGCCCGACGCGGTGTTCAAGGCAGAGGCGCTGCCGGTGACCGTTAGCGTCGCCGCCAAGACCGCGCTCACCCCGGTGAAGAGCTACAACGTCGCCGGCATGCTGCCGGGCAGCGATCCCGCGCTGTCGAAGGAAGTCGTGGTCCTTTCCGCGCATCTCGACCATATCGGCGTCGGCCGGCCCGACAAGACCGGCGACACGATCAACAACGGCGCGCTCGACGATGCCGTCGGCATCGCCTCGCTGATCGAGGAGGCCAAGCGCTTCAAGACGGCGGGCACGAAGCCGCGCCGCTCGATCCTGTTCCTGGCGGTCACCGCCGAGGAGAAGGGCCTGGTCGGCTCGGACTATTTCGCCAACAACCCCACCGTGCCGCTGTCGAGCATCGTCGCCGACGTCAATCTCGACATGCCGATCATCACCTACAAGTTCCAGGACATCATGGTGTACGGCGCCGGCCATTCGACGCTGGGCCCGATCGTCGAGCGCGCCGGCAAGGCGATCGGCGTGCCGCTGTCCGACGATCCGCTGCCGGGCGAGAACATCTTCGTCCGCTCGGATCACTACAACTTCGTTCGCAAGGGTGTGCCCTCGGTCTTCCTCTGGCCCGGTGCGGGCGGCCCCGGTCGCGCGGCATATGATGACTTCATGAAGAACCATTATCACCAGCCTTCGGACGAGATCGGCCAGCTGCCGGCGATCGACTGGGAGTCCGGCGTGCGCTTCGTCGACGTGAATTATCGCATCGCCCGCGAGATTGCCGATGGCGAGCAGCGACCGGTGTGGAACAAGGGCGATTTCTTCGGCCTCACCTATAACGGTCCGGGGGCCAAGTGAGCATGAAGCGCGCACTTCTCCTCGCAGCGACTCTGCTCGCCGCCGTTCCCGCCTTCGCCCAGAATCTCGACAAACAGGATCTGGACAGGGACGCGGCGGCGCTGAAGGCGCATGTCCAGTTCCTCGCATCCGATGCGATGAAGGGCCGTGACACGGGCTCGCCCGAACTGGCCATCGCCGAGCAATATGTCGCGGCGCAGATGCTCGCGGCCGGGCTCAAGCCTGCGGGCGTGAACGGCACCTGGCTCCAGCCGGTGCCGCTGGTCGCCTACAAGTCGGCCGGCCACGGCACGCTCGTGCTTCGGCGTGGCGAAACGTCGATCCCCCTCGAATGGGGCAAGGACTATATCGCCCGCCCCACGCCGAGGACGCCGAAGGTCGCCGTGTCGGGCCCGGTGGTCTTTGTCGGCTATGGCACCGAGGAGGAATATGCGGGGCTCCAGGCGAAGGGCGCGATCGTGGCGATGCTGCGCGACGCGCCGCGCGGCCTGCCCAGCGATGTCCGCGCGCATCTCGCGCAGCCCGAGGAGAAGATGCGCGTCGCGGCGGCGCATGGCGCGGTCGGCGTTCTCCTGATCGAGAGCAACGCCCGTCACGCGCTCCGCCCGTTCGCCCAGGTGGTCTCCTTCGCGGAGAGCGAGGCGATGACCTGGTCGGACGGTGGCGCTGCGGCGGGCCCCGCCGCGCCGGCCTTCGCCTATCTGGGCTTCGACGGTGCCGCCAAGCTGTTCGAAGGTTCGAAGATCAAATGGGACGCCGTCCTGGCGGCGGACAAGGTGGGCGGGAAGATCGCGCGCGGGGCGCTCGCCGTATCCGCCACGGGCACCGCCGAGACTGCGCTGCGCAAATTGGCGGCGGACAATGTCGCCGGCCTGCTGGAAGGGACGGACAAGGCGGGCGAATATGTCGTCCTGTCGGCGCACCTCGATCATGTCGGCGTGGGCGAGCCCGATGCGACGGGCGACAGGATCTATAACGGCGCGATGGACAATGCGGTCGGCACCGCCGCGATGCTCGAAGTGGCGCGCCGCTTCCAGGCCTCCGGCAAGCGGCCGCGCCGTTCGATTCTGTTCGTCGCAGTGACGGCGGAGGAGCAGGGCCTGGTCGGCTCGGAATATTTCGCCGCGCACCCGACCGTGCCGGGCCGATCGATCGTCGCCAATGTCAATCTCGACATGCCGATCCTGACGTATGATTTCGTCGATCTGGTCGCCTATGGCGCGGATCGCAGCTCGGTCGGAAAGCTGGTGGAGGCGGCCGCCGCCGCGGAGGGAGTCAGGCTGGTTCCCGATCCGGAGCCGGACCAAGCCTATTTCGTCCGCTCGGATCATTACAGCTTCGTCAAGGCGGGCATCCCCGCGGTCTCGCTCGATCTGGGGCCGGGCGGTCCGGGCGCGGCGGCGACGAAGGAATTCCTCGACAAGCATTACCACCAGCCTTCGGACGAAGTGGGGCTGATCGACTGGAAGCAGGGGCTGCGCTTCGTCGGCCTCAACTATGCGATCGCTCGCGCCATCGCCGATGCGGAGGCCAGGCCGGTGTGGAACAAGGGCGATTTCTTCGGCACGCTCTACAAGGGGCCGATGGCCCAGGGACCTTCGGAAAAGTGATCTTCCGCCGTTTCCTCCTCGCCGCGGCGGCGCTGTTCGCCGCGCCGTTCGCCCAGGCGCAGACCGCGGCCCAGCCGGCCGCCCAGCTTCCGCCCGAGCAGGCGGCGCTGAAGGCGCATGTCCAGTTCCTCGCCTCCGATGCGCTTCGCGGGCGCGAGGCGGGAACGCGCGACTATGACGTGGCGGCCGAATATGTCGCGGCGCAGATGCTGGCGATCGGCCTGGTGCCCGGCGCGGCGGGAAGCTGGTTCCAGCCGTTCAAGCTGGTCTCGTACAAGCCGGCCGAGAAGGCGAAGTGGAGCCTGGTGCGCGGTGCGATGGAAATCCCGCTCCAGTTCGGCATCGACTATGTCAACACGCCGGCGCCCGCCACGCCCGACTTCAAGGCCGAGGGCGGCATCGTCTTCGCCGGCTATGGCATCGTCTATCCCGAAGGGAAGCGCGACGATTACAAGGGGCTCGACGTGAAGGGGAAGATCGTGGCGATCCTGCCCGGCGTGCCCCAGGGCCTGCCCAACGAAGTCGAGGCGCATTTCGGCGACGACGAGCAAAAGGCGGCGATCGCGCAGCAAAAGGGCGCGGTGGCGGTGATCGTGCTCGAATCGCTCGCCCAGCGCGAGCAGATCCCCTTCGAGGCGATCGTTCCCTATTACGACTATGAACGCACGACCTGGGCACGGCCCGACGGCACTGCCTTTGCGACCGCGCCGGGCGCCCCGCCGGTGGGCTATGTCGGCCCGGCCGGGGCGGAGAAGCTGTTCCAGGGGGCGAAGATCCGCTGGGCCGATGTGCTCGCCGCGCAGCGCAGGGGCACGCGGGTCCCTACCGGCGCGCTCGCGGGCACGCTCAGGGTTGCGAGCAAGACGCGGCTGGTGACGCAGGCGACGCGCAACGTGGCCGGGCTGATCCCGGGGACCGATCCGTCGCTCAAGGCGGAATATGTCGTCCTTTCCGCCCATCTGGACCATGTCGGCGTGGGGGATGCGGTCAATGGCGACCGCATCTACAATGGCGCGATGGACAATGCGATCGGCGTCTCGACCATGCTCGAGGTCGCCCGCAAGTTCGTCGCTTCGGGCGAGAAGCCCCGGCGCTCGATGCTGTTCGTGGCTCTGGCGGCGGAGGAGAAGGGGCTGCTCGGCTCGGACTATTTCGCGCATTATCCGCCGGTGGCGAAGGACCGGCTGGTCGCCGACGTCAACATGGACATGCCGATCCTCACCTATCCGCTGGTCGATGTCGTCGCGCTGGGGGCCGAACGCTCCAGCCTGGGCCCGGTGATCGCCGCGGCGGCGGCTGGCGAGGGCCTTGCCGTCGTCCCCGATCCGAGCCCCGAGGAGATGTTCTTCGTCCGCTCGGATCACTACAGCTTCGTCAAGTCCGGCATTCCGGCGGTCTCGATCGATACCGGCCCGGGCGGGCAGGGAGCGGAGGCGCAGAAGAGATTCCTGGCCGAGAACTATCACAAGCCCTCGGACCAGATCGATTTGCCCTTCGACTGGAACTCGGCCGCCAGATATATGCGCCTGAACTATGCCGTCGCCCGCGCGCTCACCGATGCGCCGGAACGCCCGCGCTGGAACAGGGGCGATTTCTTCGGGGTGCGGTTCGGGGGATATGGGGCGCAGTGACGTTCCGATCCTCCCCGCGCGGTGGAGGGGTGGCGCGCCACCGGCGACATCGCTCGCGGAAAATGCCCCTCCGCCGGCGTCGCGCGTCCTCCTGCCTCCCCAGGCGAGGGCCTAGGAAATGCGTCTCCTGATCTTCGGCCCCGGCTATACCGCCATGCGCCTGGTCGCGCGGCTGGCCGGCCGGGCGGAAATCGCCACCGTTGCCCGCGAGACCTTCGCCGGCCGCGCGGGCGACATCGCGCGCGCCACGCACATCCTCTCCACCGTCCCGCCGGGCGAGGACGACCCTGTCCTCGCAACCTATGGGAGCGAGATCGCCGCCTCCCGCGCCTGGATCGGCTATCTCTCCTCGACCGGCGTCTATGGCGACACCGGCGGCGCCTGGGTCGACGAGACGGCGCCCATGGGCACCGGCCGCCGCATCGCCCGGGCAAGGGCGGACGCCGCCTGGCTGGCGCTTGCCGGCGCGCATGTGTTCCGCCTGCCCGGCATCTACGGCCCCGGCCGCTCCCCGCTCGATCGCATCCGCGCCGGCGCCGCGCCGCGGATCGACCTGCCGGGCCAGGTGTTCAGCCGCATCCATGTCGACGACATCGTCGAGGGCGTGATCGCCGGCTTCGCCGGGCCGCCCGGCGCCTATAACCTGGCCGACGATCGCCCCGCTCCGCAGAGCGACGTCATTGCCTATGGCTGCGCGCTGCTGGGGTTGCCGGTGCCGCCGATGGTCCCGCTGGAGCAGGCGGGGCTAAGCCCCCAGGCCCGCGCCTTCCATGCCGAGAATCGTCGCGTCGCGAACGGCAAGGCGAAGCGGGTGCTGGGCTGGCGGCCGCGCCATGCCGATTACCGGTTGGGCCTGCGCGCCCTCAGCGCCACCACCAGCCCCGCGAGCACCAGCCCCGCGCCGCCCTCCGCCAGCGCGGACCAGCGATAGCCTTCGAACAGCGTCGAGAACAGCATCGCGATCACCGGGATCAGCACGCTGGTATAGGCTGCCTTGGCCGGGCCGATCGTGCGGATCAGCCGGAAATAGATGCTGAAGGTCAGCGCGGATCCCAGCACGCCGAGATAGAGGATGCCGCCCGCATAGCTGGGCCGGGGATCGAATGCCGGCGGCCCCGCGGTGGCGAGCGCGAACAGCCCGTCGATCGCCGCCCCGCTCAGCATCGCCCAGCCCAGCATCGTCGCCATCGGATAGGCCTTGGCCGTATCGGTCGCCTGCATGATGTTGGCGATCGAGGCGCACAGGACGCCGGCCAGTGCGATGACGATGCCGAGCAGGGCCTGGGCCGGGCCCACCGGGCTGAGCCGCGCTTCGTGCAGGAACAGCAGGGCGACGCCCGCCATCGCGATGGCCGAGCCGATGATCAGCTGGCGTCCCATCTTCTGCCCGAGGAAAATCCGCGCCATCACTGCATTGGGCACCAGCAGCAGCGCATAGACCACCGCCACCACGCCCGAGGTGATGTGCTGCTCGGCGCGATAGACGAAGTTGAAGTTGAACACGAACTGCGCGAGCCCGAGCAGGACCGCGAAGCGCACGCCCCGCGCATCGAGCCGCAGCCCGTCGCCGCGCAGCGCCGCCCAGGCCAGCATGGTCACTCCGGCCACCGCGAAGCGATAGGTGACCGACCAGCTCGGCGGCACCACCGAGAGCTGGTCGCGGATCACGATCCAGGTCGATCCCCAGATCAGCGTGACGATCGCGAAGGGAACCAGGACGGAGAGGCGGGCGGATTGCGGGGCGGGTGCGGCCGTCATCAATTCCTTCCCCCGCTTGCCGGGGGAAGGGGGCCGCGCCGCGAAGCGGCGTGGCGGAGGGGGCGCCGCGATCCGGCGGCGACTCGCTGTGCTCCTGCACCACCGGCTCCGCCGGCGGTTCCCTTCCCCGACACAGGCCCAGGGAGGATTTCAGGGGAGCCCGTCCTCACAGCGCCGCGATCGCATCGGCCAGCGGCCGTATCGCTTCCTCGGCCTGGTCCCAGCTGATCACCAGCCGCGCCTCGCCCACGCCCCAGTCGTAGAAATCGAAGCCGAGCGCGCGCAGGCGCGCCGCTTCCTCGGCGCGCATCTTCAGGAACACCTCATTGGCTTCGACCGGGTGCACCAGCCGGTCCCCCGCCGCCCGGGCGAGCAGGCGCGCACCGGCATTGGCCGCGCGGGCGTTCTCGAGCCACAGGTCGTTCTCCAGCATCGCCAGGATCTGCGCCGCCAGATAGCGGCCCTTGGAGGAGAGCAGCCCCGCCCGCTTGCGGCGATAGAGCGTCGCCTCCGCCAGTTCGGGCCGGAAGAAGATCAGCGCCTCGGCGCTCATCCCGCCATTCTTGACGAAGCCGAAGCTGAGCGCGTCCACGCCCGCGCGCCAGGTCAGGTCGCCGGGATGGCAGCCGAGATGCGCGACGGCGTTGGCGAAGCGCGCGCCGTCCATGTGCAGCCCGAGCTTGCGCTCCTTCGCCAGCGCCCCGATCGCCGCCACTTCGCCCGGCGTATAGGCCAGGCCATATTCGGTCGCGTTGGTGATCGAGACGGCATGCGGCTGCACCTGGTGCACGTCGGGACGGATCGGATCGATCACCGCGCGGATCGCATCGGGCGTCAGCTTCGAGCCCGGGCCCTCGCCGGCCAGCAGCTTGGCGCCGTGCGTATAGAATTCCGGCGCGCCGCACTCGTCGACATTGATGTGCGCCTCGCGGTGGCAGACCACGCCGCCATAAGGCGGGCAGAGCGCGGCCAGGGCGAGGCTGTTCGCCGCGGTGCCGGTCGGCACCCACAACGCGCGCACCTGCGTGCCGAACAGGTCCGAAAAGGCGCCGTCGAGCGATTGCGACCATCTGTCTCCGTCATAGGCGGTGTCGAGCTGGTTCACGCTTGCCAGCGCGGCGAGCACTTCGGGGCAGACTGCGGCGGCGTTGTCGGAGAAGAAGCGCATGGGAGGTCCATGCTGGGGGTGCCGGGCGGCGTCAACAGCGCAACCCAGAATCCGCCTTCAAGGACGAGGGGAGAATCTTGGCCCTGCCCTTCAGGGGCGCGCGAAATGCCGCCGGAGGAAGTTCGCGATGGCGCCGTCCACCGCCGCACGATCCTCCAGCAGCCCGTGGCCCACGGCGTCCAGCGTCACGACGTCGCCTCCGAGAAAGGACGCATATTGCGCGGCGTTGGCGGGCGGCATGAAATCACAGGAGCCGCGGAGAATCAGCACCGGGAATCTGCCCGGCGCGATGTTCGCCGGCTTCACCTTCGCCACGCTCGCGGAGACGAGGCGCTGGACATAGAGATTGCCTCCGCCGGGCAGGGCCGGCGGGGAAATGCCGGATCCCTTGCACAGGAAGCCGTCGGCCAGCTGGCTGCCGACGAAGTCGTCGAAGATCCTGCCGGCATCGGACTGGCTAAGCCGGCTCTCGGCGGCGGCGCCTTTGCCGTCGATCAGCGCAGCGGCGCTCTTCATTTCCCGGGACATGACGACCGGAGCCCTCTCGGTTCGCGAGAAGTCGCGTTCCACGGTCGTTCCCGGGAAGGTTCCGGGCGACGTCAGCACCAGGGCTGCGACATGCTCGGGATATCGTGCCGCGTAAGCAGTGGCGAGCGAGGCGCCGAAGGAGTTGCCCCACAGGATAAGCCGGCCCGCATTGAGATGGACGCGATAGGCCTCCAGGTCTGCGATCTCTCGCTCGAACGAATATTCCGCGGCGGGAAGCCGTTCGGAAACGCCGCCGCCCGCGCGATCATAATAGGCAGTCGTAAAACCCGCGCGCCGAAAGACGGCGCCTTCGTCGATGCGTCGTTGCTCGGTGTAGAGGCCGGGTCCGCCGTGAACGAAGACCACGATGGCCTGCTGCCGGGGGGACGCCTCGCCGCGTACGATCCATTCGCCGACATTCGAACCCGTCGACAGGTGGACCTTCGCGGCGCCGTCTCGAAATCCGGAGACCTGGGCCCATGCCGGCACCATCGAAAATGCCGCCAGGGCGACGACCCACCAGCCCCGCCGGAATCGGATCGACGGTACCCACAAGTGAAACATCCGATTTCCTCCGGCACTGCTGGAGCGTCTTGTATCGATACGATGATGGATCCTACCGCTCCTCGCCGCGCCGGTCGTCCGGCCGGAAGCGATCCGGCGGAGGCGGTCCGTCCGGTGCCTGCTCGCGGCGGGGGCGTCGCCCGGGCGCCTCGCCCGGCCGGCCGAGGATCGGCGCCTCGCCCTGCGCGTCGGGGTCGACGCCTTGCGGCACCACCTGGGTCTCGATTCCCGTCCCCTGGATGAAGTCGCCCACGCCGTTCAGCACCTCGTCCAGCGTCACGTCGTTGCCGTCGGGCTCGGTCGTCGGCTCGGGCGGCGGGATGCGCAGGTCGAGCGCCCGGGTCATGAAATCGCGCCACACCCGCGCGGGCAGGCCGCTGCCCGACAGGCCCGGATTCGGCGAATTGTCGTCATTGCCCAGCCACACGCCGCAGACGATGCCGCCGGCATAGCCGATGAACAGCGCGTCGCGATTGTCCTGGGTGGTGCCGGTCTTGCCATAGGTCGGGATCGGCAGCGCCGCGCCGCGCCCGGTGCCGTCCTCCACCACCGTGCCGAGCAGGCTGCGCAGGTCGTCGAGCTGGCGCCCGTTGAAGCGAGTGGGCCCGCCCAGCCGCTTGGCCAGCCAGTCGCTTGCCGCCTCGTCGTCGCTCAGGCCCTGCGGCCGTACCGGATAGGCGCCATTGGCCACCGCGGCATAGGCGGCGGTCAGCTCGAGCAGCGATACGGTGGAGGTGCCGAGCGCGATCGAGGCGTCGTCGCCGATCGGCGTGGAGATGCCCAGGTCGCGCGCCGCCCGCGTCACTTCGCGCACCCCCAGCTTCTGGGTCAGCCGCGCGGCGACGACGTTCGAGGATTTGGCGAAGGCCTGGCGCAGCGTGATCTTGCCGGCATAGCTGCCATGCGAATTCTCGGGCTTCCAGTCGCCGATCTGGACCGGGCTGTCGTCCACGATCGTGTCGGGGTCCATGCCGCCGCGCAGCGCCGCCAGATAGACGAACAGCTTGAAGGTCGACCCCGGCTGGCGCCGCGCCTGGGTGGCGCGGTTGAACGGGCTCTCGCCATAGCTCTTGCCGCCCACCATCGCGATCACCCGGCCGTCCGGATGCATCGCCACGATCGCGATCTGCGATTTCCTGAGCCCCGCGCCGCGCACCGCCCGCTCGGCGGCCTGTTGCGCGTTCAGCTCGAGCGTCGTCTGCACCGTCTGCTCGGTGCCGACGCCGCCGGCGCGGTCGCGCGCCTGGGGCAGCACCCAGTCGGCGAAATAGGTGCCGTTGGGCAGGTCTTCCTTCGACTTGCTGACGTGCAGCACGCCCGGCCGGATGGCATCGGCCCGCGCCTTGGTGATCAGGCCGGCATCCACCATCGCGCCGATCACCAGCTTCTGCCGCTCGCGCGCGCCCTTCAGGTTGCCGGTGGGGGCAAGCCGCGAAGGCGCCTGCACCAGCCCGGCCAGGAGCGTCGCCTGGCTCAGGGTCAGGTCCTCGGGCTCGGTGCTGAAATAGTGCCGCGCGGCGGCGCGCAGGCCATAGACATTGTCGCCGAAATAGACGTTGGAGAGATAGCGCGAGAGGATTTCGTCCTTGCTCAGCCAGGCCTCGAGCCAGAAGGCGATCAGCACTTCCTGCGCCTTGCGCCCGAAGGTGCGCTGCGAATTGAGGAAGGCGTTCTTGGCGAGTTGCTGGGTGATCGTGCTGCCGCCCTGCGAGCCGCCGCTCTGGGTGACGTTGTGCACGAACGCGCGCAGGATGCCGCGCGGATCGACGCCCCAATGGCTGTAGAAGCGCCGGTCCTCGATCCCGACGAACGCGTTGCGGACATGGGCGGGCAGCTTCGTCGCGTCCACCGGCTCGGCGATCACTGCGCCGCGCCGCGCGATCGGCTTGCCTTCGGCGGAGAGCAACGTGATCGAGGGCGGCGCCGGCGGCTGCAGCGACTTGGAGAGCGGTGCGGTGAGCGCCAGCCAGGCGACCGCGAGGAAGAACAGCAGGATGAAGCCGGCGATCGCCCAGCTCGCCCAGCGCAGCCAGTTCCGCCTCCGGACCACCACCGGCAGGTTGGTGGTGTAGCCGCCGGCCGGGAGCGGCTCGGCATGGCCCGGCTGAATCGGCGGCGGTGGCGGAGGGGCGGGCGGCGGCGCCGCGCGGCGCCAGCGCGGGGCATAGTCCCCGGGCGGGGGCATGCCGCCGGAAAGCTCGAGCGGCGGCTCCTGCCGCTGCGGCCGCACGCGCTTGAGCGCGTCGCCCACGATTCCCTCGAGCGAGGGCGGGCGCCAGGCGCGCGGTTCCGGCTTGGCCGCCGGAGCAGGCGTCGGCTCGAAATCGTCGCCGGACCGGCGCAACGGAAAACGGACGTTCCTCGGATCGTTCCCGTCAGCCATCAGTCGTCGATTCCGCCGCTCGCATGGCGCCCTTTTAGCGCAGCATCTGTATTACTACAATAATACAGTTGATTACGGCACCGGCACGAAGGCGAGGTGCTGATAGTCGTAGCTGAAGTCGGCGAGCGGCGAGAGCGGCTTCATCGTCACGCCGGCCACCTTGCCGTCCTTGATCTCGAAGCTGACCACGGCATCCTCGCCGGCATCCTTGGCGAAGCGGGTGCGGAAGCTGTCCGGCCCCCAGGGCTCGAGCGGGCTCTTGAACACGGGAGTCGGCACGAAGTCGATCCACAGCCTGCCGCTCTTCTGGCCCACCACCACGTCGCCATACCAGGGGTCGCGATAGCGCCCGGCATAGCCGGCGAGCGGCAGCGAGGGGCCGCCGGCCGGCGCCTTGTCCACGCCGCCCTCGACGCTCGCTAGCGCTTCGTCCTGCGCCGCCTTCTGGCGGGTGCGATAGCTCGACACCCAGTCGAACGCCGGGGCGTCGATCAGCCGGTCGAGGATGGCGTTGCGGATCGCGGCGGAGACGCTCTCCTCGACATTGCTCAGCACCGAGACGCCGATGCCGCGCGACGGGAGCATCCCCGAATAGGTCACCTGGCCGGACAGTCCGCCGCTGTGCTGGATCATGCGCATGCCGCGATAGTCCTGGACGAACCAGCCGAGCGCATAGGCGGCGAGCACCGCCCGCGCCGGATTGCTCTCGGTCGGCCCGTCGCTCGCCGCGGTGATCGTCTGCGGCTTCCACATTTCCTTGGCCTGTTCCGGCGACCAGAGCTGCTTGCCGTCGGGCAGCTTGCCCTGCGCCAGCTGCACCTGCAGCCATTTCGCCATGTCGGCGATGCTGGCGTTGATCCCGCCGGCGGCGTCGACCATCGGGCCCTCGTCGGGCTGCACCACTTCCAGCTTGCCGATCCCGCGCACCGGGGGGCCCAGGCGCGCGTGCCGGCCCGCGACATTGTCGGTGCGGAGCGATCCGCGCGATCCCACCGCGTCGGCCATGCCGAGCGGCGCGAACAGCCGCGCCTCGACGAACTTGTCCCAGGCCATGCCTGCCACGCGCTCGATCAGCAGGCCTGCGACGATGTAGAGGATGTTGTCATAGTCATAGCCCGCCCGGAAGCCGCGTGCCGGCTTGAGGTGCGGCAACGCGTTGAGCACGTCGGCGGCGACATGGCTGCCGGCGGGGAAGAACATCAGGTCGCCCGCGCCGAGCGGCAGGCCGGAGCGGTGGACCAGCAGGTCGCGCACCGTCATCATCTGCGTGACGGCGGGATCGGACATGCGGAACTCGGGCAGGTGCTTCACCACCGGGTCTTCCCAGCCCAGCTTGCCCGCATCGACGAGCAGCGCCAGCGCGGCGGCGGTGAACGCCTTGGAATGGGAGGCGATGCCGAAGCGCGTGTGCACGTCCACCGCGCCGGGCTTGCCGAGCGTGCGTACGCCATAGCCCTTCACAAAGGCGGGCGCGCCGGGACGGACGATCGTCACGGCGATGCCCGGCGTCTCGAACGCGGCCATGAAGGGCTGGACGATCGCGTCGACCGCGGCTTCGTCGAGCGTTGCCGCCAGCGCCAGCCGCGGGAAGGCGGCAACGGTCGCACCGCCCAGCGAAAGTGCCAGCGCTGTGCGCCGATCGATGGTGAAACCGCTCATGCTATCTCCCCCGGAACAGGTCGTTACGGAGAGATGCTAACGCCCTCGGCCCTGTGCGGTCCAGAGCGTGCGTCAGGCCAGCAGCTCCACGTCCCAGTAGAGCCAGTCGCGCCAGGTCTCGTGCAGATAATTGGGGGGGAAGCGCCGGCCATGCTCCTGGAGCTGCCAGCTGGTCGGCCGGATCGGCTGGATGTGGAGGGGCATCGCGGCCTGTTGCGGCGTGCGCCCGCCCTTCTTGAGGTTGCATGGGGCGCAGGCAGTCGCGACATTCTCCCAGGTGGTGCGCCCGCCCTGGGCGCGGGGAATGACATGGTCGAAGGTGAGGTCGCGCTGGGTCCCGCAATATTGGCAGGAGAATTTGTCGCGAAGGAACAGGTTGAAGCGCGTGAAGGCGGGGAATTGCGAAGGTTTCACATATTGTTTGAGCGCGATGACCGAAGGGAGCTTCAGCCTCGCGCTGGGACTTCGCACTTCCCGCTCGTAATAGGAGACGACGTCCACCCGTTCGAGGAACAGCGCCTTGACCGCAGTCTGCCAGGGCCACACGCTCAGCGGGTAATAGCTCAGGGGCGTATAGTCCGCGTTGAGCACAAGGGCGGGGCAGCTGTCCGGATGGCGGATCAGATCGGGATGATACATGCGCTCCCTCGCCCAAACTATGGTGCCCCGCCTCTCGCCGAGAAGCGTGACGCGCTGATGACAGCATATGCCGCGACTCGCGGTCAAGGGCCGGTTTGATGGTTATCCACACGCGATTCGCGCCGAGCCCGACGGGGCGCCTGCACCTGGGCCATGCCTGGTCGGCGATCCAGGCGCACGATCACGCGCGGGCGCATGGCGGCCGCTTCACCCTGCGCATCGAGGATATCGACGGCACCCGCTCCCGGCCCGAGCATGTCGAGGCGATCCTGCGGGACCTCGAATGGCTCGGCCTGGGCTGGGACGGGGCGGTGACCTGGCAGTCCCGGCGCCTGCACCTGTACGAGGCGGCGCTCGGCCGGTTGCGCGGGCAGGGCCTGCTCTATCCCTGTTTCTGCACCCGCGCCGACATCGCCGCGAGCCTCACCGCGCCGCACGGGCCCGAGGGCGCGCTCTATCCCGGCACCTGCCGCGGGCGCGAAGCGCCGGACCTGCGCCGGCCGCATTGCTGGCGGCTGGACATGGCAAGGGCGCTTAAAATCCTCCCCGGAACGGGGAGGGGGACCGCCGGCGAAGCCGGTGGTGGAGGGGGCGTGCCGCGAGCTATTCCCGATGAGGAGCGCCCCCTCCACCAGCCTGCGGCTGGTCCCCCTCCCCGTGCCGGGGAGGATCTATGGTGGCACGACGCCCATGCCGGCCGGGTCCGGGCCGATCCCGCCGCCGCCGGCGACGTCGTCCTCGCTCGCAAGGACGCACCCGCCAGCTACCACCTTGCCGTCACCGTCGACGACGCCGCCCAGGGCATCACCGATGTCGTGCGCGGGGTGGATCTGTTCGCGGCCACGCATGTCCACCGCCTGCTCCAGGCGCTGCTCGGCCTGCCGACGCCCGAATATCGCCACCACCCGCTCCTGGCCGGCCCGGACGGCACCCGCCTCGCCAAGCGCCACGGCGCCCCGAGCCTGGAGGCGATGCGGCTGGCGGGCGAGGACGGCCGCGCGCTCGCCGAGCGATTGCGCGCGGGGCAACTGCCGGTTGGCATCGCCGCGACAGGGGCGTAAGCTGTCCGGATGTTCTTCCTCGCCATCCTGCTCGTCGCCGCGATGTTCGCGACCCTGTTCGTCCTCATCAAGGGACTGGTGAACATGGCAGGCACCACCAGCCAGGACCTGGAGGGGCATGGCGACGGCCCGAGCCCGCGCGCGCTCAAGTCGCAGAAGCTGATGCAGCAACGCATCCTGCTCCAGGCGGTGGCGATCGCGGTGGCGGCGATCATCCTCTTCGTCATGTCGGCCAAGGGCTGACGCGCCGGGGCCCGCGGGCCCCTTCCCAAGACCCCCGATCGCGAAGGTCCGCGCGATGACACTCCAGACCTGGTGGCTTTTCGTCATGGCCGTGTTCCTGCTCTCGGGAACGCCCGGCCCCAACATGCTCCACATCCTCCAGCGCAGCGTCGATTTCGGCGTGCGGCGCACCGTGGCGGCGATGGCGGGCTGCCTGGCCGGGCTGATGACGATCCTCACCGCTTCCGCCGCCGGCCTCACTGCGCTGCTGCTCGCCATCCCCGGCGCGTTCGAAGTGCTGCGCTGGCTCGGCACCGCCTATCTGGTCTGGCTCGGCATCAAGGCCTGGCGCGCCGATCCGACGCCGCTCGATATCGGCAACGACCAGACGCTCGCCGACAGGCGCCTCACCCCGGCCCAGCTCTTCCGCGGGGGCTTCGCGATCAGCATCTCCAATCCCAAGGCGCTGCTCTTCGCCGCCGCCTTCTTCCCCCAGTTCGTGAGCGCCGCCGCGCCCAAGCCGCCCCAGTTCGCGATCCTGGTGCTCACCTTCGCGGTGGTCGAATGCTTCTGGTACGCCGTCTATGCGCTGGGCGGGCGCGGCCTGGCCCGCCATCTCGCCCGGCCCGCGCTCAAGAAATGGTTCAACCGGCTGACCGGCACGATCTTCATCGGCTTCGGCCTGCTGCTGCTCCGCTCGAAGCACGCCTGAATTCCTTCGCCGGCAAGCCAGGGGAGGAATTGAGAAGCCTCCGCCGCCGGCGTAGACCCGTCCCCATGGTCAAGCTCAACAAGATCTACACGCGCACCGGCGACGACGGCACCACCGGCCTGGTCGACGGCTCGCGCATCTCCAAGGCCGATGCCCGCATGGCGGCGATCGGCGATGTCGACGAGGCGAACTGCGCGATCGGCGTCGCCCGCGCCACGCTTGGCCATCATGCGTTCGGCGGCATGCTGGCCCATATCCAGAACGACCTGTTCGACCTCGGCGCCGATCTCGCCACGCCGGACGAAATCGAAGGCGCGCTGCGCATCACTCCGGCCCAGGTGACCTGGCTCGAGGAGCGGATCGACCATATCAACTCGGCGCTCGCGCCGCTGACCAGCTTCGTGCTTCCCGCCGGGGCGCCGGGCGCGCCCGAGCTCCACCTCGCCCGCGCCGTCACCCGCCGGGCCGAGCGCGCCGCCGTCGCCGCCGGCGCGGCCGGCCTGCCGCTCGCCTATCTCAATCGCCTGTCGGACCTGCTCTTCGTCGCCGCCCGCGCAGTGAACCAAAGCGAGGCGGGCGACGTTCTATGGGTGCCGGGGGCGTCCCGCTGACCTATATTTTCTCCGGTTGACGGGCGGAGGCCTGTTGGATTAGGAGAACATAATGCGAACGGAAACGGGATCGGTGCCGGCTTCCAGCGCCCTGGGCGCGAAGTTCCACCGTACCCGCGCGCTGAGCGAGGCGCTGGTCCGGCCGCTCTCCGATGCCGATGCGACGCTCCAGTCGATGGACGATGCCTCGCCCGCCAAATGGCATCTCGCGCACACCACCTGGTTCTTCGAGACCTTCGTGCTGCGCGATCACCTGCCCGGCTATGCGCTGTTCGACGCGCGCTGGCCCTTCTTGTTCAACAGCTATTACGAGGCGGAGGGCCAGCGCCATGCGCGCCCGCGCCGCGGGATGCTGTCGCGCCCCGCGCTGGACGAGATCCTTGCCTGGCGCGCCCATGTCGACGCCGCGCTTGCCGATGCGCTGCCCGATCTTCCGCCGGCGGCCCAGGCCCTGGCGCTGCTCGGCTGCAATCACGAGGAGCAGCATCAGGAGCTGCTGCTCACCGACATATTGCACCATTTCTCGGTCAATCCGCTCGAGCCGGCCGTCTGGCAGGGCGCGCCCAAGGTGCCGGTGGCGATGCCCGGCCCGATCGGCTGGATCGCGGGGCTGGAGGGCCTAGTCGCGGTCGGAATCGCGCCGACGGAGCGGCCGGACGCTGGCTTCTCCTTCGATTGCGAGGGACCCCGCCACCAGGCGCTGCTCGCGCCCCACGCCATTGCCGATCGCACCGTCACCAACGGCGAATGGGCCGGGTTCATCGCCGATGGCGGCTATCGCGACTCGCGCCACTGGCTGTCGGACGGCTGGGCCTGGGTGCAGAAGGAAGGCGTGGAGGCGCCGCTCTACTGGCGGCGGGAGGGGGAGGGCTGGACGCGATTCGGGCTCGACGGCCGCCGCCCGGTGGATCCCGCCGCGCCGGTCACCCATGTCAGCTTCTTCGAGGCGGATGCCTATGCCAGCTGGGCCGGCGCGCGCCTGCCCACCGAGTTCGAATGGGAAGCGGCTGCCGCGGCGCACGATCCGGCGGGCGGCAACCAGCTCGACGCCGCCGGCCCGGTCGAGCCGCGCCCCGCGGCGGGCGGCCCGGCCTTTTTCGGCGATGTCTGGGAATGGACGGGCAGCGCCTATCGTCCCTATCCCGGCTTCCGGCCGGCGGCGGGCGCGGTGGGCGAATATAACGGCAAGTTCATGAGCGGCCAGTTCGTGCTGCGCGGATCGTCCTGCGCCACGCCGCGCGGCCATTCGCGCGCCAGCTACCGCAACTTCTTCTACCCCCATCAGCGCTGGCAATTCACCGGCGTGCGCCTGGCGAAGGACCTGTGAGGGGGTTCACGCCTCACTTCCCTCGCTGTCGTCGAAACAGAAAGGCCGGCCAGTCATGTTGAAGCAGGAACTCGAAGACGGCCAGACCAGCCTGGCCGATCCGCATTTCCGCGCCGACGTGCTGAGCGGCCTCGCCGCGCGGCCCCGCGCCATTCCCGCGCGCTGGTTCTACGATCGCCGCGGCTCCGAGCTGTTCGAGGAGATCACTCGGCTCCCCGAATATTATCCGACCCGCACCGAGACGGCGTTGCTGCGCGAGACCGGGCCCGAGCTCGGTGCGCTCGCGGCGCGCGGCGCGGCGGTGGTCGAGTTCGGCTCGGGCTCCTCGGTGAAGACGCCGCTGCTGCTGCGCGCCATCGATCCCGCCGCTTATGTGCCGATCGACATTTCCGGCGATTTCCTCCGCCAGTCCGCCGCCGAGCTGGGCCAGGCCTTTCCGGGCCTGCCGGTCCATCCGGTCGAGGCCAATTTCCTGCGCCCCGTGCCGCTGCCCGAGCAGGTGGCGGGCATGCCCAAGCTCGGCTTCTTCCCGGGCTCGACGATCGGCAACATGCAGGCCTTTCACGCAGTCGACCTGTTGCGCGCGATGCGCGACTGGCTGGGGGAGGGCGCGCGGCTGCTGATCGGGATGGACCGGGTGAAGCCGGCGGACGTGCTCGTCCCCGCCTATGACGATGCCCAGGGGGTCACCGCGGCGTTCAACCGCAACCTGCTCGCGCGGATCAACCGCGAGCTCGGCGGCACGATCCCGGTCGAGGCGTTCCGCCATGTCGCATTGTGGAACGACGATGCCGCGCGGATCGAGATGCATCTGGAGGCGGTGCGCGACGTGGAATTCACTGTCGACGGGCGTGCCTTCGCGATGGCCGCGGGCGAGACGATCCACACCGAGAACAGCCACAAATATGGCCGCAACGGTGCCCGCATGCTGCTGCGCGCGGGCGGCTGGACACCGATCCGCGAATGGACCGATCCCAAGGACTGGTTCGCGCTGATCCTTTGCGAGGCCCAGCCGCTGCGGATGGCGCCATAGGCCGGAGCCGGGCATCAACCCTTCCGCCACCTGCCTCCGCCATCCCCGCCTTCGCGGGGACGGCGGGGATATGTCGAGGGTTTGGCTGGGTCCCCAGAGCCTCAGTTCAGCCCGCGCCGCCCGTCGAGCATCCGGCCCAGCGCCACGAACAGGTAGATGGCCGGCGGCACCAGCACCACGCTCAGCACCACCTTGGTCAGCATCTGGCCGACCAGCAGCTCGCCGATCGGGAACACGCCGTAAAAGGCGACGGAGATGAAGATCAGCGTGTCGGCGATCTGGCTCAGCACCGATGCGATCGCCGCCCGCAGCCAGAGCAGGCTCCCGCCACCGCTCTTGAGCGCGGAGAAGATGGTGACGTTCAGGATCTGCGAGATGCCATAGGCGATGATTCCGCCCAGCCAGATGCGCGGCGTGCCGCTCATCATCAGCTCGAAGGCGTGGAGCCGGTCGGGCTCCATGCTCGGCGAGGCGGGAAGGCTGAGGACGAGGATCGACAGCAGGACCGAAGTGACCAGGGGCACGAAGCCCAGCAGCACCAGCCGCCGCGCCGTGTCGGGCCCGTGCAGCTCGGCGACCGCGCTGGAGACGGAGACGAGCAGCAGGAAGGCGAAGATGCCCGCCTCCACCGCGAGCGGGCCCACGCCCACCCAGTTGCCGATCTGCGAGATCGGCCCGAGCGCGACCTGCTTGTTGCCGAGCACGCCGGCGATGCAGACCATGCCGCCGTAGAAGATCGAGAGGAAGAAGAGCGAACGCGGGATGCGAATGGTGTCCATGGCCGGACGCTAGCGGGAAATGTCTGCGCCGCAAGCCCCGGCGCCGGGGCCGGGCTGTCAATGCAGGGCGATTGTCGTTCCGATGTCGTCGCCTCGCGGGGGTGGTTCGGCCCATATTCCGCCGACCTTGCCGTCCGGAATGTCTGGTTCTGCGGGGAATGGCGCGGGCGGGCTCTGGCCATGCGGTATCGAGCGTGTATGGTGGAAGGCTTGGGCGTACGCCTTGGGGGAATAAGCAGTTGAATCAGTTTCCGGTCGGCATCTTCGGCGTGATCGCGATCCTCGCCATCGCCTTCCTGCTTTCGTCGAACAAGCGCGCGATCAACCTGCGCATCGTCGGCGCCGCCTTCCTGCTTCAGGCCGGCATCGCGGCGCTGGTGCTGCGCACGAGCTGGGGCCAGGCGGCGCTGCACGGGCTCTCCAACGGCGTCTCCGCGCTGCTGGGCTATGCCGGCGCCGGCACCAGCTTCCTGTTCGGGCCGCTCGCCAAGCCCGAGCTGGGCGGCCAGAGCTTCGCGATCGCCGCGCTGCCGGTGATCATCTTCTTCGCCGCGCTCGTCTCGATCCTCTATCATCTGGGCGTGATGCAGTTCGTGGTCCGCTGGATCGGCGGCGCGATCGAGAAGGTGGTGGGCACCACCAAGGTCGAATCGCTGTGCGCGGCGGCGAACATCTTTGTCGGGCAGAGCGAATCGCCGCTGGTGATCCGCCCCTATCTCGCGCGGCTCACGCCCTCGCAGCTGTTCGCGGTGATGAGCGTCGGCATGGCGGGCGTCGCCGGCACGATCCTCGCCGCCTATGCCAGCCTGCTCGGGCCGACGGCGCTTCCCTATCTGCTGGCGGCGTCGTTCATGGCGGCGCCGGGCGGCCTGCTGATGGCCAAGATCATCATGCCCGATACGCCGGCGAAGGACGGCGAACCGACGCTCGGCGACGCGGCCGAGGACGAGGCGATCCGGATCGCCGAGCACGATATCGAGGAAGAGCGTGCCGCCAACATCATCATGGCTGCGGCGACCGGGGCGTCGACCGGCGTGAAGATTGCCGTGGCGGTGGGGGCGATGGTGCTGGCCTTCGTGGCGCTGGTGGCGCTCGCCAACGGCCTGCTCGCCGGGGCCGGCAACTGGGTCTACGAGCTGAGCGGCCATGCCGCCTGGGCGGAGGTCTTCCGGAACCTCAGCTTCCAGAAGATCATCGGCACGGTCTTCGCGCCGGTCATGTACCTGCTCGGCATCTCCTGGCACGAGGCGACCGCGGCGGGCGGGCTGTTCGGCACCAAGGTCGTGCTCAACGAGTTCGTCGCCTTCATCGATCTGGGCGCGATGACCGATCTTGCCCCACGCACCCGGGCGATCATCACCTTCGCGCTGTGCGGCTTCGCCAATTTCAGCTCGATCGCGATCCAGATGGCGGCGACGGGCAGCCTGGCGCCCAATCAGCGGCCGATGATCGCCAAGCTCGGCATCCGCGCGCTGGTCGCGGGCAGCCTGGCCAATCTGATGAGCGCCGCGCTGGCGGGGCTGCTGCTCCCCTGATCCGGTCCGGCCGCGTTAACTTTTTGGTTACCGGCCGCTCGGTAGAGATCGGGTAAATCCGCGGGAACAACGCTGCGCCGGGGGCGCGCTGGGCCTGCGATAACAACCGACATCGGATGGAGAGCGGGTCGCGCGCCATCGAACGTTCGTGCCGCGTGCTTCGTCGCGGAACGATCGCCGGATGTGCGCTCTCCAGGCATCTTGCGGGAGTGCTGCGTGACCAGTTTGCTTGCTTCGGGCCCGGACGTTCGTCCGCTGCGCATCCTGCGGCGACCTCCGCCCACGCCCGGCGAGGAAGCGCTCGGCCGGGTGGGGCGCTGCCTGCAGATCGCCTTCCCCCAGGCCGATGCCGCCGGCCGGCCGGCTCGCCCGCATTTACCACGGATCGTTGTGCCTTCGAAACGTTACAGACATCTGACGGACGCATGTTCTCCGCGGGTCACCACCATCACGCCGTCGGAGGCAGACATCCGCACCGAAATCTCCTTCCAGCCCGAAGTGCCTGTCATGGAACGTCGAATCGACGATCGCTCGAAAATCTCGGTCTACCGGTCCGCAATGCTGCGCTGGGGCGGCTATGAGGCGCTTTGCCTGATCCGCAACATCTCGCCCGGCGGCCTGATGGGCAAGCTCCACACCAGCCTGCCGCCCGGCGAGCCGGTAACGGTGGAGATCCGTTCGGGCAACGCGATCTCCGGGCGCATCGCCTGGTCGGCGGACGGAATGATCGGCGTGCAGTTCGACGATCGCATCGATGTGCTCGAAGTGCTCCATGCCCCGGTGCATGGCGAGCCAGGGCTCACCCAGCGCATGCCGCGGCTGCGCATCGCCTGTCCGGTAAGCCTGGTGGCCGAGGGCATGCGGGTGAGCGTCACGCTGGTCGACGTGTCGCAGGGCGGCGTGAAGGTCGAAGCCGATTTCCTGCGCGAAGGCGACGCGGTGACGGTGGGCGTCCATGGGCTCGAGCCGCGCCGCGGCGTGGTGCGCTGGGCGCATGACGGCCGGGCGGGGATCGGCTTCCTCGTCGCGATCCCCTTCGACACGCTCGCCAAATGGGCGCTCGACCGCCAGGCGGAGCTGGCCGCGGCCGACGCCTAGCGCGTCGGCACCGGCTCCGGGCCCGTATAGTCGTAGAAGCCGCGCTTGGTCTTGCGGCCGTACCAGCCGGCTTCGACATATTTCACCAGCAGGGGCGCCGGGCGGAACTTGGGGTCGCCCGTGCCCTCGAACAGCACGCGGGTGATCTCGAGGCAGGTGTCGAGCCCGATGAAGTCGGCGAGCGTGAAGGGTCCCATCGGATGGTTGAGGCCGAGCTGGCACGCCGCGTCGATGTCCGGGATCGTCGCAACGCCTTCGCCCAGCGCGAAACAGGCTTCGTTGAGCATCGGCATCAGCACGCGATTGACGATGAAGCCCGGGGCATCGTTGGCATGGACGATGCGCTTGCCGAGCGACTGGCCAAAGGCTTCGACGGCGGCGACGGTGCCGTCCGAGGTCGCCAGGCCGCGGATCAGCTCGATCAGGCCCATCACCGGCACCGGGTTGAAGAAATGCACGCCCATGAACCGGCCGGCGTCGGGCGCGGCCTGGGCGAGGCGGGTGATCGGGATCGACGACGTGTTGCTGGCCAGGATCGCCTGCGGGCCGAGCACCTTGCCGACGGCCTCGAAGATCTGGCGCTTGATCGCCTCCCGCTCGGTCGCGGCCTCGACGACCAGGTCGCAGGGCGCGAAGGCGTCGGTGCCGCCGACGCAGGCGATCCGGCCGAGCGCGGCTTCGGCATCGGCGGCGGCGATCTTCTCCTTCTCCACGGCCCGGGCGAGCTGCCTGGCGATCCCGGCCTTGCCCGCCTCGGCCCGCGCCTGGTCGACGTCCGAGAGCAGCACGGCATAGCCCGCCTGTGCCGAAACCTGCGCGATGCCCGCGCCCATCTGCCCTGCACCGATCACGCCAACCGTCTTCATCTCAGTCTCCTTCGTCGCTCGCTCCTACCGGGAGATTGGCGAATCGGCTAGGCTGCGCGCCATGCTGATGCTCGCGCTCCTCGCAGCCCTTGCGGACGATCCGCAACCCGGTGCCCTCAAGCTCTACGGCGACTGGGCCGTGGCCTGCGACAACACCCATCGCTGCGAGATGACTTCGCTCTATCCGCCCGACGGCCCGTCCGATGCGGACGCCGACTATCAGGCCACTGCGTCGCTGACCCGCGCCGCCGGGCCCGAAGGCAGCTTCGCCGTCGAACTCTATCCGGCCAACACCGTGAAGGGCCGCGTCTCGGTGCGCGTCGACGACGTGCCGGTGGCAAGCGTCCCGGCCAATGCGGCGGGCGACACGGTGACGCTGGCCGCGGCGGACTCGGCCCGGCTGGCCGCTGCGATGGCGAACGGCAAGCGGCTCACCCTCACCGACGCTTCGGGCAAGCTCGTCGCCCGCATCTCGCTCGCCGGCTCGTCCGCGGCGCTTCGTCACATCGATGCCGATCAGGGCCGCGCCGGCACCGTCACCGCGGCGGTTGCCAAGGGTGCCAGGGCCGCGAGCGCCGTTCCCGGCGCCCCCGTCCTGCCGCGCATCGCCGCCCTGCGGCCCTCGGGCGCGGCGGCGGCGCTCCCGCCGGCCCTGCGCGCCAGCCTCGAGCAACAGGGCGGCTGCAACGACTGGTATGAAGGTACGGAGAGCAGGCCCGAGACCCAGCTTCATGCCCTGGGCGGCGGCAAGACGCTGGTGCTGATTCCCTGCGGCGCCGGCGCCTATAACTATAACAGCCTGGCCTTCATCCTGTCCGGCGGCAAGGCAGTCGAAGCCGGCTTCGACCTTTCCTCGGGCGAGGGCGAGGGCAATGCGCTGGTCAATGCCGGCTGGGACAAGGGCGTGCTCTCCAGCTACTATAAGGGGCGCGGCGTCGGCGATTGCGGCCTCGGCGCCAGCTATGTGTGGGACGGAACCCGCTTCCGGCTGATCGAGATGCGGATGATGGACGAATGCCGCGGTTCGACCAACTGGCTCACGGTCTGGCGCGCAGAGCCCGTGTTCCGCTGAGCGACAAGTTGCGGGGCGGGCTCGCCGGCCCTATGGGCCGCGCATGACCAACGCCCCCGATCCCGCGCTGCTCGCCAAGGCCGAAACGCTCGTCGAGGCGCTGCCGTATCTGCAGCGCTATGCCGGCGCGACCTTCGTGGTGAAATATGGCGGCCACGCGATGGGCGATCCCGAGTTGCAGCGCGACTTCGCCGAGGACGTGGTGCTGCTCAAGGCAGTGGGGATCAACCCGATCGTCGTTCATGGCGGCGGCCCGCAGATCGGCGCGATGCTCAAGCGGCTCGGTGTCGAATCGAACTTTGTCGGCGGGCTCCGGGTGACCGATTCCGAAACCGCGAAGATCGCGGAGATGGTCCTGGCCGGATCGATCAACAAGGAGATCGTCAGCTGGATCGGCGCCGCGGGCGGCCGCGCGGTCGGCATCTCGGGCAAGGATGCCGGGCTCGTCACCGCCGAGAAGGTGACCGGGCGCGAGGCCGATCCGCTCCAGGGCATCGAGCGCCATGTCGACCTGGGCTTTGTGGGCGAGCCGACCGGGGTCAATCCGGCGATCCTGCATTCGCTGGCGGCGCAGGGCTTCATTCCCGTGGTCGCGCCGATCGCGCTGGGCGCGGACGGCCACACCTACAACATCAACGCCGATACCATGGCGGGCGCGATCGCCAGCGCCTGCGGCGCCTCGCGCTTCTTCCTGCTGACCGACGTGGCGGGCGTGCTCGACAAGTCGGGCGAGCTGATGACCGATCTCGATCCGGCGCGGATCGCCGCGCTCAAGGCGGACGGCACGATCAAGGGCGGCATGATCCCCAAGGTCGAGACGTGCGTGAACGCAGTCGAGCAGGGCGTGGATGCCGCGGTGATCCTCGACGGCCGCGTCCCGCACGCGATGCTGCTCGAGATCTTCACCCGGCGCGGCGCCGGCACGCTGGTCCACGCCTGATCCGGCTCGGCGCGCCGGCGATCGGGCCGGGCGCCTGGCCCGAAGCGCAGGTGCTTTCCTTCGCTATCCCTGGCGAAAGCCGGGATGGCGGGGTTGGCCGATTGAGTCGCGACCCCCAGCCCCCGAGGAGGACGAAATGAGCGAGCGCAACCACTTCGAAGACGAGAACAGAGCCCTGGCGCTGAGCGCGCTCACGCTGGTGAAGACGTTGATGAACGCTCTCGAAAGGAAAGGCGTGCTCGATGGCGGCGAGATCGACGCCGTCGTCGAGGAGTCGCTCGTGGCGCTGGAGTATCGGCACCAGGATGCGGCAACCGGCCTTGCGCGCCGGATAGTCGAGGCGATCGCAGTAATGCGCTCCGGCCATCTGCCCGGCCAGCCGCCCAAGGGGCTGGTATAGCGGGAGCGGCTTCCCGCGAAGGAACGCCAACTGCGGTGCGGCAAGCGCGCCGGGGTTGTTGCGGGGCGCCGCATTCCCTAATCTGTGTCGCAAGAGACCTCGGAGAGCGCATTGATCCCCTTCCTACTCATGATCCTCGACATCATCGGCTTCCTGTTGTCGGCGTTGAGCATCGTCATCGTCGTCCAGGCGATCCTGTCGTGGCTGATCGTGTTCAACGTGATCAACCTCTACAACGAGTTCGTCCGCTCGGTCTGGCAGGCGCTCGAAGTGATCACCCGGCCGATCTATCGCCCGATCCGCAGGATCCTGCCGGATTTCGGCGCGCTCGACCTGAGCCCGCTGGTGGCGCTGCTGATCATCTACATTCTCAACAACTTCGTCCTGCCGACGCTCGCCGCGCAGCTGGCCGCCACGGCCTATTGAGGCCGGGATGCCGGCCTGGCGGCGCGTTGCGGACGGGATCGAGATCGCCGTCCGGGTGACGCCGCGCGCGTCGCGCAATGCCTTTGCGGCGGGCACCGGCGAGCATTTCGCCGCCCGGCTTGCCGCGCCGCCGGTGGAAGGCGCGGCCAACGCCGCGCTGGTGCCGCTGGTAGCTGGCGCCTTCGGGGTGCCGAAGCGCGCCGTGACGCTGATCGCCGGGGATATGGCACGGCACAAGCGGCTTCGCGTGGAAGGCGATCCCGCGGCGCTGGAAGATATCGCGCACAGGCTCTATGGCGGGCCGCATGACGGCTGAGATCATCGACGGCAAGGCGTTCGCCGCGGGCCTGCGCGCCCGCGTGGCGGAACTGGTTCCCGCATTTCGCGAGAAGGCCGGCCGCGCGCCCGGGCTCGCCGTGGTGCTGGTCGGCGAGGATCCGGCCTCGGCGGTCTATGTGCGCTCCAAGGGCAAGCAGACGCGCGAGGCGGGGATGGAGAGCTTCGAGCACAAGCTCGGCGCCGACACCACCCAGGCGACGCTGATCGCGCTGGTCGACAAGCTCAATGCCGATCCCGAGGTGGACGGCATCCTCGTCCAGCTGCCGCTGCCCGGGCATATCGACGAGCAGGCGGTGCTCACCCGGATCGATCCGGACAAGGATGTCGACGGCTTCCACCCGGTCAATGCCGGGCGGCTGGCGACCGGGCTGCAGGGCTTCGTGCCCTGCACGCCGCTCGGCTGCCTGATGCTGCTCGAGGACAGGCTGGGCGATTTGAGCGGGCTCGACGCGGTGGTGATCGGCCGCTCCAACATCGTCGGCAAGCCGATGGCGGCGCTGCTCACCCGGGCGAGCGCGACGGTGACGCTCGTCCATTCCAGGACGCGCAACCTGCCGCATTACCTCAAGCACGCCGACATCGTCGTCGCCGCGGTGGGCCGCGCCCATTTCGTCAAGGGCGAGTGGCTGAAGCCGGGGGCGACGGTGATCGACGTCGGCATCAACCGGACGGACGAGGGCCTGGTGGGCGATGTCGATTTCGACAGTGCGGCGAGCGTGGCGGGCGCGATCACGCCGGTGCCCGGCGGGGTGGGGCCGATGACGATCGCGTGCCTGCTGCGCAACACCCTGGTCGCCGCGCATCGCAATGCGGGCGTGCCGCTGGCAAAGGGCGCGATATGATCCTGGCCGCGCTGACCCTCCAGGCCGCCGCGCCGCCGAGCGCGGTCGATGCCGAGCGCGCGTTCAACGCCGCGGCGCAGGCCAAGGGCCAGTGGACGGCGTTCCGCGCGTTCGCGGCCGAGGATGCGACGATGTTCGTGCCGCAGCCCGTGCAGGCGCAGGCATGGCTCAAGGATCGCAAGGATCCGCCGAAGTCGATCGAATGGTGGCCGATCGAAAGCCATGTCTCGTGCGACGGCAAGTTTGCGGTGAACACCGGCGGGTGGAAGCTACCCGAGGGCAGGGTTGGCTTCTTCAGCACCGTATGGCGGCGCGAGGCCGAGGGCGGCTGGAAATGGACCGTCGATAGCGGCGAACTGATCGAGACTGCGCGGCATCGCCCCGCCGAACCGAATCTGCGCCGCGCTTCCTGTGCGGGAAAACCGGTGCAGCCGCCGCGGTTCGGCTATCGCGAAGGACCAAGCGAGAGCGGCGCCTCGCCCGACGGGACGCTCGCCTGGCATTGGCACGTGTCGTCGAGCGGCGCGCGCCGGTTCCTCGCCTGGATCTGGGACGGCAAGGCCCTGGTGCAGGTGATCGACGACAAGATCGCGGCATCCGGCAAATGATCGAGCTCTTCATCTCCGCCTTCGTCACCTTCTTCGTGGTGATCGATCCGCCGGGCTGCGCGCCGATCTTCGCGGGGCTCACCGCCGGCACCAGCGCGGTGCATCGCCGGGCGATGGCGGTGCGCGCGGTGGTGGTTGCCGCGGTCATCCTGTTCGGCTTCGCGCTGTTCGGCGAGGTGCTGTTGCGGGCGCTCGGCATCAGCCTCAACGCCTTCAAGATCGCCGGCGGCATCATGCTGTTCCTGATCGCGCTCGAAATGGTGTTCGAGAAGCGCACCGAGCGGCGCGAGGACCGGGCCGAGAAGGTGAAGGCCAGCGAGCCGACTGACATCTCGATCTTTCCCATGGCGATGCCGATGATCGCCGGCCCCGGCTCGATCGCCTCGGTGATGCTGCTGATGTCGCAGAACAACGGTTTCGAGCGCACGACGGTGGTGCTCGCGGCGATGGCGGCGATCCTGCTGCTCACCATGCTGGCGCTGCTCGCGGCCGGCCCGCTGATGCGGGTGGTCGGCGCGAAGATCGAGGCGGTGGTGTCGCGGTTGCTCGGCGTGCTGCTGGGGGCGCTGGCGGTGCAGTTCGTGATCGACGGGATCAGCGCCGCGCTGGTCGCCGGGCGGGCGGCGACGGGGCATTGAAGCTCCGGAAGGGGCTCAGCGTTTCGCGGGCACCGGCGGCGCATCCGGCAGGTCGTAGCGGATCCGCCACAGCTTGAACGGCAGCGGCTTGCCCGGCTGGACCTCCCGCAGCGGCACCGGCTCGAGCCAGTTCGGCACCTGGCCCTTGGCCAGCGCCGCATAGAAGCCGTTCGGCCCGCGGCTGCGATAGAGCGTCGTCTCCGACATGTCCGGGCAGACCAGCAGATACTGCGCCTTGTGCGCGGCGGCGATCGGCCGGAAGTTCGGCGTCGCCCAGGTGAAGGCGTGGTGCACGTCGAGGATCGCGCGGCCGTTGCGGTGATAGGGGCCGGCGATGCCGCTGTGATGGGTGACGGTGATCAGCCGCGGGCCCAGGTCGACATGCGTGAAGATGATCCCGGCGGGCACGTCGTCGAGCACGCGCAGATTGCTCATCCGCGCGCAGGCGGCATTGGCGGCGGCGACCTTGTCGGGCGGTGCCGGCTTGCCCGGCCTGGCGTCGTTGCCGGCGGAGAAGAAGGGGACGACCAGCCCGGCCCACAGGCCCGAGAGCAGCAGGAAGGCGAAGACCGTGCCGAACACGCGCACGAGGATGCCGAGCAGCCGTGCGGGGCCCTCGCCGATCCAGCGCGCGAAGGGCGCACGGATGCCCAGGAACCAGGGCACCGCCACTGCCAGCAGCGCCACCGATCCCGGCACGGCCAGCAGCTGCGCGGCAGGCGCGGCACGCACCTGCCAGAGGAGCATCGCGCCGGCAAAGGCCGTGAACAGCGCCACGGCGGCCCAGCCGACAAGCGCCTCGCCGCGGCGCGCGCGCCAGGTGGCGAAGAGCGCGCCCAGGATGCCGATCACCGGCAGCACCGCCATGGGAAAGGCGGTCTTGAAGGCGTGCTTGTAGATCGGCCGCGCCTCGCGGACATTGTTGAGCCAGGTGTTGGCGAGCTCGTCCGAGACCTGTTCGGGCCGGCCCAGGCATTGCGGGAACAGCAGCGCGAAGCCGGCGACGATCGCCGCGCCGGCCAGGGCGGCCAGCGCGAGGCGGAGCCGGCGATCGGCCGGGTTGCAAAGGGACAGCGCGAAGAGCAGGGCGCCGGCGGCGACCATCACGGTCAGCCAGACGGGGGTGAGCGCGTCGCAGCGCATCGCCTGGTTGGCATTCGAGGCGAAGAGCGCGAAGCCGAGCGCCGAGCCGCCGCCGAGCGTCAGGCCATAGACCTGCATGCGGCGCACGTCCGCGCGGTCCCAGATCCAGCGGAGCGCGATGATCGCGCCGGCCATGGCGCAATAGGGCAGCATCTCCAGCCCGATGGTGAGCGAGGCGGCGCTGGACAGGCCGACAACGGCGCCGCCGCGGGCGCGGCGCGGATCGGCCAGGCCGGCGACGGTCATGGCCAGGAATGCCAGCTGCCAGCCATGATGGTCGATCCGCATCGGCGCGAACATCGACATGGTGGAGGCGCAGCCCATCAGCACGATCAGCGCCACCGGCCAGGCCCAGGGCGCCACGAGCCGGCGCACGGCGAGCGAGAGCCCGGCCATGGCGAGCGCCAGCGGCAGCAGCGGGGCAAGGCCGCACGCCCATTTCTCGGCGGTGGCGGTGCCGACGAACGGCTTGAAGGCGAGGATCAGCCCGGCGATCGGCAGGTCGACCAGGCGCGACCAGTGGATGTCGAACCCGCCCAATGCCGGATCGAGGCGATATTGCCGCAGATCGTACCAGCCCTGGCCTGCCAGCCAGGCGCGGACCTGCATCAGGCGCATATTGTCGTCGGTGTCGCCGAGCAGCAGCCAATAGATGTTGCCCTGCCGGTCGTGGAGGAACCAGGTGACCACGCAGAACCAGAAGAGCGCCATCCAGCGCAGCCAGTTGCGGTCCAGTTCTCGGTCGAGGCGGAACCCGCCCTTGGCTTCTGGCGTCAAAATCGCTTCCCTCGCTCCGCGCCACGCATTAGGGCGACCGGCGGTTCTTGGGCAAGCGATTGTGACGGCTGTAATCAGGCGATTTGAAGAGATGTGGGCGAATGGCGTGTTCGGGCAGCTCGTGCGCTTCGGCATCGTCGGGCTGGCGTCGACCTTCGTCTATGCCGTGGTCTATTGGCCGCTCGCCACCTATGCGATCCCGCCGGTGCTCGCGTCGATCGCGGGTTTCCTGGTCGCGGTGGTCTTCGGCTATGTCTTCCACAGCCGCTGGAGCTTCAAGGGGCACGAGGCGGAAGGCGGCGTCGGCACCCAGTCCAAGTTCGTCGCGGTCCAGTCGGTCGGCATGGCGATGAACGCCGCCTTCACCTGGGTGATCACCGGTCCGCTGCACCAGCCGACCTGGGTGCCGCTGCTTCCCGTCGTCTTCGTGACGCCGCTCGTTACCTTCGCGCTCAACCGCTATCTGGTGTTCAAATAAGATGGACCGCATCGTCTACGAGCGCATGGCAGCGCACGACACCACCCACTGGTGGTATCGCGCGCGCCGCGAGATCCTTTCCGACTATCTGAAGCGCTACGCCCATATTCCGGGCGGCGCGCGCATCCTCGAGATCGGCTGCGGCACCGGCCATAACCTGCCGATGCTGGCCCAGTTCGGCGAGATCGACGCGATCGAGATCGACGAGATCGCCGCCGCCAAGGCGAGCGAGCGGCTGGGCAAGCAGGTGGGCGCCTCGCCGCTCCCGGCGCTGACGGGCGTCGAGGACGGCAGCTATGACATGGTCGCGGTGCTCGACGTGATCGAGCATGTCGAGGACGATGTCGCGGCGCTGCGGGCGATCGCGCGGGTGCTCAAGCCCGGCGGCAAGATTCTGATCACCGTGCCGGCGCACCAGTGGATGTGGAGCGCGCACGACGTGGTGAACCATCACAAGCGCCGCTATTCCAAGGCGACGCTGACCGCCGCGCTGCAAAGGGCGGGGCTCGGCTGGCAGAAGCTGCGCTGGTTCAACTCGCTGCTGTTCCCCGTGGCGGTGGCGGCGCGGCTCGTCGGCAGGCTGACCGGCAAGGACGACAGCGACGATTCGCCCCCGCCCCGGCCGCTCAACGCCGCGTTCGAAGCGGTGTTCGGGATCGAGCGTCACATCCTCGGCCGGCTGCCGATGCCGCCGGGCCTGTCGATCATCGTGCTGGCGTCGCCGAAGGGCTGACAGCCGTGGAGCATCGCTTCTATCTCGTGGAACCGGGCGAACGGCCCTATTCCCCGATGGTAGCGGAGCATCTCTGGGGTGAGGGCTGTGACTTCGATTCGGACGGTAATGCCGACGAAGACATAGTCGGCGGCTGGACCGAACTGACCGTTGCCCTGCGTCCGGAATGCAATGCCCGGGTTGATATCGATCCGATTGATGATCGCTTGCCGCTGGTGCTGATCATCCGCTCAGACACGCGCGACCTTGCTCAGCGTGCGGCGGCATTTTTGCAAGGTTGGTCGGGCGGCACGCTTCTTGAGCAGCCGCCCGAGGGGCGCGGCTGATCAGCTCTCGCCGCGCGGGGTGACCGGCGAGACGCTGACCTCGCCCGAATCGGCATAGCGATAGCCGAGCGACGCATGGCCCATCACCGGGCCGGCGACATCCGCCACGATATAGAGCGGCCGGCGCTTCGATTCGACATAGAGGCGGCCGAGATACTCGCCGATCATGCCGAGCACGAACATCTGCACCGCGCCCAGCACGACGACGACCAGCATCAGCGATGTCCAGCCGGGAATCGCCGCGCCCATCAGGAAGCCGGCGAAGATATAGAGCACCAGCAGCGCCGACAGGCCGGTGAGCACCAGGCCGACATGGCTGGCGAAGCGCAGGGGCGCGGTCGAGAAGCCGGTGATCGCATCCAAGGCGAAGCGGATCATCTTGCCGAGCGGATATTTGCTCTCGCCGGCATGGCGCTCGTGCCGGTCATAGGGGAAGGGCACCTGCTTGAAGCCCACCCAGGCGACCATGCCGCGGATGAAGCGCGCCTGCTCCGGCAGCGACAGGAAGGCGTCGAGCGCGCGCCGCGTCATCAGGCGGAAATCGCCGGTGTCGAGCGGGATCGGCGTGTCGGTGATCCGGTCGAGCATGCGGTAGAAGAAGGCGGCGGTGATCTTCTTGAAGATCGTCTCGCCGTCGCGCTTGCGGCGCACCGCATAGACCACGTCGGCGCCCTGCGAGCGCATCGCGGCGCGCATGTCGGCGAGCAGTTCGGGCGGGTCCTGCAGATCCGCATCGATGATCAGGATCTCCTCGCCCGCGCACAGGTCCAGCCCGGCGGTGAGCGCGAGCTGATGGCCATGGTTGCGCGAGAGATTGATCGCGACGAGGCGCGGGTCGCCGGCGGAGAGGCGCTGCATCACGTCCCAGCTCCTGTCGCGCGAGCCGTCGTTGATCAGGACGATTTCATAATCGTCGCCCACCGCGGCACGGGCCGCGCCGGAGACGCGGCCGTGCAGCATCTCGAGGCACGCCTCTTCATTGTAGCAGGGGATGACGACGGAGAGCTTGGGCCGTTTTTGCATGACCGGACGCTCTAGCGTCGCGATGCGCCGCCGTCGAGCGGGGTCAGCGCATGCCGGCTCCGCCGAGCGGATGGTTTCATATGCCGACATTGGCGCTGTTCACGCGAGTCGCAGGAGGGCGGGCTCCGCAACGGAACGGTTCGCGGAGAGCGCTGCGTCGCGCAAGCGGACGGTCGTGGCCGCGGAAGTTCATACGGCCCGGCGCCGGGCGCGGCGAAACCCGCGCATTTCCGGGCGCTCCGCCATGCTGTGCCGGTGATCCGCTGAGGCAAGGAGCGGCTCGGAGGCACTACCGGCAATAGCGGAATCCGGGCCTGTAGGACAGGCGGCGCCCTGCGATCGGCCTTCGCTACCGGGTTGACGCTGCCGCGTGGGCCTCCTAACGCACATCGCGATTGAGAATCACTTGCATTAGCATAAAGGGGTTTTGGAGCATGGGGCGGTTCAGTGCGCTGGGGGTGAGCATGTTGGCATTGGCGGCGGCATTGCCGGTCCAGGCGAAGGACGAGCAGGAGAAGAAGCCGGCCGCGGCGCAGGAGTCGACGATCACCGTCACCGCCACGCGCATTCCGGCCGACGTCAAGGAAGTACCGGCCACGGTCACGGTGATCGACGACCGGAGGATGGCCGACGAACTGACCACCGACATCAAGGATCTGGTCCGCTACGAGCCGGGCATCAGCGTGCCGCGCGGCCCGACCCGTTTCGGCGCGGCGCTGGGCACCACGGGGCGCGCCGGCAATGAGGGCTTCGTCATCCGCGGCATCGGCGGCAATCGCGTGCTGATCCAGGTGGACGGCGTGCGCGTGCCCGACGGCTTCAGCTTCGGCGCGCAATCGACCGGGCGCGGCGACTATGTCGATCTCGGCCTGGTCAAGTCGGTGGAGATCCTGCGCGGCCCGGCCTCGGCGCTGTACGGCAGCGACGGCCTGGCCGGCGCCGTCAGCTTCACCACCAGCGACCCTTCGGATTTCCTGCAGGGCGGGAAGAAGGTCGGCGGGCTGGCGCGCGCCGCATATAGCTCGGCGGACAATGAATTCTCCGAGACCGGCGTGGTTGCCGGCCGCTTCGGCGATCTCTCGGCGATGGTCGCCTATACCCGCCGCGACTATCATGAACTCGACAACAAGGGCACGACCGGCGGCATCGGCACGGCCCGCACCGAGCCCAATCCGCAGAACGGCCATTCGAACGCCGCGTTGGGCCGGCTGGTCTACGAGCCCGACGCGCACAGCCGCTTCCGGATTACCGGCGAATATGTCGGCAGCCGTCTCTTCACTAATGTGCTGACCGGCCTGACGCCGCTTCCCGCCACCGGCACCACGATCGACCTGTTGCAGGCGCGCGACACCAGCCGGCGCGGCCGCATCGCCGGCGACTGGACCTGGCACGGCGAAGGCATGCTCGAATTCGCCCGGCTGAGCGGCTATTGGCAGAAC
Organism: Sphingomonas sp. 67-41; assembly: GCF_001899725.1. Taxonomy (NCBI): domain Bacteria; kingdom Pseudomonadati; phylum Pseudomonadota; class Alphaproteobacteria; order Sphingomonadales; family Sphingomonadaceae; genus Sphingomonas; species Sphingomonas sp. 67-41. The sequence goes on along the minus strand of NZ_MKWJ01000022.1, from coordinate 67,053 downwards.
AGCAAGGATCGCCAGTTCACCGACGAGGACCGCAGCCCCGTCGCCGATCGCGAACGGCTCAACACCTTCGAGAACCGCGTCTACGGCGCATCGGGCGAAGTGCGCCTGGGCTTCGGCGCGGACGACGGGCTGCGCGCCAAGCTGACGCTGGCGGGCGACATCAGCTGGACCAACCAGAAGGGCCTGCGCGACGGCGTGGTGCCGCCGGCAGGCGAGACCTTCCCGACCCGCGCCTTCCCCGTGACCGATTACATGCTGGCCGGCCTGGTCGCCGCGGCGGAAGTCTCGTTCGGGCCGGTCACGCTCTATCCGGCACTCCGCTTCGACGCGTACAGGCTGACGCCGGAGAAGGATCCGCTGCTGCCGACCTTCGCAGCCTCGGGGCAGGACGGCTCGCGCGTCTCGCCCAAGGTCGGCGCGGTGATCAAGCTGTCCGACGGCGTGCGGCTGTTCGCCAATTACGCGCAGGGCTTCAAGGCGCCCGAGCCGAGCCAGGTGAACAATTTCTTCGCCAACCCGCCGGTCGGCTATACCAGCATCGCCAACCCGAATCTGAAGCCGGAGAACAGCGAGAGCTTCGAGGGCGGCTTCCGCTATTTCAACACGCTGGTCTCGTTCGACCTGACCGGCTTCTATGCCCGCTATCACGACTTCATCGACCAGGTGGAGACCACCGGCCGGCCCTTCCCGTCGCCAGCCAATCCCTGGATCTACCAGTGGCGGAACCTGGGCGGAGTGAAGATTCGCGGCATCGAGGCGCGGGCCGAGGTGCGGCCGGCGCGGGGGCTGAGCGCCACGCTGGCGGTCTCCTATGCCCATGGCGACACGATCGGCACCAACGGCGCCAGGCTGCCGCTCCAGTCGGTCGATCCGCTCAAGGCAGTGGCCGGCATCGGCTATGACGCGGCCGACCGGCGCTTCGGCGGCCGGCTGATGGCCACCTATGGCGGGCAGAAGGAAATCGCCCGGACGCGCGGATCGGGCTGCTATGCGGCCACGGCCGGCGGGGTGCCGAACTGCTTCACCGGCAGCGATTTCGTCACCTTCGACATCACTGCCTATGTGCGCGTGGCCGAGGGCGTGACGGTGCGCGGCGGCGTGTTCAACCTGACCGACCGCAAATACTGGCTGTGGCAGGACATTCGCGGCCTGGCCGCCAGCTCCACGGTGCGTGACGCCTATACCCAGCCGGGCCGCAACGGCTCGGTGTCGATCAGCTATCGTTTCTAACCGCTTCTGAGGACCAAGACATGAAGCAGCTTCTTCCGATCGCCCTGTTCCTGCTGGTGCCGGTGCCGGTGCTCGCCCAGGCGGCGCCCGCCCCGGCCGCCCGGTCCGCCTTCGAGGCCGACCGTGCCGACATCCTCGCCATGGCGGGGACCTACAAGGTGAAGTTCGACATGCAGGAGAGCACTTCCTGGCGCGCCGACTACGCCCCGATCCCGGCCAAGGTCTCGGGCGGCGACGAGGTCGTCCGGGTGATCGAGGACAAGGGCACGGCGATCCGGCTCCAGCACCTGCTCGTCGTCGACACGGGCGACGGCAAGAAGATGGTGATCAAGCATTGGCGCCAGGACTGGCAATATGAGCCCGCCAGGGTGCTGGTCTATTCGGACCGCGATGCCTGGACCTGGGCCGAGGTGCCTGCCGCCGAACGCAAGGGCGCCTGGTCGCAGACCGTCTATCAGGTCGACGATTCCCCGCGCTATGGCGGCTGGGGCACGTGGAGCGAGGTCGGCGGCGTGCGCCGCTGGGAATCGAACCGCAGCTGGCGACCGCTCGCCCGGCGCGACGCAGTGCGCGGGCCCGTCTATGACCGCTATCTGGGCGTCAACCGCCACGCCATTGCGCCGGCCGGCTGGATCCACTGGCAGGACAATCTGAAGATGGACGGCAAGACAGTGCCGGTCGTCCAGGAATATGTCCTCAACAGCTATACGAAATTCGCGGGCTTCGACGTGAAGGCGGCGGACGATTATTGGGCGGCGACCAAGGGTTATTGGGCCGCGATCCGGGCCGAATGGGATCGGATCGCCACGGCCAAGGGCGGCATCCGCATCACCGAGGAAGCCGATCACGGCACGGTGATCGCCGGCCGCGTGCTCGAGATCGCCGACGAGATCCAGCAGGGCAAGACCAGCGAGGCGGACGGGATCAAGACCGCCCGGGCGCTGATGGACCAGGCCACCCGGGCCGCACGATAGCTTCCCCCCTCGGGAAAGGCCCGCTTTCCTTGGTCGGAGCGGGCTGGGGGCGAGCACGGTTCCCAAGCCCGTGCTCGCCCCCCTTTTTCATCCAGGCCGGGCTATTGGGCAAAGAACTGCTGCACCACCATGTAGCTGGCGCGCGGCGTGAGCTTGTCGGCGACGCCGCCGGTGAGCCAGCCGTCGCCGGCGATCGCCGGATCGGTGGAGTTCCGGCCGACGGGCAGGACCGAGCAGAGGCCGAACCATTCCTCTTCCCAGCAGGTGTAGAATTGCGCATTCGCCGGCCCCCAGGGCGCAATGGGGGCGTCGCGGAAATCGTGCACGCCGGCCGCCGTCTGGATCGTCGTCGGGTCCGTGACCGTCGGGTCCATCCATTTGTACCATTCGTCGGAGAATTCGAAGACCTGGACGCCCTGGAGGAGCTGGTTGGCGGGAGCGACCGAGTCGTTGCCCACCTGGAAGCCGGCGGCTGCCTGGAGATAGGCGTAGAGCGCGACTGCTGGGCCGGCCGCGGCCGGGGGATGCTTGGGGGTCCGCAGCGCTTCGAGCAGCGCCCCGTAGATCGTGGCGTCCAGCTGCATCCAGCTGGGCGGCGGCAGGCCGGGGCTGGCGGGATTCTGGGGCACGCCCTGGAAGAGCCAGTAGTTCCCCGTGTCGCTATCGTACGCGACCAGCCCGCCGGCATTGTAGGTGGGGTTCTCGGTGAAGAAGGTCGTCGACGTCCGCGCCGTGCTGGTGGTGGTGACGACCGCCAGGCTTTCCTGGCCCAGCACCGTGCCGGATATATAGGGCGAGAGGACCGCCGCGCCGGTGGTCGAGTCCCAGGTCGCCAGTTCGCCGTTGGGATTCGCCACATAGGGATCGTTGCCGCCCAGCGTACCGAAGCCGGTATTCGCGACCTGGGTGAAGCGCATCGCCTGGGGAATGCCGATCTCGCTCAGCACCACCGGCGCCATCGGCAGGCCGGCGGCCTTGCGCCCGCTCAGATAGGCGATGATCGGCGTGAGCGTGGTGGGTGCCGCGTAGAGGTTCCAGCCCCATAGATCCAGGCCATAGACATCGGTGGCGTAGGCGGGATTGTTGCCGGTGGCGGTCGTGGTGATGTTGCCCTTGCTGTCGACATAGAGCGGCTCGGTGGCCGGTGCGGAGCCGCCGGGAACGGGCGGCGAGACATATTGGACCAGCTGCGTCGTCAGCGTGGCAGTGTCGTCCTGCATCGCGGCCAGGGTGAGCTTGTTCGGCGCGCCCTGCTTCAGCGCCGCGCCCACCGCGTTCAGGAAATCCCAATATTCGCGATACTCATAGGTGCCGCTCGCGGTGGGCTGGTTCGTCTCGTTGGTGACGTAGAAGCCGGCCAGAGCGGGGTGATGGCCATAGCTCTGGCCGAGCCAGGTCGCCGTATCGAGATAATATTGCTGGACCTGGGTATATTGAGAGCCCGACGCCGGCGCCGGGTTCGTCGAATAGAAGGCAGCCGTCGACACGCCGACCGACAGGAACACGTAGATCGGATCGACTCCGCCGTTCCAGCACATGTCGAGAAAGACGTCGTGGCAATAATGATACCAATAGGGCGGCGCCTGCTTGTCGCTCGCTCCCGCGGGCATGTAGGTCGGATATTCCTGGCCGTTGGCCGGGACGTAGCGGATCGGGCCGAGCGCGGTCCAGTCGATCGTGGCGTTGCCGGCCGAAGGCACCACGGGCATGGCGTTGCCCGGGGCCGACAGCGTGAAGGGCGGCATGTTGAAGCTGCCATAGACGCCGATATTGTTGGCGCCGAGCTTGCGGATCAGGCCGTTCGGCCCGACGTCGCGGTCCCAGATCGGCTGGTACATGATCATGGTCGTGGCATCGGTGCCGGGGTTCTGCATGCCGATATAATAGAAGTCGCCCATCGGCGATCCGGCGGCGCCGCCATTGATGTCGAGCGGCGTCGGCTGGTAGCGCACGCCCTTGAAGACGAAGGGCTGCGGGGTTCCCGCGACGCCGGACGCGACCTGCGCGACCATCACCTGGCCGTTCGAGACGCTCCATGCGGTATCGGCATCCGGATAGAGGCCGGAATGGCCGACGGGCTGCTGGGGCGGCAAGGGGGGTGGGGGTGGAGATGGAGGCGTGGCCATGATCTTCCTCTCGCTGTCGCCGGACGCTCGCGGCGAGCGCCGGTCCGGATGGGCGAGCGGAAGGGCGTGCGCGATTCATCGGGGTCCGGGTGTCATGCGCATGTGAAACCGGCCCCCGCCGCTCATCGGCAGTCTAGCCGGGCGCGGGACGGATACGAAACGAAGTTGGCAGCGAAATGGTGGCTTATGGCGGGGCCTGCCGATCGGGTCGACCAGACCGAGAATTTCCGCGAGATGGGCGATGCCGTGGACCTGGCGCACCGGATCGGTGCAAGCCATGTCTATTTCGGCCGCATCACCAATTGGGGGACCTTCAGCCCCGACCAATATGCCGAAACGGCGGTTTTCCTGCCCGGCCATCCGGACCATGCCGAATTCCTCGCCGCGTGCCGCGATCCGCGTTTGCGCGACCCCATCGTGTGCCCGAGCGATCTGGACGAATTCATCCACGGGCGGGCCTGAACGGGCCCGCGTCGCGGCGGGCCAATCCGAGCCCGGCCTGGTTAGGCCCGTTCCGCCGAGCTCACCGCGTCCGCCGCGCGCAGTGCCGCCAGCAGGCGCATCAGGTGCGCGGCGTTGCGCACTTCCAGGTCCATCGTGTTGGTGTGGAAAGTGGTGTCGCGATTGTCCATGCGCAGGCCGAGGATGTTGGCCTTGTGCTGGCCGATCAGCGTGGCGACCGCGCCCAGCGCGCCGGGCTCGTTCTTCAGCGTGATCTCGATCTGGGCGATGCCGCCCTCGGCCTTGTTGCCCCAGGTGAGATCGACCCAGTCTTCCTCGGTGGTGTCGGCCAGGCTGGGGCAATCGATCCGGTGCACTTCGATCGGCTCGCCGGCCCGGCGGATGCCGACGATGCGATCGCCCGGCACCGGGCGGCAATCGACCGAGAAGTGGAACGCGACTCCCGGGGTGAGGCCCTTGATCTCGATCGCGTGCTGCTGGGGCGGCAGGTCGTGCTCGTCCTCGCCTTCGGTCGAGCCGGGCATCAGCGCTTCCATCACCTGGAAATCGGTGAACTGGCGGCGGGCGATCGCTTCCATCAGCGAAGCCTCGTCCTGCAGCTTGAGGCGCTTGAGCGCATCGGGGATCGCGCTGTCGCCCGGCGGCGTCGGCAGGCGCAGCACGATCTCGTCATAGAGCTTGTGGCCGAGCGCGATCGTCTCCTCGCGCTCCTTGTGGCGGATATGGCGGCGGATCGCCGCGCGCGCCTTGCCGGTGATCGCGAAGTTGAGCCAGTTGGCCTGGGGCTCCTGCGCCTTGGAACGCAGGATCTGGACCTGGTCGCCCTGCTCGATCTCCGTGCGCAGTGGCACGACGCGGCCGTTGATCTTGGCGCCCACCGCCTGGTCGCCCAGGTTGGAATGGACCGCATAGGCGAAGTCGATCGGAGTCGCGCGCTTGGGCAGCTGGATCAGTTCGCCCTTGGGCGTGAAGGCGAAGATCCGGTCCTGATACATCGCCATGCGGGTATGCTCGAGCAGCTCCTCGGGGCTCTCGGCATGTTCGAGGATCTCGATGAGGTCCTTGATCCAGCTGACCTGGGTATCGGGCCGGACGTTGCTGGCCTTGTAGGCCCAGTGGGCGGCGAGGCCATATTCGGCCTGGGCGTGCATGTCGCGCGTGCGAATCTGGATCTCGATGCGCGTGTCGCCGGCATGGATGATGCTGGTATGGAGCGAGCGATAGCCGTTGCGCTTCGGCGTGGAGATATAGTCCTTGAACCGGCCCGGCACCATCGGCCAGCGGCGGTGGATCACCCCGAGCGCGCGGTAGCATTCCTCCTCGGTGTCGACGATCGCGCGAAAGGCCATGATGTCGCTGAGCTGCTCCAGCGACACGTGGCGCTCGGACATCTTCTTCCAGATCGAATAGGGATGCTTCTCGCGCCCGGTGATCTCGGCCTCGATGCCGCCGCGCGAAAGGAGGAGCTTGAGGCCCGAGGCGATCTTGGCGATGCGGTCCTCGCCTTCGATCTTCAGGCTGTCGAGCCGCTTCTCGATCGATTCATAGGCTTCGGGCTCGAGCTCGCGAAAGGCGAGCGTCTGCATCTCCTTCATGAACTCGTACATGCCGATCCGCTCGGCGAGCGGGGCATAGATGTCCATCGTCTCGCGGGCGATGCGCTTGCGCTTGTCGGGATTCTTGATGTGGTGGAGCGTGCGCATGTTGTGCAGCCGGTCGGCCAGCTTGACGAGCAGCACGCGGACATCGTCCGACATGGCGAGCAGGAACTTGCGGAGATTCTCGGCGGCGCGCTCGCTCTCGGTCTGCGCCTCGATCTTGGAGAGCTTAGTGACGCCGTCGACCATGCGCGCGACATTGTCGCCGAACAGGCGCTGGATGTCCTCGGGCGTGGCCACCGTGTCCTCGACCGTATCGTGCAGGATCGCGGTGACGATCGTCTCGTCGTCGAGATGCAGGTCGGTGAGGATGCCGGCCACTTCGATCGGGTGGCTGAAATAGGGGTCGCCGCTGGCGCGCTTCTGGGTGCCGTGCGCGTTGACCGAGAAGACATATGCCCGGTTGAGCATCGCTTCATCGGCATCGGGGTCGTAGCTCAGGACCCGGTCGACAAGTTCATATTGGCGCAGCACGGGATCTAAGATGGGGCCCGGTGCTGTTGCTTTGCAATAAATTTGCGCGTCTTGCGGCGCTTTTCGTGCGGAGCCGGCCACTTCGACGGCGAAGCGGCCGGCTCCGATCGACTCAATTCGCCTTGGCGTTGCACTTTTCGAGCGCGGCCGCATCGAAATCGGCGCCGTTGGCGCGGAAGGCTGAAAGCTTGCCGACTTCGCGGGCGACGAGCTCGCAGACGATGCCGTCACGCGCGTTCGCCTTGGCGGCGGTGCAGGTGCCGGCGCCGCACTTCCACAGCGTCGAGCGCGTGACGAGGCTGGTCTTGGCAGGCGCGCTCACCGGAGTCGCGGAATAATAGCCGTTCGGGGCACCCTGCGCGATGCCGGCAGCGGGGACGAGGGCCAGCGTGGCCGCAGCCGCTGCGGCGAAGAAGCGGGTCATGGGAAATCCTCCTGGGGTCAGAACCTGCAGCCTGGGCTGCAACCCGGTTTTTAATTGACATCAAAGTAAGTTGCAACGAGAAACTTTTGCTGCGGCGCAAGAAGTTACGGCATTCCGTAGCGTCGGCTTTTACGGTAGGATGACAAGTTATGGGTGGTGCCATTCGAGAGTCGCTGCGCCAGCTGGCGAATGACTGCAGCCTGCCGGCGGCGCTGGAAGCGATGGGCGAACGCTGGTCGTTCCTGATCCTGCGCGGCTCGTTCAACGGGCTGCACCATTTCGAGGAATTCCAGTCCGAGCTGGGCATTGCGCGCAACATCCTGGCGAACCGGCTGGCCCGGCTGGTCGACAAGGGCATATTGCAGCGCCAGCCCTGTGCCGACGATCGCCGCAAGATCGAATATCGCCTGACCGACAAGGGCTATGCGCTGCTGCCGGTGATGATTTCGCTCCGGCAATGGGGCGAGCGCTGGGAGACGGGCGTGCCGGCCTTTCCGGTGCTGGTCGATGCGCGCGACAGCCGCCCGATCCGCCAGGTCCAGGTGTTGAGCCATGACGGGCGCGTGCTGGGCAAGGGGGACTTGCTCTGGGCGCTGGCCGAGGATGTGGTGCACGAGGACGAAGCGGCCGAAGTGAAGGCGGCGGAATAGGGGCGCCTTGCTGGCCAAGCCCAATTGCGGCATGATTGTGTCGCAATAGAGGCGGGATCGGTCAAGGCGATGGCGTTGCGCGGGCTTGGTTCGACAGGGCTGTTGTGCGCCGGCTTGCTGGCCGGATGCACGCTGGGCTCGGACCAACCCTTCATCCCCCGAGGCGATACCGTGCCCGGCCTTGCCGATGGCGACTATCAGCGGTTCATGATTGCCGGCCCGGCGAAGATGCCCGCCGCCATCCGCAGGGATTGCGTGACACCGGGCTATGTCTTCCCCATGCCGGACGAACGGGGCAAGCGGCGGAACCGCCAGGTGCAGCCGACCTATTGTCCCTATGACGGAGCCCAGCGGCTGCCGCTCATCCGGCTCGCCCGCGAAGGCGATGGCTATTGGCTGACGGCGCCCGACCGGCGGCTCAACATCCGCTTCAAGCTGTTGCGCCATGGCATCTATCTCGTGCAGTCGGACGATCCGGAAGGCGATGGCCTGCGCTACGGCTATGCGCTGACGCGCGAGGCGCCGGGCGGCATCGATATGGCGCTGCTCAACTGCGATTATTTCCCTGCGCTGAAGTCCATCCACCAGACCGATACCGCCAATGCGGCCGAGGAAGTGGCGATCGAGCCGGAAACTGCGCCAGCGCCCGAGCCTTCCGCCGCGCCGGGGCCACGCGAAGTGCTGCCCAGCCAGCACGGGGACTGCCGGGCGCCCTCGCTGGCGGCGATCCAGCCCGAGCTCGATAGGGTGGTCGATCGCTTTGCGCAGGGGCGCGAGATCGTCTGGTTCCTGCTGCGGCGCGTGGCCTAGCCCCCCAGCCCCTCCAGCCGCACGCGCACATTCTCCGGGATCGGCTTGGACTTGCGCGTCGCCAGGTCGACATGGACGCTGACCATCTCGACCTCGGTATGGAGTTCGCCGGTATCGGCGTGGCAGAGTTCGATGCGCATCGTCATGCTCGACGTGCCGACTCGCTCGACCCGGGCGAAGCCCTCGACCATGTCGTCGAACACGAACGGCTTCTTGTAGTCGATGGCGGCGCGGACGACGTTGAACTCGGCATCGAGCCAGTCGGGGCCGATATCGCCCAGATCGGCCCAGCGCCAGAACTCGCCGAGCGTGACGTCGGCATATTCGAGATAGCGCGAGTTGAAGACGATCTTCTGTCCGTCGATCTCGGAATAGCGGACGCGGAAGCGGGTGGAGAATTGGAAGCCGGGACGCATCGCGGCGAGGTGGCGCGAGGAAAGGGGCGCGTCAACTCCCGCTTCGCCGTTCCCGCGCGGGCGAGGACGCCTAGCTCAGCAGCCTCAGGCCGACGATAGCGAGCACGGTCGCCAGGATCGGCACCAGCACGCGCTCGGAGATGCGCGTCGCGATCAGGCTGCCGATCACGATGCCGGGGATCGAGCCGAGCAGCAGCGCGACGAGCAGGCCCGGGTCCACCGATCCCATCGTCCAATGGCCGATGCCGGCGATGAAGGTGAGCGGCACCGCATGCGCGATGTCCGAGCCGACCAGCCGCGCCACCGGCGCGCCGGGATAGAGGACGAGCAGCGCCGTCATCCCCAGCGCGCCCGCGCCCACCGAAGTGAGCGAGACGAGCACGCCCAGCACCGCGCCCAGCACTATGGTGAGCCCGGCGATGATGCGCCCGTCCAGCCTGGCGAAGCGCTGTCCCGCCGCGCGCACGATGCGGGTGCGGAAGAACAGCGCGATCGCAGTGAGGATCAGGGTGACGCCGAGGATCGCCGAGATCAGATGCCCGGTATCCTGGGCGCCGCGATGGGCGGCGTTGAGGAACAGCAGCGTGGTGATCGTCGCCGGGACGCTGCCGGTCGCCAGCCGCCGCACCACCCGCCAGTCGACCGATCCGCGCCAGCCATGGACGACGGTGCCCACCGCCTTGGTGCCCGAGGCATAAAGCAGGTCGGTGCCGACGGCGGTGGCCGGGTGGAAGCCGAAGACGAGCACCAGCAAGGGCGTCATCAGCGATCCGCCGCCGACGCCGGTCAGCCCGACGAGCAGGCCGACGAGCACGCCGGCAAGCGAATAGAGCGGATCGACGTGCAGCACCGGCCCGGGCTCAGCCTGCCTTCGCCGCGGTGTTGACGCCCATCGACTTGAGATACTGCTTCACGTTGCGCGCGGCCTGGCGCAGGCGCTGTTCGTTCTCGACCATTGCGATGCGCACATAGCCCTCGCCATTCTCGCCATAGCCGACGCCCGGCGCGACCGCGACCTTGGCATGGGTGAGCAGCTGCTTGGAGAATTCCAGGCTGCCCAGATGCGCCAGTGCCGGCGGCAGCGGCGCCCAGGCGAACATGCTCGCGGGCGGGGAGGGGATTTCCCAGCCCGCGCGGCCGAAGCTCTCGACCAGCACGTCGCGGCGCTTGTGATAGAGTTGGCGATTGGCCTCGACGATGTCCTGCGGGCCGTTGAGCGCGGCGCAGGCGGCGGCCTGGATCGGCGTGAAGGCGCCATAGTCGAGGTACGACTTCACGCGCGTCATCGCCGCGATCAGCTGCTTGTTGCCCACCGCGAAGCCCATGCGCCAGCCGGCCATCGAATAGGTCTTGGAGAGCGAGGTGAACTCGATCGCCACGTCCTTGGCGCCCTTGACCTGCAGGATCGACACGGTCGGCTTGCCGTCGAAATACAGCTCCGAATAGGCGAGGTCGGAGAGGATCCACACCTTGTTCTCGCGCGCCCAGGCGACGAGCCGCTCGTAGAAGGCGAGGTCCACCGTCTCGGCGGTCGGGTTCGACGGATAGTTGACCACCAGGATCGAGGGGCGCGGCACGGTGAAGGCCATCGCCCGCTCGAGGCTTTCGAAATAATGTTCGTCCGGCGTGGTCGGCACCGCGCGGATCGTGGCGCCGGCGATGATGAAGCCGAACGTGTGGATCGGGTAGCTCGGGTTGGGCGCCAGCACCACGTCGCCCGGCGCGGTGATCGCGGTGGCGAGGCTGGCCAGGCCCTCCTTCGAGCCCATGGTCACGACGACTTCGGTCTCGGGATCGATGTCGACGCCGAAGCGGCGGGCATAATAATTGGCCTGGGCGCGGCGCAGGCCGGGAATGCCCTTGGACTGGGAATAGCCATGGGCATCGGGCTTGCGGGCGACTTCGACCAGCTTGTCGATCACGTGCTGGGGCGGCGGCAGGTCGGGATTGCCCATGCCGAGATCGATGATGTCCTCCCCTGCCGCACGCGCCGCTGCCCGCATCGCATTGACTTCGGCGATGACATAGGGGGGCAGGCGCTTCATGCGGTAGAATTCTTCGGACATTTCCTCGTCTCTCAGGGATTGGAGCGCGGCACGAACTTGTGCCGTGCACATGTCCTACGCCATGTTCGCGCCTGCGGGAATGACGAGTTGCCTGTGGTGCGCTAAAGCGGCGCTTGAAGAGGATGAGCATGGCCGAAACGACCACACCGCCGATTCCCGATCTCGAGGACCTGCAGCACTGGACCTGGGTGCTCGGCCGCGCGCAGCAGATGATGCTCGAGCACGGCCTCGACATGATGGAGCACATGCCCGCCGCGCCGCCCTTCGGTACGCTGCTCGATCCCGCCGCGGCCGTGAAGGCGACCACTGATTTCTGGTCGGACACGATGAAGCTCTGGCAGCGTTTCCTCGATCCGCAGAACGCCCAGCCTTTCGAGGAGACGCCCGAGCAGGCGCGCGACAAGCGCTTCAAGGCGCCGCAATGGCGCGAGGAGCCGGTGTTCGACTTTCTCCGCCAGAGCTATCTGGTGATCGCCGACCATATGCTGCGCGGCGTCGACGGGCTGGAGGGGATGGACCCCAGGCAGAAGGACCAGGTGCGCTTCGCGACCAGGGGCTTCCTCGACGCGATGAGCCCGACCAACTTCCCCGCGACCAACCCCGAAGTGCTCGAGAAGATCGTCGAGACCAAGGGCGAGAGCCTGCTCAAGGGGCTGTCCAACATGCTGGGCGACCTGGCCAAGGGGCAGATGACCCAGACCGCCGAGGGCGCCTATGAGCTGGGCCGCAACCTGGCGATGACGCCGGGCAAGGTGGTGAAGCGCACGCCGCTCTACGAGCTGATCCAATATGCCCCGGCGGAAGGCGCGAAACAGGTCTATGCGACGCCGCTGCTGATCTTCCCGCCCTGGATCAACCGCTTCTACATCCTCGACCTCAATCCCGAGAAGAGCTTCATCCGCTGGGCGGTGGAGCAGGGGCTCACCGTGTTCGTCGTCTCGTGGAAGTCCGCCGACGCCACGATGAAGGACATAGTCTGGGACGATTTCGTCGAGGGCGGGCAGATCGACGCGATCGACACGGTGCGCGATCTGCTCGGCGTGGAGGCCGTGCACGCGATCGGCTATTGCGTTGCCGGCACCACGCTCGCCGCGACGCTGGCGGTGCTGCACGCAAGGGGGCAGGCCGAGAAGGTGCGGAGCGCGACCTTCTTCACCGCGCAGGTCGATTTCTCCGAGGCCGGCGAACTGGGCATGTTCGTCGACGACGACCAGCTGGCGATGATTCGCAGCCTGGGCGGCGAGGGATTCCTCGACGGGCGCTACATGGCGGCGACGTTCAACCTGCTGCGCGGGCGCGACCTGATCTGGAACTACGTCACCAACAACTATCTGATGGGCAAGGACTATGCCCCGTTCGACCTGCTCCACTGGAATTCGGACGTCACCAACCTGCCCGCGCGCTGGCACATGAGCTATCTGACCGACCTCTACCGCGACAACAAGCTGGTCCAGCCCGGCGCGCTGGCGATCGGCGGCACGCCGCTCGATCTCGCGAAGGTGGCGACTCCCACCTATGTCCAGGCCGGGCGCGAGGATCACATCGCTCCGGCGCAGAGCGTCTGGAAGATCACGCAGTATTTCAGGGGGCCGCTCAAGTTCGTGCTCGCCGGATCGGGGCACATCGCCGGCGTGGTGAACCCGCCCTCCGCGCAGAAATATCAATATTGGACCAATTCGGAGAAGGTCGAATCGCTCGCCGAATTTTTCGCGGGAGCAAAAGAGACCAAGGGGAGTTGGTGGCCCGACTGGATCGGCTGGCTCGACGCGCTCGATGCCGCCAGGGTTCCGGCCAAGGGCGCGCGGATTCCGGGCAAGGGCAAGCTCAAGCCCTTGGAGGATGCGCCGGGAAGCTATGTCCGGATGCGCTGATTTCCCGCGCTATCCCAGGCTTTTATCTATTTTTGTGCAGTGCACAAAAGTCACTTGCATTGCAGTGCAAGAAGAGCTACATGCTGCATCGCAGCAATAGCTTTATGGGGAAGGCACATCATGGCCACCAAAGGACCGAAGACCGGCGCGCCCAAGCCCGTCGCTCCGAAGCCTGCGGCGCGCGCCAAGCCCGCGCCGAAAGTTGCTGCGCCCAAGGCTGAGAAGCCCGAGCCGGTGAAGGCCGCCGAGACGATCGTCGAGGCTCCCGTCGTCGCCGAGCCGGTCCCGGTCCTTGAGGCAGCACCGCAGGAAGTGACCGAAACCGAAACCGTCCAAGCCGTGGCCGAGACCCCCGTCGAGCAGATCGCCGAGGTTGCCGCGGAAACCGCAATCACCGTCGTCGAAGCCGTCGAGGAGACGGTCGCCGCGCCGGAAGTGAAGGGAAGCTGGAAGATGACCACCATCGAGAACGCCACCGACAAGGCCCAGGCTCTGTTCGCCGAGTGGAACGACCGCACCAAGGCCGCCGTCGAGAAGTCGACCAAGCTGGTCGAGGAAGCCAATGACTTCGCCAAGGGCAATGTCGAGGCGCTGGTCGAGTCGGGCCGCATCGCCGCCAAGGGCTTCGAGGGCCTGGGCCAGGACGCCGCCGAATATGGCCGCAAGTCGTTCGAGAGCGCGACCGCCGCGCTGAAGAACCTTGCCGCCGTCAAGTCGCCGACCGAGTTCTTCAAGCTGCAGAGCGACTATTTCCGCGGCGCGTTCGACTCGTACGTCGCCGAGGCGTCGAAGAACACCGAGGCGCTGATCAAGCTCGCCAGCGATGCCGCGCAGCCGCTGTCGAACCGCGTTGCCGTCGCCGCCGAGAAGGTGAAGACCGCCGCGTAAGCCGGCGCTTCCGGCTTGCCGGAAGACGAGATCAGGGCGGTCGTCCCCCGGGGGCGGCCGCCCTTTTCCTTTCCGGTGTCTCGTCGGGGGCACGCGTGGCCGGCGGCCTTGCCCTTGGGAGCGCGAGCCCATATTTTCGGCGGCGTGACAGATCCCGTGAAATTCGACATCAGCATGCCATGGCGCATGGCCGAGGACGGCAATGACGACGACCGGGGCAACGACCCCTCGGTCGGCATTGCCACGCGCACGCGCACCCGGACGAAGAAGCCCACGCCCTATCGCGTGCTGATGCTCAACGACGACTATACGCCGATGGAGTTCGTCGTGCTCGTCCTGCAGCGCTTCTTCCGGATGAACATGGAAGAGGCGACGCGCGTGATGCTCCACGTCCATCAGCGCGGCGTGGGCGTATGCGGCGTGTTCAGCTACGAAGTCGCCGAGACCAAGGTGGCGCAGGTGATCGACTTCGCCCGCCAGAACCAGCACCCCCTGCAATGCACGCTGGAAAAGGCGTAGGGCGATCGTTTCGCGCCTGCCTCCGTATCGACCCGTGTAGGCATTTTTCCGGGAAACACAGCGGCCCCGGCCCGGGCTATGAGATCTTCCGTTCCTGGGAACCGGGGGGTTTCGGGCGGGAACGGGGGCCGGACGGCGCGACTTGTCATCGCAGACGTCCGGCCCCTCGCGTTCCCGGCGAAGCTCAGCGCGCCCGGGGCAGCCAGCCCAGGTCGAGCCCCTCGTAGCGGTTGACATAATTGGCCGCGCGGGCAAGCGCGCGCTCGTCGAGCAGCGTGACGCGGCCGCCCTCCCGGGCGATCATCCCTTCCTCCTCGAGTTGGCGCAGCATGCGGTTGACATGCACGGCGGTGAGGCCGGTCGCGTCGCCCACTTCCTCCTGCGTCAGCCCCAGCGGGAAGACATTGGCGAGGCTCTTGTCGGTGGCGCGCAGGCGATTGCGCAACTCGAGCAGCAGCGCCGCGACCCGGGCCTTGGCGCTGGTGCGGCCAAGTGCGGCCAGCCGGTCGGTCAATGCGACGCGTTCGATCTGCGAATAGACCAGCACCATCGCGGCGAGGCGCGGATGATCGAGCATCAGATCCGACAGCACGCCGCGATCGAACGGGCAGACCACGCAGTCGGACAGCGCGGCCAGGGTCTCGGGCGCTTCCCGATAGACTGCGCTGGAAATCCCCAGCATGTCGCCCGGAAAGAGGAAGCGCAGGATCTGGCGGCTGCCATCGTCGAGCAGCACATAGCTCATCATCAGGCCCTTGCGCAGGATATAGAGTTCGTTGCCGCCCTCATTCTCGCGCTGGAGCACCGCCCCGCGGCGCAAGTGGCGCTGGCGTTCTTCCAATCTTTCGAGCGCTTTCCGCTCGACCTCTGATAAGTCGATCAGCTCGCTCAGCCTCTCCGCGAAACAACTGCCGGACACGCGATGGCTTCTCCCCACGCGCAATGCAAAGCAGTGCAACTGAATCAATGCATTAAAATCGATCAAGGGTGCGAAAAACGCCTGCCCTTGCGCGTGGCGGGACAAAGATTAGAAGCCCGGCATGGACCGTATTCTCATTCGCGGCGGCAAACGCCTTTCCGGCAAGATTCCCGTCTCCGGCGCCAAGAACGCGGCGCTCACGCTGATGCCCTGCGCGCTGCTCACCGACGAGCCGCTGACCTTGCGGAACCTGCCGCGCCTGGCGGACGTGGACAGCTTCGGCCATCTGCTCAACGAGCTCGGTGCCTCGACCGCGATCGAAGGCACGCGGCCCAGCGATTTCGGCCGGGTGATGACGGTGCGGGCCGGCAAGCTCACCTCGACCGTGGCGCCGTATGACATCGTCCGCAAGATGCGCGCCTCGATCCTGGTGCTCGGCCCGCTGCTCGGCCGCGCGGGCGAGGCGACGGTGTCGCTGCCTGGCGGCTGCGCGATCGGCAACCGCCCGATCGACCTGCACCTGAAGGCGCTCGAGGCGATGGGCGCCGAGATCGAGATCGCCGCGGGCTATGTGAAGGCGACGGCGCCCGGCGGTCGGCTGCGTGGCGGGCGCTACAGCTTCCCGGTGGTCTCGGTCGGCGCGACCGAGAACGCGCTGATGGCGGCGGTCACCGCCAAGGGCACCACTGTTTTCGACAATGCCGCGCGCGAACCCGAGATCGTCGACCTGTGCAACCTGCTCGTCGCGATGGGCGCGCATATCCAGGGCATCGGCACCGAACGGCTGGAGATCGAAGGCAGGGACCGCCTGCACGGCGCGACCTATGCGGTGATGCCCGACCGGATCGAGGCGGGCAGCTATGCCTGCGCGGCGGCGATCACCGGCGGCGACGTCGAACTGGTCGGCGCGGCGGCGAACGACATGCGCGCGACTCTCGACGCGCTGGTCCAGGCCGGAGTGACGGTCGAGGAGACCAGGGGCGGGATCCGCGTGGCAGCCAACGGCCCGCTCAAGCCGCTGACGCTGTCGACCGCGCCCTTCCCGGGCTTCGCGACCGACATGCAGGCGCAGTTCATGGCGATGCAATGCATGGCCGAGGGCGCCAGCGTCTTCACCGAGACGATCTTCGAGAACCGCTACATGCACGTGCCCGAGCTGGCGCGGATGGGCGCCCATATCGATGTGCGTGGGCGCACCGCGGTGGTGCACGGGCCGACCAGGCTGGTCGGCGCGCAAGTGATGGCGACCGATCTCCGCGCCTCGATGAGCCTGATCCTCGCCGGCCTGGCGGCCGAGGGCGAGACGCAGGTCAACCGCGTCTATCACCTCGACCGCGGCTATGAGCGGCTGGAGGAGAAGCTTTCGGCGGTGGGCGCGGATATCGAGCGGGTCGGCGACGGCTAGGGCAGATGCTCGGGCGGCGCTTCAGCCTGGCGATCGGGGCGGCGGCGCTGCTGCTGTTCCTGGTGCTGACGGCAAGCTGGTTCCTCGCATCGAAGATCGCCGCCGGGCATGCCTCGGCAGTGGCGCCGGTGCCGCCGCCGGCCGAGCAGGTGCAGCTTGCGGCGCGGGACGGTGTTTCGCTCGCCGGCACCTATTGGCCCGGGCGACGCCCCGATGCGCCGGCGGTGCTGCTCCTCCACGGCGTCGGCGCCTCGCGGAACCAGACCGCGCCGATGGCCGAGGCGCTGGTGGCGCAAGGCTATGCGGCGCTGGCGATCGACCTGCGCGGGCATGGCGCGTCGACGATCACCGATCATAGCTATGGGCTCGACGAAGGGCTGGACGCGCGCGCGGCGTTCGGCTGGCTCAAGGCAAGGCAGCATGGCGCGAAGGTGGCGGTGATCGGCGTCTCGCTGGGCGGCGCTGCGGCGCTGATCGGGCGCGACGGCATGGTCCCGGCCGATGCGCTGGTGCTGGTCGCAGTGTTCCCCGACATTCGTCATGCGATCTACAACCGGATGGCGGCGGTGCTGACGGCGGCGGGCGCGACGCTGGCCGAGCCGCTGCTGAGTTTCCAGGCGCTGCCACGTTATGGCGTGTGGCCCGGGCGGATCGCGCCGATCGCGGCGATCCGGGACTATTCCGGACCGGTCTTCGTGATTGGCGGCGCGGCAGATCGCTACACGCCGCCGGCGGAGACCCGCGCGCTCCATCGGGCCGCGCCGAACCGCAAGGCATTGTGGCTGGTACCGGGGCTGTCGCATGGCGAGGTGAGCAATCTGCACGACGCCGAATGGGCGCGGCGAATCGGCGGGTTCCTGCGCGAGACGATCGGGACGCCATAGGTTGCGGACTCGTATTCCCTCGCCCGTCCTCGTCCTCTTCGCAGGGATGGCGGGCCTGGTTCCAAGGCCTTGCTCGGAGTTGCCGACCTAGCGCGCCGTGCTCATCGAATAGGGGCGCGCCGCCCTGGCCGTAGCCCAGCCCTTGTTCGGCGTGGCGCGCATCGCGAAGCGCAGCTCGCCGCCGGCGACGATCTCCTCGTGCCGCAGATATCCCCGCGCCAGCGGCCTGCCGTTCAGCGTGACCTTGCCGACATAGGGGTTCGCCTCCGACAGGCCGTCGGCGATCACGGTGAAGCGCTTGCCGTTCGGCAGGTTGAGCGTCGCGCGGTCCAGGAAGGGCCGGCCGATCACATATTCGTTCGAGCCGGGCGCGACCGGATAGAAGCCGAGCGCGGTGAAGACCAGCCAAGCGGACATCTGGCCCAGATCGTCATTGCCCGAAAGCCCGTCCGGCGTCGGCTTGTACTGGCTCTCGACGATCTGCTTCAGCCGCTCCTGGGTGCGCCAAGGCTGGCCGGCATAGGCGTAGAGATAGGCGACATGGTGGCTCGGCTCGTTGCCATGGATGTACTGGCCGATCAGGCCGGCAATGTCCTCGGCATGGCTGTAGTCGAGCTTCGAATTGTCGAAATCGAACATCGCGTCGAGCTTGTTCACTGCCGCCGCGTCGCCGCCGAGCAGCGCGAACATGCCGGCCTGGTCCTGCGGCACGAACCAGGAATATTGCCAGGCATTGCCCTCGGTATAGTCCGATCCATAATTGATCGCGGTGGGATCGAAGGGCGTGCGATAGCTGCCATCGGCCTTGCGGGCGCGCAGGAAGCCGGTCTTCGCATCGAAGCTGTTGCGCCAGTTGCCGGCCCGCTTCCCGAAGGCGGCGGCGACGTCCGCCTTGCCCATCGCCCCGGCCATGCGCGCGATGGTCCAGTCGTCATAGGCATATTCGACGGTCTTCGACGCCGCTTCCGGCTCCCGGTCGATCGGCACATAGCCGAGCTTCATATACTGGTCCAAACCGCCATAGGGGCCGTAGGTCGCGCTCTTCACCATCGCATCGAGCGCGGCTTGTGCGTCGAAGCCGCGAATGCCCTTGAGATAGGCATCGGCGATCACCGGCACGGCGTGATAGCCGATCATCGTCCAGGTCTCGCGGCCATGGAACTGCCAGACCGGCAGGATGCCGAAGGGACTCACCTGCTGGCTGGCGACCAGCGATTGGACGAAGTCGGCGTTCCGCCTTTCCGGCTGGAGCAGCACCAGCAGCGGATGTTCGGCCCGGAAGGTATCCCATAGCGAGAAGGTCGAGTGGAAGGTGAAGCCCGTGGCGGCATGGACCTGGTCGTCCGGGCCCCGCCAGCGGCCATCGGCGTCGGAGAAGACGCTGGGGGCGATCAGGCTGTGATACAGCGCAGTGGCGACCATGCGCTTCATCGGCGCGGGCCCTTCGAGTTCGACTGCGCCGAGCGCCCTTTCCCAGGCCCTGCCCGTATCGGCGCGGATCGCGTCGAAATCGCCGCGCTCGCTGTCGAGATTGGCGATGGCGCCGTCCTCGTCGACCGCGGAGATGGCGACCTTCACTTCGAGCGGCCTGTCGAGCACGCCGAAGTCGAGCTGGGCGACCAGCGCGCGCCCCTGGAGCTGGGCCGGGTCCGCGGCGCCGCGGCCGGGGCCCTGAAAGCCGTTATACGCCACCTTCTCCTCGGTGTTCGAGAAGGCATGGCGGGTGAGCGGCGCGGAGGGGCGGATCGCGAAATAGAGCTTGCGGGCGGGCGCCCAGCCGCGCGTCTCGCGCATGCCGGTGATCGTGCCGTCCGCGCGGACCCGGATCGAGGACCAGAGCGTCTTGCCCGGATAATTGTAGAGCGAGCTGCGCAGATCGAGCAGCAGCCGGGCATCCTTGCCGGCGGGGAAGGTGTAGCGCTGCACGCCGACGCGGGTGCCCGCGGTCATCTCGGCACGTACCCCGCTATCGGCCAGGGTGACGGCATAATAGCCGGGCCGCGCCTGTTCGGTCGCGTGATCGAAGCGCGCGCGCTGGGCGCCGGGCTCGAGCGAAGTCGCATCGCCCACCAGCGGCTGGATCAGGAAGTCGCCCAGGTCCGAATGGCCGGCGCCCGAGAAATGCGTCATCGAGAAGCCCTGGATCGTCGGGTCCTCGTAGCGATAGCCGGCGGCGTGGCCGTAGCATTTGCGGATCTCGCAGGTCGTGTCGGTATCCGGGCTCAGCTGGATCATGCCGAAGGGCGCGACCGCCCCCGGGAAGGTGTGCCCCTCGCCGCCGGTGCCGATCATGGGATCGGCGGCGTCATAGGTGGATCCGCCGGACGTCTGGGCCGCGAGCGGCGCGGTGGCGAGCGACAGGGCGGCGAGCGCGGCGAGGCCGGTGCGAAGGGGCGCGGTCATGCGCTTCGTTAGAGCAGAGCCGCGCCGCGCCTCCAACCCGGATCGGAGCCGATGCCTGCCGCCGGCCGATCCGATGCCGCGATTTCGCGCGCCGGCGGAACGGGCTAGGGTGGCGCGATGAAGCCCTTTGCCCTTGCGCTGCTCGCGCCGCTTGTCCTCTCCGCCGCGCCCCCGCCCGAGGGCAGGCGACTGGCCGTCCATGTCGGCGGCCGCGCGATCGTCCAGGGCGGCGAGGTGCGGTTCGGCTGGCCGGGCACCTATGTCGAGGCGCGCTTTCGCGGCACCGACGTCACCGTCCGGGTCGAGACGCATGGCGACTTCCTGCGGGTGAGCGTGGACGGCAAGCCGTTCCAGACCCTGGTGACGCCCGGCCCCGCGACGGTGCGGATCGCGGGGCTGAAGCCCGGCGTCCACGCCATCCGCATCGACAAGCTGACCGAGAGCCAGTCGGGCAGCAGCAGCTTTTTCGGCTTCTTCACCCATGGCACGCCGCTCCCCGCGCCGGTCCGGTCCGGCGGGATCGAGTTCATCGGCGATTCGCACAGCGTGGGCTATGGCAACACTTCGGCGACGCGCACCTGCACGGCGCAGCAGGTGCACGACACGACCGATACCAGCCAGGCCTTCGGGCCCATCGTCGCCAGGCGATTGGGCGCCGATTACCGGGTGATCGCCTATTCGGGCTATGGCATCGTCCGCAACCATGCCGGCCGCTTCCCCGGCGAGAACCTGCCCTTTCTCTATCCGCGCGCGCTGCCCGGCGATCCGGCGCCGGCCGCGCCCGAGCCGGGCTGGAAGCCCCGGGCGATCGTGGTCAACCTCGGCACCAACGACTTCTCGACGCCGCTCCACGCCGGCGAGGCCTGGGCCGACGCGGCGGCGCTGCGGGCCGCCTATCGCGCCCGCTACATCGACTTCGTCAACGAGCTCCGCCGCCGCCAGCCCCAGGCGCGCCTGGTGCTGATGGGTGCCGGGGATTTCCAGGCCGATGTTGCCGCGGTGGCCGAGGCCACTGGTGCGACGGCGGTGCAGCTGCCCACGCTCGCGATGACCGGGTGCAACTGGCACCCCTCGCTCGCGGACCATCGCCTCATGGCCGATCTCCTGGCCGCGGCGCTAAAAGGCCGGCGCGGCTAGCTTCACGTCCGCCCGGACCCAGGCGGCGGCGAAATCCTTCTCCGCCGCGCCCGCGTCCTTGCCCTGGGCCTTCAGCGCCTGGGCGAGGCCGAGCAGCGCCCAGCCGTTGCGCGGATTGCGCCGGGGATCCAGGTCTTCGCGGAACACCGCCTCGGCTTCCGCCGCCTTGCCGGCGCCGAGCAGCGCGGCGCCGAGCAGGTGGCGAGTCGGGAAGAACTCGTCCGAAGGCTCGTTGTACGACAGCCCGTCCTCGACGGTGACTGCTTCGCGCAGCAGCGCGACGGCGCGGGGCCCGTCCTTCCGGGCGAGTGCGATCCGAGCCTCGGCGCGCAGCGCGGCGATGCGGAAGAGCGGCGCGGCCAGGTTCATGCCGGCCAGCGCCTCGGCGGGTGCGCCGGCGATCCTGGCCTTGAGGCCGGCCAGCTCGGCCTCGGCCTCGGCGATCCTGCCCTTGGCGGCGAGCGCGATGGTGCGTGCCGACAGCCAGTTGACGGTCAGGTCGAGCAGCCGTGCGTCGGGCCGGGGCTCGGCCAGCATCTCGTCCCAGCGGCCGAAGCGGACCAGCGCCTGATAGAGATAGCCGATTCCCCAATCCATGCCCGGCATGGCGGCCGCCTGGTCGTCGGTGAACACCAGCCGCACGTCGCGCAGCGCCTTGATCGTCTCGGCGGCGCGCCCCTCCATCGCCGTCGAGGCGGCGAGGAACTGGAGGTTGTGCGCCGAGTACATCGGATAATAGTCGATCGCCGCGGTCCTGGCGTAATAGGCCTTGTCGGCGGCATCGGCATCGCGATTGGCCACCGCCGATTCCTCGTAGCGGCCGACCCGCTGGAAGATGTGCGAGGGCATGTGCACGAGATGGCCCGCGCCCGGCATCATCGGGCCGACCCGCTCGGCGGCGGCGACGGCGCGGTCCGGCGTGGTCGAGGCTTCGACGGCGTGGATATAGTAATGGTTGGCGCCGGGATGCTGCGGGTTGCGCTTCAGCACCGTCTCCAGCGTGGCGACGATCTCGGGCGTGTCCCTGGCCGGGGTGCCGTCGGCATTCCACAGCTTCCACGGCGTTCGGTTCATCTGCGCCTCGGCGAACATCGTCAATATGTCGTCGTCCTGGGGGAAGGCCTTGGCGGCGCCCCGCATCGCATCGCCATAGGCGGCGAGCAGCGGCGCGCTGTTGCTCGGGTCGACCGGCTGCGGACCGGTATAGCGCCTGGCCAGCGCCAGGATCAGCGCGCGGTTCGCCGGCGTGGCGCCAGGCGCCAGCGCCTCGGCCTTCTTGAGCGCGTCCCAGGCGACGCGGGCCCGCGCCTCGGCCATCATCGGCATGTTGTAATTGGGGCCGAGGGCGAGCGCGACGCCCCAGTGGCAGATGCCGCACCGGGGATCGGCCTCGGCCGCCCGGGCGAAGCTGCGCGCCGCCTCGTCATGGTTGAACGCCCAGAGCAGGCGCATGCCCTGGTCGAAATAGGCCTGGGCGGCGGGCACCTTTGTCCCGGCATCGCGGTGGAAATCGCCGAGATCCGGGAGGAGCTGTGCGCCATGCGCCCAATCGGCGAGAGTCTGCGGGAAGTCGTGCCTGCCATGCATGCCGGCCATGTCGCCCGTCTGTGCCGTGGCGGGCAGCGCGAGCAGCGGTGCCGCAAGCAGAACCAGGAAGCGCGAAAGTCCGATCATGGCCGAGTTCCCCCTCGGGCCGGCAGGATATACCCGCCGGCCCTCGATCTCAATCGGCTCAGACGGCTTTGAGCGCCTCCTCGAAATCGGCGATCAGATCGTCGGCATCCTCGACGCCGATCGAGATGCGGACGAGATTGTCGGTGATGCCCAGCGCCTGCTTGCGCGCGTCGGGCACCGAGAGGTGAGTCATGCCGGCCGGGTGGCTGGCCAGCGTCTCGGTGCCGCCCAGCGACACGGCGAGCTTGGCGATCTTGAGGCTGTCGAGAAAGGCGAACGCCTCCTTCTCGCCGCCCTTGAGGTAGAGCGAGAAGGTCGAGCCCGCGCCGGTGCAGTGGCGCCGATAGATGTCGGCCTGGCGCGAGCCCTCCTCGAGGAAACCGAGATAGCCGACATGCTCCACCTTGGGGTGCGCGCGCAGGAACTCGCAGACCTTCACGGCATTCTCGCCGGCGCGCGACATGCGCAGTTCCAGCGTTTCGAGGCTGCGGAGCAGCATCCAGGCGGTGTTGGGATCGCAGATGGTGCCGATCGTGTTGCGCATCAGCCGGATCGTGTTGATGTGTTCCTTCGAGCCGAGCACGCCGCCGGCCACCAGGTCCGAATGGCCGCCGGCATATTTGGTCAGCGAATAGACGACGATGTCGGCACCCTGCTTGAGCGGCTGGGCCCACAAGGGCCCGAGGAACGTGTTGTCGATCGCGATCGGCGGCTTGTTCGGTCCCTTGAAGATCGCGTCGCGGCTGGCGGCGACGGCTTCGACATCGACCAGCGCGTTGGTCGGGTTGGCCGGCGATTCGAGATAGATCAGCGCGACGTTGCCGCTGGCGGCCTTGCCCAGCACCGCATCGATCTCCTCGCGCGTGGCACCGGCCGGGAAGTCGAGCCAGTGCACGCCGAAACGACCCAGGATACGGGCGATCAGCGTCTCGGTCGCGGCATAGAGCGGGCCCGAATGGACGATCGTGTCGCCCGGCTTGACCATCGACAGGAACAGCGTGGCGATCGCCGACATGCCGCTGGAAAAGGCCAGCGCATCCTCCGCGCCTTCCCACACGCCCAGGCGATCCTCGAGGATCTCCTGGTTCGGGCCGTTGAAGCGCGAATAGACCAGGCCCTCGGCACCGCCCGGGCGCTTGCCGGTGACGCCCTCGAAATGGCGCTTGCCGGCGGCGGCATTGGGGAAGACGAAGGTGGAGGTGAGGAAGATCGGCGGCTTGAGCGAGCCTTCCGATAGCATGGGGTCGAAGCCATGGCCCATCATCAGGGTGGCCGGCTTGAGCTTGCGCCCGCCGACCGTGTCGACATCCGCCTTGGGGCGGCGGCGCGGGGTGGCGCCGGTCAGGTCGGCTTCGGTCTCGTCGGTCATGCAGTCTCTCCGGTCAGGGGCGTGAGCGCCACCTGTTTCGTATCATCTGTAACGAGCCGGCGGCGGGATCGCACCCCCGGATGCGGCGAAAGTTTGCGAAGCCCGCGCTGCGAGGGTCGATTCCGCCTTCCCGCGTGCCGGATGCGTTCACGCCAGTCCGACGATCGAGATCTGCCGCCCGTAATCCGGCTCACGCCGATGCGTCGCGCGGCGATAGGAGTAGAAATGCTCCGGCCGCGCATAGGTGTCCTGGCCCAGCATCTCGACGGTACGGAGGCCCGCCGCGGCCAGCCGGTGCGCGACATAGGCTTCGAGATCGAACTGCCAGTGATCCTCGCGCCTGCCCTCGGTGAAGAAGCGCTCGTTCGCCGGATCGGCCTCGGCGAACCGGGCGAGGAAACCGGCATCGACTTCATAGGAGGCGCGGGCGATGCAGGGGCCGACCGCGGCGACCATCCGGTCGCGGCTCGCGCCCAGCATCTCCATCGCGGCGATCGTCGAATCGGTGACGCCGCCGAGCGCGCCCTTCCACCCCGCATGGGCGGCACCGACCACGCCAGCCTGCGTATCGGCGAACAGCACCGGCGCGCAATCGGCGGTGAGGATGCCGAGCGCCAGCCCCGGCCGATCGGTGACCAGCGCATCGGCATGGGGGCGCAGCCGATTCTCCCAGGGCGCGGCCACGGTGACGCAATCGGCGGAATGGACCTGATGCACCGAGACGAGGCGGGCGTCGGGCAGTACCGCTTCCACGGCGCGGCGGCGATTCTCGGCGATCAGCGCGGGATCGTCGCGCGAGCCCAGCCCGACATTGAGGCTGGCCATGTCGCCCGTCGAGACGCCGCCCTTGCGGCCGAGAAAGCCGTGCGCGACTCCGGCCAGCGCCCGCGCGCGGAAGATCTCGATCTCGTTCACAGGATGCGCCTCATCAACCGGTCCTCATCGGCGTGCTCGCCGACCATGAAGGCATAGGCGCCCCGGTCCTCGAACCCGTTCTTCTCGTAGAAGCGCCTGGCGCGGTGATTGTCGACATAGACCGAGAGCCACATCTCCTCGGCGCCCCGCGCCCGGCCCTGCTCCAAGGCCCAGTCGAGCAGCGCCTGGGCCGCACCGCTGCCCTTGGCCCGCTCGTCGAGATAGAGCTGGCGCAGCTCATGGGCAGGGGCGGTGGCCTCGGCGGGCAGGGTCAGCCCGCTCGTCTTGGCGAAGCCGGCCAGACCCCGTTCGTCCTCGGCGAGCCGGAAGCGCAGCTCGGGCTCCGCGAACTCCCCGGCCCAGGCCTCGGGCGTGAAGCCGGCGAGGAAGTCGGCAAGGTCCTTGGGGGCGTAGAGATGGCCGAAGGTCGCGACGAAGCTGGTGCGGAACAGCGCGTCGATCGCCGGCAGGTCGGCCCGGGTGGCGTCGCGGTAGATCATTCGAAGCCTGCGGGAACGGGCCAGCCGGGCGCCGTCAGCGCGATCACCTTGAACAGCTCGCCCATCTGCTCCGGATCGGTCAGCCGGTCGCGATCGGTGGCGAGCTGGCCGGCGCGGTCCGGCGCGGCGAGCGAGAGGCTGGCGGTGCGCTCGGCGATGCCGAGCCGCATCAGGAAGGCGCCCTGGGCCACCGGGCCATGGACGACCAGGCCCTCGGCCCGTGCGGCTTCGGCGAGCGTGGCGAAATCGACATGGGCGGTAAGGTCCGCCTCGCCCGGCATGTCGAACGGGTTGGCATAGGCATGGCCCTTCACTGCCTGGAGCGTGTCGCCGATCGCGGGCCCCATATAGCCATAGTCGACGATCAGCGCGGCGCCCCCCTGATCGTTCAGTCGCTTGGCGAGCTGGCGCAGCACCGCGACGCCGGCCGGCGAAGTCTCGAGGATCGAGCCGGGCGCGGCATCCCTGAAGTCGCGCGGGATGATCATGTCGAAGCTGCGATCGCCCTGGATCGGCAGGAACAGCATGTCCTGGCAGGCGACGAGCCGCTCACGCCAGCCTTCCCCGGTGGCGATGAGCTGGCGGATCGGCAGCGCGTCGAAGAATTCATTGGCGACGAAGATCAGCGGCGCATCGTCGGGCAGGCCGACCAGGTCGAGATGGAATTCGGCATGCGCCACGCGTTCGGCCTGGGCGGCACGCAGCGTCGGGCTGGTCTCGACCAGGTCGACCGGCGGCGTGAGCCCCGCCTTGGCCATGGCGCGCAGCGCGTCGGCGGCGAGCGTGCCGCGGCCCGGGCCGAGCTCGACATAGCGGACGGGCGGCGCGTCGGCGCGCTGCCACAGGTCCGCTATCCACAGGCCGATCAGCTCGCCGAACATCTGGCTCACTTCGGGCGCGGTAGTGAAGTCGCCCCGCGCGCCGAGCGGATCGCGCGTCGCATAATAATGCGCGTTGGCGGCGCCCATGAACTGAGACAGCGGGATGGGCCCGGCCATGGTGATGGCGCGGGCCAGCCGCTCGGCGAGCAGGGGCTCGGCGGCGTTGGCCGCGCGCTCCCCTGCCGGGGCGTCGAGAGGATTCTCGCTCAGGCGACGCTCTCCGTGCCGAGCGTGGGCTCGACGCGCTGGCGGCGGCCCTTGGCAGTGACGATCAGATAGATGCCGCCAATGATCATCGGCAGGCACAGCACCTGGCCCATATGGATGATGTTGGCGAAGAAGGTGCCGTCGAACTGCTGATCGGGCTCGCGGAAATATTCGACGAAGAAGCGGAAGCAGCCATAGCCGAGCAGGAAGATGCCGACGAGCTTGCCCGGTTCGTAGCGCGCCTTGGTGCGCCAGAAGAAGAACCAGAGGATGGCGAACAGCGCGATGCCCTCGAGCCCCGCCTCATAGAGCTGGCTGGGGTGGCGCGCATCGTTCCCGGCGCCGGGGAACACGATCGCCCAGGGCAGGTTCGCCGGCTTGCCCCACAGCTCGCCATTCACGAAATTGGCGAGGCGGCCGAAGAACAGGCCGAAGGGCGCGCAGCAGGCGACATAGTCGTGCACGCGCAGCCAGTTGAGCCCCTGGCGCCGGCACATCAGGATGATCGCCAGCGCCGTGCCGATCACGCCGCCATGGAACGACATGCCGCCGTCCCAGAGCTTGAAGATGCGGATCGGGTCGAGGAACATCCCGGGCGCGTAGAAGATCACATAGCCGAGACGCCCGCCCAGGATGATGCCGAGCGTGGCGTAGAAGACGAGATCGTCGGCATGGCGCCTGCTCATCGGCGCGCCGGGCTGGCGGAGCAGGCGGAGGAGATACCACCAGCCGACCAGGATCCCGGCGATATAGGCCAGCGAATACCATTTGATCTCGAAGAAGCCGAGGTTGAGCGCGACCTTGTCGAGGCCGAGATCCTTGAACTGGATATGGTCGGCCGCGGCGGCGGCCAGGGTGGAAAGCAGCACGGGTGTCCCTCCGGGTGTCGGGCCCCCGATAGAGCAGGCTCGCCGCAAACCCAAGGGGCTCGCGTTCGAAGGACGACTCGCCCATCGTCGGGGGGAGCCGGGGTGACAGCCTTTGGCGGGCAGGATAGACGGCATGCGATGAAGGTCGATTTCGGCAAGCTCCAGAAGCTGGATCGGCGCACGCTGCTGATCGGCGGCGGCGTGGGCGTGGGGCTGGTGGTCGCCTGGGCGGTGTGGCCGCGCACCTATCTCCCCAATCTCACCGCGGCACCGGGCGAGAGCCTGTTCGGTGCCTGGATCAAGATCGGCACCGACGGGCACGTCTCGGTCGCCGTCCCGCAATGCGAGGAGGGGCAGGGCGTGTTCACCGCCATGCCGCAGATCATCGCCGACGAACTGGGCGCGGACTGGAAGCTGGTGGGCGTGGAGCCGGCACCGCTCAACCCGCTCTACGCCAATCCGCTGGCCGCCGAGGAACTGTTCGAGCAGGCGCTGGGCGGGCTGCCCGAGCAGCTGCGGCGCAGCCATGCCGCGCGCACCGGGCTGGTGCTCACCGGCTGCTCGACGTCGATCCGCAGCTTCGAGGATCAGCTGCGCCATGCCGGGGCCGCCGCGCGGGTGCTGCTGTGCAAGGCGGCGGCGCGGCGCTGGGGCGCGGAATGGCAGAGCTGCGACACGGCCGGCGGCCAGGTGATCCACGGCAATTCGAAGCTCGGCTTCGGCGCGTTGGCGGCGGAGGCGGCGGACGAGCGCGTGCCCGGCGACGTGCCGCTGCGCACCGGCGAGGCGAACCGGCTCTATGGCCAGGAACTGCCCCGGCTCGACGCGCCGGCCAAGGTGGACGGCAGCCTGCTCTACGCGGCGGACGTGCGCTTGCCGAACATGGTGTTCGCCTCGATCCGGATGGGGCCGATCGGCGAGACCGAGCTGGTGAAGCTCGACCGGGCGGCGGCGGACAGGATCCCCGGCATGCTCTCGATCGTGACGACCCGGGACTGGGTGGCGACGATCGCCAACAATGGCTGGGCGGCGGAGCGGGCGATCGACGCGATGCGCCCGCGCTTCAAGACGCCCGAGGAAGTGATCAACAATGATTCGATCGCCTCGGCGCTGAGCGATGCGCTGAACGCCGACGGCGCGCGGATCCATGAGGCCGGCGACCTCGCGGCGGATTTCCGCGGGGCGAAAGTGGTTTCGGCCGAGTATCGCGTCGACGTGGCGCTCCACGCCGCGCTCGAGCCGATGACCTGCACGGCCAATTATCATGAGGGGCACCTCTCGCTCTGGCTGCCGACCCAGGCGCCGGGGCTGGCGCGGGCGGCGGCGGCACGGGCGATCGGCATCGCCGAGAGCTCGGTGACCGTGCATGCGACGATGGCGGGCGGCTCGTTCGGAGCGAAGCTGGAACATGCGGTGGCGGAGCAGGCGGCCCTGCTCGCCGAGCGGATCGGCCGGCCGGTGCAGCTCACCTGGCCGCGCGGCGAGGACATGCGGCACGATCGCTACCGCCCGCCCGCGATCGGCCGGATGACCGGCAAGCTGAACCCGCGGGGCCAGGTCTCGGGCCTGCTCGCCAAGATCGCCGCGCCCGAGACGGGCCGCGAGCTGGCGACGCGGCTGCTGGGCAGCGATCCGGTGGTGCAGGCGTCGCTCGCGCTGCCCGGCAAGGGCGATCCTTCGGCGGTGGCGGGGGCGCGGCCCTTTTATGCCATCCCCAATTACGCAGTCGATCACCATGTCGCGGCGATCGGGGTGCCGACCGGCTATTGGCGCTCGGGCGCACACAGCTACAATTGCTTCTTCGTCGAGAGCTTCCTGGACGAGCTGGCGCATGCCGCCGAGCAGGACGCGGTGTCGTTCCGCATGGCGATGCTCGGGGGTGAGACGCGGCTTGCCCGTTGCGTGCAGATGGCGGCCCAGCTGGGCGGCTGGCAGGGCGGCCAGCCCGGCAGCGGCCAGGGGATCGCCTGCCACGCCTTTCGCGGCTCCTATGTCGCGGTGATGGCCGAAGCGCGGCTCGACGGGCGCAAGGTGAAGGTGGAGCGGCTGGTCGCCGCGGTCGATTGCGGGCGGGTGGTGAACCCGGACCTGGTGACTCAGCAGATCGAGGGCGGGTTGCTGTTCGGCATGGCGGCGGCGCTCGCCGGATCGACCGGCTTTACCGAGAATGTCGCGGACGTGCGCGATCTTTCCGAACTCGGCCTGCCGACGCTGGCGGATGCGCCCGACATCACCGTGGAGCTGATCCGCAACGCCGCCGACCCGGGCGGCGTGAGCGAACTCGCCGTGCCGCCGGTCGCCCCCGCCATCGCCAACGCGCTGCAATCGGCGAGCGGCGTGCGCTTCCGCGTGTTGCCCCTGCTCTCGGACGTCGAATGAGCGTCCCCGCCGGGCATCCGCCCTTCTTCGTCCCGGACAGGATCGGCGTGCTGCTGGTCAATCTCGGCACGCCGAGCGCGCCGGATGCCGCGTCGGTGCGGCGCTACCTCGCCGAGTTTCTGTCCGATCGCCGCGTGGTGGAGATTCCGCCGATCGCCTGGCAGCCGATCCTGCACGGGATCATCCTGCGCACTCGGCCGCGCAGATCGGCGCATGCCTATCGGCAGGTGTGGCGCGCGGACGGCTCGCCGCTCGCCGCGATCACGGCCGCGCAGTCCGGGGCATTGCAGGGCGCGTTCGGCGAAGGCAGTCCGGTCGACTGGGCGATGCGCTATGGCGAGCCCAGGATCGCGGACCGGCTCGCCGCGATGCAGGCCGATGGCGTGCGGCGCATCCTGATCGCGCCGCTCTATCCGCAATATTGCGCGGCGACCACCGCCACCGCCAACGATGCCGCCTTCGCCGCGCTGGCGAAGATGCGCTGGCAGCCGGCGATCCGCACGTTGCCGCCCTATTATGATCACCCCGCCTATATCGCCGCGCTCAAGGCATCGGTGGAAGCCAGCCTCGCCCGGCTCGACTTCGAGCCCGACGCGATCCTGGCGAGCTTCCACGGCATGCCGCAGCGGACGCTCGATCTCGGCGATCCCTATCATTGCCATTGCCGCAAGACCGCGCGGTTGCTCGGTGAGGCGCTGGCGGACACGCTGGGGGGGCGGGAGCTGATCGTCACTTTCCAGTCGCGCTTCGGCCGCGCGAAATGGCTCGAACCCGCCACCGACGCCATGCTCGCCGCGCTGCCGGGCAAGAGCGTGGGGAAGGTCGCGGTCGTGGCGCCGGGCTTCTCGGCAGACTGTCTCGAGACGCTGGAGGAGCTGGCGATCCGCGGGCGCGAGACGTTCCTCGCCGCGGGCGGGAGCCGGTTCGCCTATCTGCCCTGTCTCAACGACGGCCCGGATGGCATCGGGATGCTGCGCACAATTTTAAGCGAGGAGCTTGCGGGCTGGATCGAGCCTGCCTAGCCTTTCGGTGCACCACGAAGGAGAGGAAAAGCATGGCACGCGTAGCGATCGTGACGGGCGGCACCCGCGGCATCGGCGAGGCGATCAGCCTCGCGCTCCAGGACGCGGGAATGATCGTCGCCGCCAACTATGCGGGCAATGAGGAGAAGGCCCGGGCCTTCACCGACCGCACCGGCATCGCGGCATATAAATGGGATGTGGGCGATTACGACGCCTGCCACGAAGGCGTGGCGAAGGTCGCGGCCGAGCTCGGTCCGGTCGACGTGGTGATCAACAATGCCGGCATCACCCGCGACGGCACGATCCTGAAGATGAGCCGCGACATGTGGGAGGATGTGATCCGCATCAACCTGGGCGGCTGCTTCAACATGGCGCATGCGGTGTTTCCCGGCATGCGCGACCGCAAATGGGGCCGCATCGTCAATATCGGCTCGATCAACGGCCAGGCCGGCCAATATGGCCAGGTCAACTATGCCGCCGCCAAGTCCGGCATCCACGGCTTCACCAAGGCGCTGTCGCAGGAAGGCGCGCGCTTCGGCGTGACGGTGAACGCGATCGCGCCCGGCTATATCGACACGGACATGGTCGCCGCGGTGCCGCCCGAGGTGCTCGAGAAGATCGTCGCGAAGATCCCGGTCGGCCGGCTCGGCCAGGCGCACGAGATCGCGCGCGGCGTGGCGTTCCTGTGCTCGGACGAGGCGGGATTCGTCACCGGATCGACGCTTTCGATCAACGGCGGCCAGCACATGTACTGATGCGATGAGGGCCGCCCCTTTCAGGGCGGCCCCCAACCCCTCGATACGCTACGCGAGGGAAACTCTTGTTCGAACAACCAACGCCTCCCTAGCCGGGTTCCCTTTAGTTTCTTCTGAACGGGCTGGTCACCCGGCGTTCATCTTTCGGGCGCTGGTCCTTCCGTCGCCAGCCGCTATGAGCGGAGGCGATGCTGCTCCGTGTTGCGATTGCCCTGTTCTCCCTCGGTTTCATCCTGCTGCTCTCCGCATCGGGGCGCGACGGGCGCGACCTGCTGGGCAAGGTGCCGCGCATGACCGTGGAGCGCGTGCCGCTCGACGCGCGCGATCCCGGGCGGACCCGGGTGGGCGCGCTCACCTATCTGGGCGGCATCCGGCTGAAGAGCCCGGATCGCGCCTTTGGCGGCTTTTCCTCGATGCGGATCAAGGGCGATCGCTTCACTCTGCTCAGCGACGGCGGCACCTTCATCCGGTTCCGCATGGGCGCCGACTGGACGCCGCGCGAACTGGCGTTCGGCGACCTGCCCGCCGGCCCCGGCACCGGCTGGCTGAAATCGGACCGCGATTCGGAATCGATGACGAGCGACCCTGCCACCGGGCGGACCTGGGTGGGATTCGAGCGCTACAACGCGATCTGGCGCTATGACGAGGGGCTGACGCGGGCCGAGCGGAGCGTGGAGCCCGCCGCGATGCGGGACTGGTCCGTCAATGGCGGACCCGAATCGATGGTTCGCCTGGCCGATGGCCGATTCGTGGTGATCGGCGAGACCTCGCGGCCCAAGGGGAGCCGGGTCGGCCGCGAGGCGCTGCTCTTCCCTGGCGATCCCACCGCGCCGGGGGCCGAGCCGATCCGCTTCGTCTACATGCCGCCCGACGAGCGCTACGATCCGAGCGATGCGGTCCAGCTGCCCGATGGGCGGCTGATCGTGCTCAACCGGCGCTTCGCGGTGCCGAGCCTGTTCACGGTCAGGCTGACCCTGGTGGATCCGAAGGAATTCCGTGCCGGCGCAGTGGTGCGCGGCACGGAGATCGCGGCGCTGGCCGCGCCCCTGATCCACGACAATTACGAAGCGCTGGCGATCACGCGCGAGGGCGACGACACGATCCTGTGGATCGCATCGGACGACAACCAGCAATTCTGGGAATGGTCGCTGCTGCTCAAGTTCCGGATCGAGTTCGGGAAGCGCTGAGCGGCCGATGCCGCTACAAGGGCATCCCCTCCGGTTTCGTTTCGGCTGCCATTGGAATGTAGATGAGCCCGCTCCCGCACAGTACGAAAGCCTTTCTCTATCAATCCGGCCTCGATCGCATCCGGGACGGATTCCGGGCGGCGACCGCTTCGCTGGAGCAAAGCCGGAACGCGTCGAACGAAGCCCATGCGCGCTATGTCGACAGCGGCGAGGACGACTCGGAATATGACGAGGACGGGTGCCTGATCCACAGCACGGCCCACGCGCTCCGCAGTGCCGGAGAGGAAGCCGATTATGCGCTATTGGCGGTGCGGGAGGCATTCATCATGGCATCGTTCCACTATTGGGAGCGATGGGCGCGGACGGCGACCGGGCTTACCGCCCCCGGCGATCGTTTCGACAAGGTGCGGACGGCATGCGCGCAACTCTATCCCGTCAGCGACGCGTTGGGGACGCTCAACTGTCTGAACAACCTGCTGAAACATGGCAGCGCCCATAGCGCGCGCAAGCTTGCCGGGATTCGCGTCGATCATTTCCGGGTGCGCCCGTCCTGCTTCCTGCACGACAGGCGGGAGCATTGGGCACTGGGCATTGGCGACAGGCATGTCGAGGAAGCGTTCGAGATCGTGCGCGCTTCCGGGCCGCAATATGCGGATTCCGGGCCCGTCGCGGACAAATGATCTCCGCGGGGTCGCGTGCTGCGGCGCTGCGGCGACACGCAGGTTGGAAGACATGCGAAAAGCCCGCCCTCCGCATGGAGAACGGGCTCGCATTGGAGCCGTCGAAGGCGTGGCGGTTAGGCCGCGGTCTTCTCGGCCGACGCCTTGCGCACTTCGCGCTTCAGGCGGCGGGCGCGCAGCGACAGATCGTCGTCGCTGGTCTTGAGCAGCCAGTTGTCGAGGCCGCCATTGTGCTCGACCGAGCGCAGGCCGTGGGTCGACACGCGCAGGCGCACGCTGCGGCCCAGCGCATCGCTGATCAGCGTGACGTTCTGCAGGTTGGGCAGGAACGTACGCTTGGTCTTGTTGTTGGCGTGGGAAACGTTGTTACCCACCTGCCGGCCCTTGCCGGTCAGCTCGCAAATGCGCGACATCGCTTGATATCCTGGTTTGAGCCTCAGCGAACTGGGGCCGGAAAGGTGGCGCCGATAGCCGTAATGGGACGGTGCGTCAACCGATTCGCCCCAAGAAACGCCTTGTGCCGGCGCAACCACCATGGTTGATGCGGCGTTGATTACGCAACCGATTCAATTGGGGAGATGAAGCGATGCGTGGAATTCTCGTTCTCATAGGTCTGATCGCGCTGGCCGTGGTGGTGCTCATGTCGGTCGGCATGCTGCGCATCGAGCAGCAGCAGGGCGCGTCGATGCCGACGATCACTTTCGATGCCAAGGGCGGCCAGCTGCCCAAGTTCAAGGCCGAGACGGGATCGGTGGGTATCGGATCGACCAATACGACCGTTGCGGTGCCGACGGTCGAGATGCGGAACACCACGGTCACCCTGCCCACCATCGAAGTGAAGCAGGCCGGCGCCACGCCGACGCCCACGCCCGCCGCGAAGTAACGGCCGGGCGCCCCGGACCCAATTGGCGGCGATAGCGCTGCCGCCGCCGGGTGCGTATCCGGCGAAGGGGCCGGGGCGCGACTTCCGGATTGCCTGCCGGGCGATTCGGATGCCGATCGGTGGCCGCATAGCAGGTCCCCGGCCTTCGCCGTGAAGCAGGTGACGGGGAAGGGCGGGTACGCTAGGCCCGCTCCATGTTCCCCCTCCCCGAACCGATGCGCCTGGCGCTCGACGCTGCCCGTGCGGCCGCGGAAGCGGGCGAGGTGCCGGTGGGCGCGGTGCTGGTGCATGCGGGCAGGGTCATCGCCACGGCCGCGAATGCCCCGCGCGGGCTCCGCGACCCGACCGCCCATGCCGAGATGCGGGTGATTCGCGCGGCGGCCGCGGCGCTGGGGCGCGAACGGCTGGAGGATTGCGACCTGTGGGTGACGCTCGAGCCCTGCGCGATGTGCGCGGGGGCGATCGCGCATGCCCGGATCGCGCGCGTCTATTACGGCGCCGGCGACCCCAAGGGCGGCGCGGTGGAGCATGGCCCGCGCTTCTTCGCCCAGCCGACCTGCCATCACCGCCCCGAAGTCTATCCCGGCATCGGCGAGGCCGAGGCGGGGGAGATATTGCGCGATTTCTTCCGCGAGCGGCGCGGCTGATCTTACATTTCATTGCGCGGATGCAACGCCGGTTGCCGCATGGCACCATCTGCGGATATGAAGGGCATCACACCATGTTGGCGCCTTTCCCCTGGATAGACGTAGCGATCATCTTCGCGCTGATCGTTCTGAACGGCCTTTTCTCGATGTCCGAACTCGCGATCGTATCGTCGCGCACGGCACGGTTGGAGGCGATGGCGCGTGCCGGGCGCAGCGGGACCGGCGCGCGTACCGCCATCCAGCTGGCCGCCGATCCGGGCAAGTTCCTTTCCACCGTGCAGATCGGCATCACGCTGATCGGCATCGTCGCCGGCGCCTATTCGGGCGCCAGCCTGGGCGAGCCGACGGCACAGCGGATCGCGCTGCTCGGCGTGGGCGACGAGCTTGCCCATACCATCGGCATCGCGATCGTGATCGGCCTCACCACCTTCGCTTCGCTGGTCGCGGGCGAGCTGGTGCCCAAGCAGTTCGCGCTCCGCTCGCCCGAGCCGATCGCAGTGCTGGTCGCGGTGCCGCTGCTATGGACGAGCCGCGCGACTGCGCCGCTGGTGTGGCTGCTCGATTCGACCACCCGGCTCATCTTCCGCCTGATCGGCCTCAACCGCGAATCGGAGAACCGCGTCACGGCCGAGGAACTGCACCTGCTGGTCGCCGAGGCAAGCAAGTCCGGTGTGATCGAGGAGCATGAGCGCTCGATCATCTCCAGCGTCGTCCGCCTCGCCGACCGGCCGGTGCGCGAAGTGATGACGCCGCGCACCGAAGTCGACTGGGTCGACGTCAACCTGGACGCCGACGGCATCCGCGAGGCGCTGCTGCTCACCCCCCACACCCGCCTGCCGGTGGCCGAAGGATCGGTCGATACGGTGATCGGCGTGGTCCAGGCGCGCGACATCGCCGCCGCGCTGTTCCGCGGCGAGGCGCTCGACCTGCGCAAGCTGATGCGCGAGGCGCCGATCCTGCCCGACACCGTCGATGCGATGGACGCGCTGGGCGCCCTTCGGCGCGCGGAGGTGCCGATGGGGCTGGTGCATGACGAATATGGCCATTTCGAAGGCATCGTCACGCCGGCCAACCTGCTGGCCGCGATCGCGGGCGAGCTCGCCTCGGACGTGGAGCCCGGCGACAACCCCAATATCGTGACGCGCGAGGATGGCTCGCTGCTCGTCTCGGGCCAGATGGCGGCGGACCTGCTTGCGGAGCGGCTCGGCCTCGATCTCGACGAGGACCGCGATTACGCTACCGTCGCCGGCCTGGCGCTGGCGGTGTTCAAGCGGTTGCCCAATGAAGGCGACTATTTCGTCGAGCAGGGCTGGCGCTTCGAGATCGTCGACATGGACGGGCGCAAGATCGACAAGCTGCTGGTCCAGCGGGCGGCGGGGTGAGCGCGGCGATGCGCCGCGGCCCGGACGGGGCGAGGCGCACCGCGCCTCAGTACGCAGGGGGCATCGACATCCGGGATTGAAGATCCGGCATTGCCGGGACTCCACCCGTCCCCCCGGCACGGGGCCCGGGTGACAAGGTATTTGCGGTGCCGTCGTGCGAGCTCGGGCGGCGATGCATCCTAGAGCTTCCCGAAGACCCCCTCGAAGCCGGCAATGTCTTCCTTCGCCAGGAAGCTCGCCTGCTCGATCCAGCGGTCGCGGTGGATGCGACCCTGGAAGTCGCCCAGCCTGGCGTCGAGCGTATCGGCTTCCTGGGGGGTGAGCGCGGCGAGCTGGGCGAAGCGGGTGATGCCGACGCTGGCCAGCCGCTCGGCGAGGCGCGGGCCGACGCCCTTCATCCGGGTGAGATCGTCCGCCGCCGGGCCGGCGGGCGCTGGCTCCGGCGTGGCGGCGGGCTCGACGGCTGCCGCTGCCGCCTCCGGCGCGCGCATGGGTTCGGCGATGTCCGAGGCGAGCGATGCGGGCGTGGCGTCGAGCGGCGCGGCGGCGGCGATCGGCTCGTCCGCGAGAGGCTCGGGTGCCGGCGTTTCATCCACCCGCTGCGCGGCGGTCTCGGCGGCCGGTTCGGCCTCCTCCACGACGGGCGGGAGCGGCGCCGGGACGATCTCTGCGACCGGCTCCGGTTCCGGGGCGGGCGGCGCCAGCGGCGGCTCGGCCAGGGGCGGCGGCGAGGGAGCGACGGGCGGGGTGATCGGCCGGGCCTGCGCGGCGTCCTCCCGATACTCCTCGTTATATTCCTCTATCTCCGCGCGCGCATTGCGGCGGCGGCCGGCGAGGCGGGCGCCCCACCACAGGACGAGGAGCGCGAAGAGGGCGCCCAAGGCGATCGCCGCGAACGGGAGCGTCAGCCAAAGCGGGGCTCCGTTGAAGAGCGGTTCCGTGCTGTTCATCTGCGCCTGTCCCGTCCTTGCGAAATTGCGATTCCCGGCAACTGCATAACGTGGTGCGGCGCAGCGCGACAAGCTGGTCGCGCGCGCCGCTCGCCGACTGTCCCGAAACGGCAAGCTTTGCCGGTCGCGCCGCGCCCTATGGCTGGCGCGCCACTTCGCGCCAGCCGATGTCGCGGCGGCTGAAGCCGGTGGGGAAGTCGATCGCGTCCACTGCCGCATAGGCCGCGGCCTGGGCCGCCTTCGCCGTCTCGCCCAGCGCGGTGACGCTGAGCACGCGGCCGCCGGCGGCGACCAGCGTGTCGCCGTCCATCCGGGTGCCGGCGTGGAATACCTTGGCGCCGGTCGCCTCCGCCCGCTCGATCCCTGCGATCGCGCCGCCCGTCTCCGGCGTGCCCGGATAGCCATTGGCCGCCATCACCACGGTGAGCGCGGTCCTGGCCGCGAAGGTCGGCGCCGGTTGACCGGCCAGCTCGCCCTTCGCCACCGCAAGCATCAGCTGGAGCAGGTCGCCGGTGTAGCGCATCATCAGCACCTGGCATTCGGGATCGCCGAACCGGGCATTATATTCGATCAGCTTGGGGCCGGTCGGCGTCAGCATCAGCCCGGCATAGAGCACGCCCGAATAGGGCGCGCCCATCCGGGCCAGCGCCGCGATCGTCGGGCGGACGATCTCGTCGATCGCCCGGGCCTCCAGCGCGGGCGTGAGCACGGGGGCGGGGCTATAGGCGCCCATGCCGCCGGTGTTCGGGCCGGTATCGCCGTCGCCCACCCGCTTGTGATCCTGGGCCGAGCCGAAGGAGACGAGCGTCTCGCCATCGGTGAGCACGAACAGGCTGGCTTCCTCGCCTTCCAGGAATTCCTCGATCACCACGCTGGCGCCCGGCTCGGCGAAGATCGCGTGCACCGCGCCTTCCGCCTCTTCGTGGGTGAAGGCCACCGTCACGCCCTTGCCCGCGGCCAGGCCATCGGCCTTGATCACCACCGGGAGGCCGAAATCCTCGAGGCTGGCCAGCGCGCCGTCGCGGCTTTCGCAGCGGACATAGCCGGCGGTCGGGATCCGCTCGCGCGCGCACAGGTCCTTGGTGAAGCCCTTGGAGCCCTCGAGCTGCGCCGGCACCTTGTTCGGCCCGAACACGGCCAGGCCCATGGTGCGCAGATTGTCGGCCAGGCCGGCGACCAGCGGCGCCTCGGGCCCGATCACCACGAAGCCGATCGAGTGGCGCAGGCAGAAGTCGATCACGGCCCGATGGTCGTTCACCGCGATGTCCACGATTTCGGCGTGCTCGGCTATTCCCGGATTGCCCGGCGCGGCGTAGAGCCGCTCGAGCAGCGGCGATTGCGCGAGCTTCCAGGCGAGCGCATGTTCGCGGCCACCGGACCCCAACAACAGGACATTCATGGCCGACCCCTTTCCCGATACGCCTGGGCGGCTCGTAGCCGAGCCGGTGCCGGGCGACAACGCGCCTGCGCTCTCGGTGAGCGAATTATCTTTGGCATTGAAGCGGATGGTCGAAGGCGAGTTCGGCCATGTCCGGCTGCGCGGCGAGATTTCGGGGTGGAAGCGGGCGGCGTCGGGCCATGCCTATCTGGCGCTCAAGGACGCGGATGCGGTGATCGACGGCGTGATCTGGCGCGGCGCCGCCAGCGCGATCCCGTTCCAGCCGCAGGACGGCATCGAAGTGATCGTCACCGGCAAGCTCACCACCTATCCCGGGCGCAGCAAGTACCAGATCGTCATCGATCGCATGGAACTGGCCGGCGAAGGCGCGCTGATGGCGCTGTTCGAGAAGCTGAAGGCCAGGCTGGCCGGCGAGGGACTGTTCGATCGCGAGCGCAAGCAGCCGCTGCCCTATATGCCGAAGGTGATCGGCGTCGTGACCTCGCCCACCGGCGCGGTGATCCGCGACATCCTGCATCGCCTGGCGGACCGGTTTCCCAGCCATGTGCTGGTCTGGCCGGTGAAGGTGCAGGGCGACGGCGCCGCGCAGGAAGTGGCGAACGCGATCCGGGGCTTCGATGCGCTGGAGCATGGCGGGGCGGTGCCGCGGCCCGACCTGCTGATCGTCGCGCGCGGCGGCGGCTCGATCGAGGACCTGTGGGCCTTCAACGAGGAAGCGGTGGTGCGCGCCGTCGCCGCCTGCCGCATTCCGGTGATCTCGGCGGTGGGGCACGAGACGGATACCAGCCTGTGCGACTATGCCGCGGACCTGCGCGCGCCGACCCCCACGGCCGCCGCCGAGATCGCGGTGCCGGTGCTGGCCGATGTGCGCCACACGCTGGCGACGCTGGCGCACCGCACCGAGCGCTGCGTGCGCCGCTATCACGAGCGCGCCGGCGAGCGGCTGGCGGCGCTGGTGCGCGTGCTGCCGCGCCGCGACGCGCTGCTCGGGCCGCAGCGGCAGAAGATGGACGATCTGAGCGGGCGGCTCGACCGGGCGCTGGAACGCCGCGTCACGCTGGCGCGCGGGCAGCTCGACCGTTCGGCGGGGGCGCTGCGCCCCGCGATGCTCGACCAGCGGCTCGCCGCGGCCAGGCAGCGGCTGGAGGGCATCGGCCGGCATCTCGACCTGGTGCACCCCAATCGCCCGCTCGAAAAGGGCTATGCCTGGGTCGAGGCGCGGGGCACGTGCAAGGTGATCGGCACGGCCGAGGGCGCGCGCGGCGCGGGCGCCGTGACGCTCCACTTCATCGACGGCGCGGTCGATGCGCGGGTTGAGCGGCCGGGCGGCAAATCCTATGATGCGGCCAGGCCCGAACAGCCCAGCCTGTTGTGAGGAAAATGCCAGTCACGAGGATGCCGCGCTTATGCTGATGTCGAACCCCGTCGCCCGCGCGGCGCGCCTTCACTTCATGGCGAACGGCTTTCGCGTCCTGACGCCGGGCGACCATGTCGTCTGCGCGGTCAGCGGCGAGAAGGTGCCGCTCGAGCGGCTGCGCTACTGGAGCGTCGCCGCCCAGGAGCCCTATGCCTCCGCGGCGCTGGCGATGCAGGCGATGCGCGGCTGATGGGACTCGCTGGCCGGCTTCCCGCCGCGATCCTGGGCTTCACGCTGCTCGGCAGCGCCCAGTCGCCCGTTGCGCCCGGCGTTGCGGCTTCCGCGGCGGTTGGGGCGGCGATCCCGCCGGCCCCCGATGTCGCCGGGCCCTTCGCCTTTCAGGGGCAGCTGGTCCAGGGCGGCGCGGCGATCGGCACCGCGCCCAAGGGCACCAGCCTGTTGACGCTCGACGGCGAATCGGTGCCGGTCGCGCCCGATCGCCGCTTCCTGATCGCCTTCGACCGCGATCACGGCCCCTCCGCTACCCTGGTGGCGACGCTGGGCGACGGCACCCAGCAGCGCCAGGTGCTGGCGATCGCGCCGCGCGCCTGGGACATTTCCCGGCTCGATACCCTGCCCAAATATCCGGTGCCGCGTCCCGAGTTCGAGCGGGTCCGTCCCGGCGAGCTCGCCCAGATCAATGCCGCGCGGAAGCTGCAGACCGATTCGGCGGGCTGGCGGCAGATGCCGTTCTTCTGGCCGGTGGTCGGGCGCATCTCCACGCTGTTCGGATCGCAGCGCATCTATCGCGGCGAGCCCGGATCCTATCATTCGGGAATCGACGTCGCCCGGCCGGCCGGCACGGTGGTGCTGGCGCCTGCCGACGGCGTGGTGATCCTCGCGGCCGCCAGGCCCTTCACGCTGGAAGGCAACCTGCTGATGATCGATCACGGCGCGGGGCTGAACAGCGCCTTCATGCACCTCTCGCGCATCGACGTTAAGCTGGGCGAGCATGTTCGGCGCGGCCAGCCCATCGGGGCGGTGGGGATGACGGGGCGCGCCACGGGGCCGCATCTCCACTGGAGTCTCAAATGGCGCGACGCGCGGATCGATCCGCTGCTCGTTGCGGGGCCGATGCCTGTTACCGATTGAGGCGCCAATGTGTCGCGCTGCAACACAAAAAAACACGAATCGTGTCGACTGCGCAATATTACAAGCCGTCATGTGGCATTTTGGCTACAGTCCCGTTGAAAGCGCGCACAGTATCGCCGTGTGCGGTTTACAGTCGCCGGGCGGCGATCCACGATCCCGCCAAGCTCTGCCATCCTGATACGTGAGTTGCACACGAATGGATGGCGGAGCGGGGAGACAAACCCGGCTGTCGAGCATCCGCGGAACAGCCGGATACAAGAGGGATCACCATGAAGAACACGCAGATCACCCTGCGCGGGAGCACGGCGCTGTCCGCGCTCGTGCTCGCGGGTGCGCTCATCGCCACGCCGGCGATGGCGCAGGACTCGAGCAGCTCCACCACCTCGACCAGCAAGAGCACGAATGCCCAGGACGACCAGAGCGGCGGCGAGATCGTCGTCACCGGCTCGATCCTGCGTCGTACCGACACCGAGACGCCGTCGCCGGTGACCGTGCTGTCGGCGGAAACGCTGGAACAGCGTGGCGTCAACACCGTCGCCGAGGCGCTGCAGCGCCTGTCGGCCAACGGCTCGGGCACCATCTCGGAAGGCTGGAACAACGGCAACAACTTCGCAGCCGGCGCGAACGCCGTGTCGCTGCGCGGCCTGACCGTGCAGAAGACGCTGACGATCTTCGACGGCATGCGCATGGCGCCGTATCCGCTCGCCGACGACGGCCACCGCAACTTCGTCGACCTGAGCACCGTTCCCGACGCGATCATCGACCGGATCGAAGTCCTGAAGGACGGCGCTTCGTCGACCTACGGCGCCGACGCCGTCGCGGGCGTGGTCAACGTGATCACCAAGAAGGAAGTCAAGGGCATTCACGCCAATGCCTCGGCCGGCATCTCGAGCCGCGGCGACGGTGGCGAGCAGCGCTTCGACCTGACCCTGGGTCATGGCGACCTGGAGGAGCAGGGCTTCAACGTCTACATCAACGGCTTCTACCGCAAGAATGACGAGATCTGGGCGCGCGACCGCCAATATCCGTTCGGCAGCGGCGACAACAGCGCGATCTGCGAGCCGGGCACCCCGGCCACCGGCCTGACCACCGGCTGTATGCCGATCGCCACGCGCTGGTATCAGTTCGGCGTCAACCGCAACGGCACGCTCGGCGGCTCGACCATCTCGGTCAACCCGCTCGTCGCAGCCGGCACCGCCGCCGGCGGCCGCACCGGTGAATATCAGCTGCTGAACAGCGATTGCGGCGCCTTCGGCCTCTCGCCGATCACGCTGCCGAACAGCGCGCGCCAGCTCAACACGGCGGGCACGCTCTATTCCTGGGCTCCGAACCAGTGCACGGGCGACCTGCGCAAGCTGTACGGCACCGTGCGCCCGTCGACCGAGCGCTATGGCTTCGCGACTCGTGCGACCATCAAGGTCGGCGACAATGCCGAGGCGTACATCACCGGCAACTACATGCATGTGAATACCTATTCGCAGCTGACGCCGGCCGCCTTCAACAACCAGACGCCGCCTCCGGGCCCCGTCACGCTGAACCCGATCGTCCTGCCGGTCTATGTCTGCGCCGCCGGCGTGGCCACGATCAACCCGGCGACGGGCGTGAACACCAGCACGGGCTGCTCGGCCGCGAACGGCACGCTCAACCCGAACAATCCGTTCGCAGCCGCCGGCACCGTCGCGCTGCTGCGCGGCCGCTACGATCGCCCGCAGACCGTGGAAACGAACGCCCGTTCGCTCCGCGGCGCCGCCGGCATCCGCGGTTCGTTCGGCGAGAACAACGACTGGAACTACAACGTCGAGTTCACGGCGTCGCAGGTCGAGCTCAGCCGCATCAGCCAGAACTACCTCATCCCGCAGCGTCTGGCCGATGTGATCGCCACCGGTGCCTACAACTTCGTGAACCCCTGGCTGAACACCCAGGCGGTGCGCGACTATGTGGCTCCGACCAGCATCAAGCGTTCGACTTCGGATCTGTGGCAGGTCAACGCGACTCTCGGTCGCGCCCTGTTCGAGCTGCCGGGTGGCCCGCTGCAGGCCGCCGTCGGTGCGTCGTACCGCCACGAGGCGATCAACGACGCCTCGGCCAACGCGGAGAACCTCGCGCATCCGTATGATCGCTACTACACGATCAACGCGGTGGGCGCGATCGGCTCGCGCAACATCAAGTCGGCGTTCTACGAAATCAGCGCGCCGATCGTGAAGGAACTCGAGCTGAGCGCTTCGGGCCGCTACGACGATTATTCGTCGGGCCAGACCAACTTCTCGCCGAAGTTCGGCGCGAAGCTGAAGCCGATCGAGCAGATCCTGCTCCGCGGTACCTGGTCGAAGGGCTTCCGTATCCCGTCGTTCAACGAGGCCTATGGCCTGCCGACGACCGGCTACACCACGCTCTCGATCAACTGCACCACCTATGCGGCGTTCTGCGCCTCGCACGGCAACAACACCTATGTGACCGGCCAGTATTCGCTGGGCCGCACTTCGGTGGGCAACC
Organism: Sphingomonas sp. 67-41; assembly: GCF_001899725.1. NCBI lineage: Bacteria > Pseudomonadati > Pseudomonadota > Alphaproteobacteria > Sphingomonadales > Sphingomonadaceae > Sphingomonas > Sphingomonas sp. 67-41. Next base: position 23,036 of record NZ_MKWJ01000022.1, on the reverse strand, counting down.
CGGCGCTGGCGCCTGAAAAGTCCACCAGCTGGACCGCCGGCGCGGTGTTCGAGCCGATCCGCAACCTCAGCTTCACCATCGACTATTTCAACATCAAGGTGAAGGACGTCATCGGGAACATCTCGGCGGCGGACCAGGATGCGGCGCTCGCGGCGTATCTGAACAGCGGCGCCACCACTGCCGTTCCGGGCGTCGTGGTGGTTCCGGGCACTGCCGACGCGCAGTTCCCGGCCGCACGTCCTCTGCCGGGCTTCATCCAGTTCTCGTTCCAGAACGCGGATGAAGAGCGCGTCCAGGGTATCGACCTCGGCTTCGAGTTCCGTCACGACTTCGGTGGTGTGAAGCTCTACAGCTCGTTCGACTCGTCGTACCTGATCAAGTACGAAGTGCTCCGTCAGGACGGTTCGGTCGAGCGCTATGACGGCTCGCTCAGCCCGTGCGACTACACTTCGTGCTCGGGTTCGCCGAAGTGGCGCGGCAGCTGGCAGAACACCCTCTCGATGGGTGGCTTCTCGCTGACCGGCACCGTCTACTACACCGGCGGCTACAGCCTCGGTTCGGTCGACTACGGCGGCAACCGCGGCACCAGCGCTGCGGACTGCCGTGCCAATATCGGTCACTCGGTCGTCACCTACCAGAACGGCAACCCCGTGCTCTGCAAGGTGGGCGCGCAGTGGAACGCCGACCTCAGCGCCAGCTACCGCGTGAACGACAACTTCATGATCTACGTGAACGCGCTGAACTTCCTGGACATCAAGCCGAAGTTCGACCCGTCGGCCGCGTACTCGATCTTCAACTACAACCCGTCGTGGGCGCAGGCCAATGTGGTCGGCCGCTACTTCCGCGTCGGCACCCGGATCGACTTCTAAGTCCTTCCGAGCGACTAAAAATCGGGGCGGCTCCTTCGGGAGCCGCCCCTTCTTTTTGTCCGGTCCCTTCGCCGATGCCGCTCCGTCTTCGCGCGGCGGGCGCGGGAAGCGGTGGGCGCAGCGAAAATCAGGCGGCCGCGAGCGCGAGCGCTCCGTCGCCCTCGTCGATCCGGACGGTCGATCCGTCCTTCACCTCGCCGCGCAGGATCATGTCGGCGAGCGGATCCTGCAGATAGCGCTGCACCGCCCGCTTCAGGGGCCGGGCGCCATAGACGGGATCATAGCCCACCCGGCCCAGCCAGGCGCGCGCGGCGTCCGTCAGGTCGAGCTGGATCTTGCGGTCCCTGAGCAGCCTGGCGACGCGGCCGACCTGGATGTCGACGATCGGCGCCATGTGCTCCGCGCCCAGCCGGTGGAATAGGATGATCTCGTCCAGCCGGTTGAGGAACTCGGGGCGGAAATGCGCGCGGACGATTTCCATCACCTGCGGCTCGACGCTCTCGACCGGCTGCCCCTCGCCCAGATTGGTGAGGAACTGGCTGCCCAGGTTCGAAGTGAGGATGACGATCGTATTCGAGAAGTCCACCGTGCGGCCCTGGCCGTCGGTCAGGCGGCCGTCGTCGAGCACCTGGAGGAGCACGTTGAACACGTCGCCATGCGCCTTTTCGACTTCGTCGAACAGCACGACCTGATAGGGCCGCCGCCGCACCGCCTCGGTCAGCACGCCGCCCTCCTCATAGCCGACATAGCCCGGAGGGGCGCCGATCAGCCGCGCAACCGCGTGCTTCTCCATGAACTCGCTCATGTCGATGCGCACCATCGCGTTCGGGTCGTCGAACAGGAACTCGGCGAGCGCCTTGGTCAGCTCGGTCTTGCCGACGCCGGTCGGCCCCAGGAACAGGAAGCTGCCCAGCGGCCGGTTCGGATCCTGCAGCCCGGCGCGGCTGCGGCGCACCGCGGTCGACACGGCTTTCACCGCGTCGGCCTGGCCGATCACCCGCTTGCCGAGCACATCCTCCATGGCGAGGAGCTTCTCGCGCTCGCCCTCCAGCATCTTGTCGACCGGGATGCCCGTCCAGCGCGCGACCACCGCGGCGATATCCTCGCTGGTCACTTCCTCGCGCAGCATCGCGCCCTTGCTCGCGCCCTGCGCTTCCTCGAGCTGCTTGGCGAGCGACGGGATGGTGCCGTAGCTGAGCTCGCTCATCCGGGCGAGATCGCCGGCGCGCTGCGCCTGTTCCAGCTCGATCTTGGCGGCCTCGAGCTGTTCCTTCAGCTTCGATTCGCCGGCGATCTTGTCCTTCTCGGCCTGCCAGCGCGCGGTCAGGCCCGCCGATTGCTGCTCGAGATTGGCCAGTTCCGCCTCGAGATTGGCCAGCCGGTCGCGCGACGCTTCGTCGGTCTCCTTCTTCAGCGCCTCGCGCTCGATCTTGAGCTGGATGATGCGGCGATCGAGATTCTCGATCTCCTCGGGCTTGGACTCCACTTCCATGCGGATGCGGCTGGCGGCCTCGTCCATCAGGTCGATCGCCTTGTCGGGCAGGAAGCGATCGGTGATATAGCGGTTGGAGAGCGTCGCGGCGCTCACGATCGCGGCATCGGTGATGCGCACGCCGTGGTGCAGTTCGTACTTCTCCTTCAGGCCGCGCAGGATCGAGATCGTGTCCTCGACCGTGGGCTCGCCGACGAACACCGGCTGGAAGCGCCGCTGCAGCGCGGGGTCCTTCTCGACATATTTGCGATACTCGTCGAGCGTGGTGGCGCCGATGCAGTGCAGCTCGCCGCGGGCGAGCGCGGGCTTGAGCAGGTTCCCCGCGTCCATCGCGCCCTCGGTCTTTCCCGCGCCGATCAGCTGGTGCATCTCGTCGATGAACAGGATGATGTCGCCTTCGCCGGCCTTCACTTCGTCGAGCACGCCCTTCAGCCGCTCCTCGAACTCGCCGCGATATTTCGCGCCGGCGATCAGGCTGCCCATGTCGAGCGACATCAGCGTGCGGTTCTTGAGATTGTCGGGCACGTCGCCATTGGCGATGCGCAGCGCCAGCCCCTCGGCGATCGCGGTCTTGCCGACGCCGGGTTCGCCGATCAGCACCGGATTGTTCTTGGTGCGCCGGGCGAGGATCTGGATCGTGCGGCGGATCTCCTCGTCGCGGCCGATCACCGGGTCGAGCTTGCCGTCCTTCGCCGCCTGGGTGAGGTCGCGCGCGAACTTCTTGAGCGCGTCATAGCGGTCCTCGGCGCCCGCGGTATCGGCGGTGCGGCCGCCGCGCAGCTGGTTGATCGCGGCGTTGAGCGCCTCCGGCTTCACGCCGGCGGCCTGGAGCGCCTTGCCCGCCGCGGTGTTCAGCGACAGCGCGAGCGCCACGAGCAGCCGCTCGACGGTGACGAAGCTGTCGCCGGCGCGCTGGGCGATCTGCTCGGCCTGGTCGAGCACCCGCACGGCATCATTGTCGAGCCCCGGCGTCTGTTGCGCCCCGCCGCCCGAGACCGCGGGAATCTTCGACAGGGCCAGGTCGGTCTCGGCAAGCGCGCGCCTGGCGTCGCCGCCCGCCGCCTGGATCAGGCCGCTTGCCATGCCCTGCTCGTCCTCGAGCAGCGCCTTCAGGATATGCTCCGGCGCGATCCGCTGGTGATTCATCCGGATCGCGACGGTCTGCGCCGACTGGAGAAAGCCCTTGGCGCGGTCGGTGAATTTCTCGAGGTTCATGCTGGCCCCTTGTTTCGGTCAGCCCGGATGTAGTGTTGCCATTGTGCAACACAAGGGCTGGCGCGCCGGGTGCAGATGCTAGTCCCCCTCGCGCTGCTCGGTATTTGCCTGCGCGACATAGTCCCAGATTATCAGCCCGGCTTCGACCAGGTCGTCCGCATAGACCCTGCCGAGCGAACGGAGCTCGAAGATCGGCCGGGTCCGGTTGGGCTTGGTGCCCTTCGAATAGCCGAGCGCGGCGGTGCCGAGCCCGCCGAGCGCCAGCAGACCGCCTGCGAGCCCGCCGCTGGCCAGCGTGGCCGCGATGCCCGCCACCATGCCGGCCACTCCCAGGGTGATCGCGGCATAGCCCCCTCCGCTGATCGAATAGCTGCTGGCATCCAGCTTGGTCCCATAGCCGCCGAGCGATTCCAGTTCGTCGGCAGCGTCCTGATTGCCGTGCCGGGCCTGATAGTCGGCGCCGGTGAGTCGATCCTCGTCATTGGCGAGCCCGGAAAACCAGTCGCGCCGGGAGAGATGCTGCGAGAGGTGGCGGGTCTTGTCGTTCGGCTTGCTGAACGCATGTTCCGGAAAGACCGGCGCGCCCTCTTCTTCGTCCTGTTCGCCAATCACCGCGCGGGTGATCGCGAGCAGGACATTGGTCCAGGCAACGCGATTGTTCTGGATCGCCCGCAATTGATCGGGGGGCAATTGGCGGAGGATCGTCGTGAAATTGCTGCGCGCCATCAAGGGGCCGGCGGCGCTCTTCGGATAGAGGAGCCCGCCCTGGGCGGCCGCGACGGGCACGTTGACGATCATCCCGATCACTGCGCAGAGATTGTCGATATTGACATGCCCGGGCAGGTGCAGCGCCGCGCGGATCCGGGCCTTGTGCGCCTCCACCCCTTCCGCGATGGCCCGATCGGCGGTGCCGCCTTCGGCGAGCGCGTCCCGTACGGTGACGTTGGCGTCCTCGGGCACCAGCGCGTTGATCCGCCGGAGCGCCTCGCCCGAGCGCATCCGGCGCAGTCCGTCCAGCGACAGCCCGACGCTTGCCTGAACCTGCGCCACGCAGCTCCGCGAAGTCGGCCTGATATCGATGCCGGGAGGCGCACCCGCATAGCGGTGCGGATAGCTCTTCTGAACGGCGTTCCACTGCGCGGCGATCGCGGTCAGGATCTTCTGCGCCTCCTTGCGTCCGCCAGGCGTGACGTCGTCGATCGGCTTGGTGCGGAATTCGAGGTCGAAGACGCTGCCCGGATCCCGCGGCGCCCGTTCCTCCTTGGCTTCGCCGTCGTCCTCCTCCACCGCATGATGGTCCGGGGGCAGGGGGACCTCGTCGACCGAGGCGTCCCAGCCCGGCCCCGTCCACAGGACCTGGCCCTTGACGGGCGGAGCGTCGGTGGTCGAGGTGACGCGGATATCGCCGACCTCCACCTCATAGCCGATCGCGCGCTGGACGACCGGTGGCCCGGCGACGCGCTGGACCGGCGCGAGTCCGCCCGGTTCGAGCCCGGATCCGGCAGGCCCGGGTCGCGCGGCCCGGATGCCCATGGTGTCGGCTTCGCGCTCGAGCCCGGCATCGTCGTTGATCGCGGTGCCGCCGAGCCGCATCGTCGGGCGCACGCGGCCCTGCTTCTGCTGGACGACGTGCCAGGCCTCATGCGCCAGGTGGCGTTCCTGGCCGGGGCCGAGGTGGATCTCGCTGCCCTGGGTATGGGCGAGCGCCCGGAGCTGGGCCGGTCGGGCCGAATTGCGGTGGACGCGCACATCGTCGAGCGCGATGCCCGAGAGCGATTCCATGCTGCTCTTCAGCCGGTCCGGAAGGCCGGTGCGGTTGGGCCCGGCAGCGGTACGCGACACGCCAAGGGCATGCGATGCGGCATAGTCGGCGATGGTTTCCCGCGGTGCCGCGATGTTCGCGGCAGCGCTCCAGCGCCCCGGCGTCGCGGCGCGCTGCACGGCGGCCGGGCGAGCGGCGTCCGCCCGGCCGCCCGGCCCGCGCGTCGCGTCGATGGGCCTATGCCGGAACGGCGCTTGCATCGGCCTCCCTCCTCGGCACCGGGTGTCGCGGGCTGCCGCCGCGCGCGCTTTCCGGGGCGGGCCGCGCCTTGCCACCGGCGGCGAGCGGCCCGTGGGAGAGCGACCTAGGACATGCTGGCATCGTCATCGTCGAGCTCCGGGAACAGTTTGGGCAGCGGCGAACTGGTCCAGCTGGTGGTGAAGCCGCCGGTCCCGAAGCCCGGCGAGAAAGGCGAGGTCGACGGTGCGAGCGGGCCGGAGGAGGGGCCCGGGCCGAAGAAGGAGGCGCCGAATCCGCTCGAACCCGGGGACGATCCCGAGGCGCCGCCCGTCCCGCCATGCTGCGGCGGCTGGGGCTGCGCCTGCGGCTGGGCTTGCGCCGGCGCGCGCGACAGGAGCTGGCGCAGCGCGGTGAATACGCCGGTATAGTCGGCGGGCGCGCGCAGGGAATCGAGATACTGGACGGCAAGCCCGTGCTGGGTGCGCGTCACCCGCACCGTGATCCAATGGAGCTGCTTGGTCGCGGCGTTCACATGGCCCTGTATGTTCAGGATCAGCGTCAGCGAAGGGATCGTGCCCAGCATGAAGGCGCGTACCGGCTGCAGCGAGGCCACTTCGCCCTGGCCGATCTGCATGTGCGCCAGCCATGCCAGGTCGTTCTGGTTGATATGGTCGACCACCGCTCCGACCTGGCCGATATTGCCCATGACCGGGATGTCGGTCGCGCCTGCGGTCGCCAGCATCTGCCGGATCGCGTTCTCGTCGATATTGTTCGCGAAATTGCCGAGCGCATTGAGACCGGCCTGATTGGCCACATCGGCCTGGACGGCCTGGGCGCTTGGGTCCCGGCCGACGATCGCCAGGGCATTGCGCGCGGCCATCTGTCCGCATTCGGCGAACACTTGCTCGAGTGCCGCCAGCCTTTGCCCGGCGACGCCATGCGGATCCTCCGGATTGGTGTGGAAGATCAGGTCGCGGCGAAGGACCGGGGCCGCCTGGCGATAGCTATGGTTGAGCGCGCCGAGCAGCTGGTGCAGATGCAGCTGCGCCGCAGGGGAGAGCAGGTTGGCGTTCGTCGCCACATTGCGCGCATATTGCACCTGGATGGCAAAGATGCCGCGATTGACGTCGTCCTGGTCGCCTTGCGGCTGCAGCAGGCGCAGCAGGTCGTCCGCCACGCCGATCACGTTCGCCTGCAGGGTGAGCATCTGCTGCGACGGCTGCGGCACCGATATGCCGAAGATGGGCGATTGCGTGGGCGGTGCCGTGGTCGTCGCGGGCAGCGGTCCGGTCGACTGCGCCGAGCTCGATTGCGGAACGCTCGGCGTCGTCGCTTTCGGCGCGAGCGGGCCCAGCATGCGCAGCCGCTTGCGCTGCTCCTTCGATCCGCCCTTGCGCGCGGGCAGGAAGGTCGAACCGGTCTTGCTGCCGAACGCCTTGTGGAAGCTGGTCTCGCCGCGCTCGCGCTTGCGCAGCTCTTCCAGGAAGTCGTCCTGGGTGCGCTGCGAATGATGCTCTGTGCGCATCGGATCGGATATCAGCCCGACCGAGAGGAGCCCGCCCAGGCCCGCCCGGCCTTCGCTGGTCAGGTCGCCGAACTTGACCGTCGGGTCGCTCTCGAGAAAGGTCAGGACGTTCTTCGCGCGTGCCCGTTTGACCGGCTCGGCCTCATTGTCGGAAAGCTCGTCGACGAAGTCGGAATAGTCCTTGTCGACCTTCTTGTGGCCCTTGCCATAGTCCTTGGTGCGATAGCTCACCATGCCCTGCGCCCGCTTGGTCGTCTCCTGGGGCGTGTCGAACGCTTCGCCGCCGCGCGAGATGGTCTTGCTGCCGAACGGATAATGGACCCGCACGGTGCGCGGCTGGCTCTGGAAGCTTTCCCGGATCAGGCCGATCGCGCTCAAGCCGCTGATGCCCTGGCTCGTCGCGATCTGCTGGACGTTGAACTCGGTCTGGGTCGTCGGAAGGGCAGTGCCCTGGGTCGTGCTGCTGGAAGGGATGCTCGGCGCGCTGGAGGGAGGGGTGCCGGTATGGCCGGGCACGACCGGGGTGGAGCCGGGCGGGGTGGAGCCGGGCGGGGTGGAGCCGGGCGGCGTGGAGCTGGGCGCGCCGGTAGTGAGCGTGCTTCCCGGGCCCGTCGCGCTCGAGGACGATGCGCCGACCCGCGCATGGATATTGCCCTGGCCGCGCACCGTGCCGCAGCTGAAGGTGAACCAGCCGTTGATGCCGATCGCCTGGAGCACGCCATTCTGCCGGACGCCGGCATTGGTCGTCACATCGAAGGTCTGGCCGATATCGGTGACATCGACTCGTATGCACTGGGCCGCGGGCGATGCCGGCGCGAAGGCCGGTGCGGGCGGCCCCTCGCTCCCATGCGGCAGCGGCGCGCGCGTCGCCCGGGCACCCATCGCATCGGCTTCGTCCTCCAGCGCGATGTCCGCATTGATCGGGACGCCGCCGGCCCGCTGCGTCGCGCGGACCCGGCCCTGTTTCTGCTGGACGACGTGCCACGCCTCATGCGGCAGATGGCCTTCCTTGCCCGGCGCCAGATGGATGTCGCTCCCCTGCGCAAAGGCATGCGCCTGAAGTTGCGCGGGCCGGGCGGAGTTGCGATGCACGCGGACATCGTCGAGCGCGATGCCGGAAAGCGTCTCGATGCCCGTCTTCAGCCCATCGGGCAGGCCGGTGCGGTTGGCCGCCACTGCCGCGCGGGCCAGGCCGGAGGCGCGCGAGCGGGCATAATCGGCGATCGTCTCGCGCCCGGGCGCCAGATGCGCCGGCGCGGCGCGCTGTGCTACGGGCTGGGTGCCAGCTGCAGGCGGGCGCGCCTGCAGGTCCTGCGCGGGTCGGCCGGGCCTGGGTTGCAGGCGAGCATGCATCCGCCTTCCTCTTCACCGTCTTGCCGCGACTATGACCCAGGCAGCCGCAAAGAGGAACGGCGATTAGCTTCGTTATGGCGGTTGCCGCTACGGTTTCCGTAATGTGTCCGGAAGCTGTAACTTCACGGTCGCGCAACTGACATCGCGGCTACGCGATGCTGCAACGCACAAATCCTAGCTCCCCGACTGCCGGGCACTGTGCCCGCGCCGAAAACAAACCCTGGGGGGAACCCGCCATGCGCAAGCTTTCCATTCTGCTCGCCGGCACTTCGATGCTGCTTTCCGGTGCCGCCTTCGCGCAGGACGCGCCGGCCGGGCCGGTGCCCGCCGCCGACGACGGCGCGGACCAGAATCATATCGTGGTGATCGGCCGCGGCGAGACCCGCCAGGTCCAGCAGCTCTCCAGCAGCGACATCGCCGAACTCGCCGCCGGCACCAGCCCCTTGAAGGCGATCGAGAAACTGCCCAGCGTCAACTTCCAGTCCGCCGATCCCTTCGGCGCCTATGAATGGGCCACGCGCGTCTCGATCCGCAGCTTCAACCAGAACCAGCTCGGCTTCACGCTCGACGGCATTCCCCTCGGCGACGCCAGCTACGGCAACGTCAACGGCCTCCACATCAGCCGCGCGATCACCAGCGAGAATGTCGGCGAGGTCCGGGTGTCGCAGGGCGCCGGCTCGCTCGGCACCCAGGCGACCAACAATCTCGGCGGCACGCTGGAATTCTTCTCGCGCGATCCGTCGGACCAGTTCGGCATCCATGCCGAGGGCACCTATGGCAGCGAGAACACCAAGCGCATCTTCGGCCGGATCGAGACCGGCGATATCGGCGGCGGCGTGAAGGCCTATGCCTCCTATGTCTATTCGGACCTCGACAAGTGGAAGGGCTGGGGCTCGCAGCGCACCAACCAGGCGAACGGCAAGATCGTCGCGCCGCTGGCCGATGATGTCCGCCTGGTCGGCACGATCAGCTATTCGGACCGCCGCGAGAACGACTATCAGGACCTGTCGCTCGGCATGATCAAGCGTCTCGGCTACAACTGGGACAATATCTCGAACGACTATGCGCTCGCGGTCCGCATCGCCGATATCGCGAACAATCGCGGCGATACCGGTGCCCCGGTGTCGAACGCGGCGGCGGGGACAGTCTATCCGGCGCCCTTCGCGACGGTGGACGATGCCTATTTCGACGCGGCGGGCCTGCGCCGCGACTGGCTGGGCTCGCTCGGCTTCGAAGGCGAGAGCGGCGGCCTGCGCTTCGCGCTCAAGGGCTATTACCACAATAATCACGGCCAGGGCCTGTGGTTCACGCCGTACGTGCCCAGCCCGGGCGGCACCTCGCCCATCTCGATCCGCACCACCGAGTACGACATCGATCGCAAGGGCGTGTTCGGCCATACCGGCGGCAAGCTCGGCGAGCATAACGACGTGACCATCGGCTTCTGGTACGAGCGCAACGATTTCCAGCAGGCCCGCCGCTTCTATGCCCTGTCGAGCCGCACCGCGCCGTCGCGCCGCAGCCTCGATTTCCAGTCGAACCCGTTCGCGACCCAGTGGGACTATGACTACACGACGGACACCTTCCAATATTATGTCGAGGACAAGCTGACCTTCGGCGACCTGACGCTGAACCTGGGCTGGAAGGGCTTCAAGGTGAAGAACGCGGCCGATCCGAACGTCGCCGGCGCGCTGGCGCGCGGCAAGATCGACGTGACCGATTGGTTCCAGCCGACCGCGGGCTTCAACTACCGCCTCGGGGCCGGTGCCGAACTGTTCGGCGGCTTCACTCAGGTGACTCGCGCCTTCGTCGCCTCGGCCACCAGCGGCCCGTTCGCGACCACCCAGGCCGGCTTCAACGCGCTCCTCTCGGGCTCGACCAGGCTCAAGCCCGAGCAATCGGACACCTGGGAACTGGGCGGCCGCCTGCGCTCGGGACCGTTCACCGGCTCGCTCGCCGGCTATTATGTCAACTTCCGCAATCGCCTGCTCGGCGTCACCACCGGTGCCGGCATCGTCGGCAATCCGGTGACGCTGCAGAATGTCGGCGACGTCCGCGCCATCGGCTTCGAAGCGACCGGCGATCTCCGTCTGGGCAGCGGCTTCGGCGCATTCGTCTCGTACAGCTACAATGACTCGACCTATCGCGACGATGTGCGCAATGCGGCCGGCACGCTGCTGGCGGCGACCAAGGGCAAGACCGTGGTCGATGCCCCCAAGCACCTGCTCAAGGGCGAACTGACCTACGACCTTGCCGGCTTCAACGCCCGCATCGGCGCCAACTATATGAGCCGGCGCTATTTCACCTATACCAACGACCAGTCGATCGCCGGCCGCGTGCTGGTCGACGCCACGCTCGGCTACAAGTTCGACCTGGGCGGCCGCAGCCTGGAGATCCAGGCCAACGCGACCAACCTGTTCGACAAGAAGTACGTCTCGACGATCGGTACGAACGGCTTCGGCAATTCGGGCGACAACCAGACGCTGATGGTCGGCGCGCCGCAACAATTCTTCGTGACGCTGAAGGCCGGGTTCTGAGCCTCTCCTCCCCGCGGACAGCAAGGGGAGGGCAGCGGGAAGGGCCGGGGCGCGAGCTCCGGCCCTTTCCGTGCGGCGCGCCGCGGTTCGGCCGCGCGCCGCTATAGCTCGGGCACGTAGTGCCCCAGGTCGCCATCCATGAACAACGCGACATAGACTTGCTTGTCGCCGCCGCCGATGTCGACGCGGCTTTGATATTTGAGCGTCTTCAGGTCGTAGGTGACAAGGCGCACCCAGATCGTCTCCTCGACCTCGTCGTTGAGCGCATCGACGAACGCCGTGATGTCGCGCGCGTCGACAGCCACATCCACGGTCAGGCCCGCTGCATCGGCGGCGTCCGAAAGCTGCTTCGCGGTGAAGCCATAATGGCGCATCGTATCCCAGAAGCATTCGCCGCCATCGCGAATGCCGACCGTGTTCGGACTGAACTTGTGGCCGAAATAGGTCACCGTATCGCGTGACGCTAGGGTCTTGGCGTTCCTCGATTTCTTATGGGGTTTCTTCTCTTTGCCGCTGTCGCTGCTGCTGGATTCGTCCTCGTCTTCGTCCGAGGACTTGGATTTGGAAGAGCTGCTGGATTCCGGCTTGCGCTTCTTCTTCTTGAGCTCCTCCCGCGCCTTGCGCGAGTAGCGGCGCTCGCGCGGTGAGATCGAAGAGAAGACATAGGCCGTGCCGCCCTCCTTCGGCTTCTGCTCGTCCTCTTCCTCATCCGACGAATGGAACAGATCGCCGCGCGTCTGCAGATAAGTCTCATATTCGAGCGAGCTCTTGTACTTGGCCTTCGTGTCGAGCGTGTTGGAGCCCAACACGCCATGCCGGTCCTCGCCGCGGTTCGTCGATTTGGGGCCGTTATAGGTCGTGTACGGATTCAGCTGGAGCAGCTTGCGCGCGACGAGGTGGAAGAGCGAGCCGACGCCGTGATCGCCGTCGCCCTTCAGCAGGCGCATGAACTCGTCGTACAGGCTGCGATAGTCGAGCGCATAGCGTTCGAGCACGTCGTCGCCATCGTCGAGGCCATATTCCGACTTCATCAGGGAAATCGCCCGTTCCGGCGTTTCGACCTGATCGAGAAGTTCGAGATACTGCCCCTTGGCCAGCCGGTGCTGCAGCCTTTCCTCGAAGGCGATGAACGACAGCGAATGCGGCCCCTGTTCCTGATGCCGCACCTTGGCCGTCACGGCAGTCTTGAGATGGCCATAGGGCGTGGGCACGCGGCGGGCCCGATGCTGGCTCGTCGTGATCGCCCCGTCCACGACGTCGGAGTTGCCCGACAGCGTGTCGTCGAATTCCTGGGCCTCCTTCCGTGACGTGAAGGTGGTGAGCCGCTTGCCTCGCTCGACCACTTCCAGGTCGGAGTAATAGACGAAATTGTCCTCATCGTCCTTGAGGTGCAGCACCGAGCGCTGCACCACCGGCGCGGCGATGCCGGCCCGTTGCACCGGCGCCATCGACCCGGCCGGCGTGCCGCCCGTCCGCTCGGCGCGCTGGCCCATCCGGTCGGCTTCGCCTTCCAGTCCGGCATCGTCGTTGATCGAGGTGCCGTTCAGATCGAGCGTGGGGCGCACGCGGCCCTGCTTCTGCTGCACCACGTGCCAGGCCTCGTGCGGCAAGTGGCGCTCCTGCCCGGGGGCAAGATGGATCTCGCTGCCCTGGGTATAGGCATGGGCCTGGATGGTGGCGGGCCGGCTCGATCCGCGATGCACGCGGACATCGTCCATCGACAGGCCCGACAGCGTTTCGATGCCGCTTTTCAGCCCATTGGGCAGGCCGGTGCGATTGGGCGCCGCAAGGCCGACCGAGGCGGGGAGCGCATGATAGGGCGCCGGCGCCGCGACGCATTGCACGGGCGCAGGTCCGGCGGGCCCGGTCGCGGCGGGGCGATCGGCAATCGGCTTGCGCTTGGCGGCCTGGTACACGGCGGGTCGAGTCCTCGCACGGCTGGTGCGGGAGCCTGCCGCCTTTCCGCCTGGCGGAAAAGCAGAGAAAGCCCCGTTTCCGCGCCGCTCAGTTCTTCGCCGGTGCCGGCACGGCAATCGAAATCGCCTTCGGTGCCGTGGCGGCCGGCACATTCGCCGGCCGCGGTGCCTTGGGCGCATCCCTGGCATAGCGTTCGCCGAAGCTGTTGCCCTGGTACCAGCGCGGCTCCTGGTCGGCATCGGCGATTTCGCGCGCGATCAGATAGTTGATCTTCGCGAACCTGGCGCCGGCCTGCCAGTCGAACGGTTGGCGGATATCGTCGCTCACCTTGTGGTAGTGCGCCTTCAGGAAGTCGCGGAACGCCTTCTCGCCGCCATTCCTGAAGCCGGTGACGAGGAAGATCGACGGCACGCCGGCCTTGACGAAACTATAGTGATCCGAACGGAGGAACAGCTGCTCTTCGGGCATGGGATCGGGCGAGAGCGCCACGCCCATCTTCGCCGCCGCGCGCGCGACGATCGGCCCGAGCGTCGAATGCTCGGCGCCGAAGGCGACCACGTCCTGGAAGTCATAGAGCAGGATCGGCATGTCGAGATTGACGTCGGCCACCACCTTGCCGCCGCCCACGACCGGATAGCGCGCGAGGAACTCGGAACCGATCAGCCCGTCCTCCTCGGCGGTGAGCGCGACGAACAGGATCGAGCGGCGCGGGCGCTTGCCGCTCTGCGTGAAGGCGCGCGCGGCTTCCAGCATCGTCGCCACGCCCGCGGCATTGTCCATCGCGCCATTGTAGATCTTGTCCTCGCCCGCCAGGCCCGGATCGGTGCCCTCATGGTCGAGATGCGCGGAGAGCACGACATATTCATCGGCGAGCTTCGGATCCGATCCCGGCAGGATGCCGATCACGTTCTCGCTCTTCTTCACCGTGACGATGCTGGTCCGCTGCAGGGTGAGCCGCTGCTTGAGCGCGAAGCTGCCCGGCGTGCCGCCCGGGGCGGCGAGCATGGCATAGAGCTGGTCGGCGCGCATCGGCGCGTCCTTGAACAACGCCTCGGCGGCGGCGCCCTTCACATAGGCGCCGATCCTGAGCCCGGGATTCTCGCCCCTGGGGAAGCCGTCCGGGCTCAGCCAGTTGGTCTGCGGGCCCTGGAAATAGGTGACGGCCTGCGCCCAGGGGAAGGCGTCCTTCAGATTGTCCGGCGTGACGAGATAGATCAGGCCGAGCGCGCCGTGCCGGCCGGCGACGGCGGCCTTGTCGAGCTTGCCGGGTTCGATGCCCGGCGGATTGCCGAGCAGCGTGACGACGAACTTGCCGGTCGCGTCGACCCCGGCATAGTCGGCCTCGCGACCATGGCCGACGAACACCGCGTCGGCGGTGAGGGTCTGGGTCTCGTTGCCGTGGAGCGGGCTCGGACCGAACAGCACGTCCTGGCCGCTGGCGAACCGTTTCGCGCCAACCGCGAGCGAGGCCGGCTTCCCGACGTCGAGCACATAGTCCGCGATGTTGACCGGCTGGTACCAGCCTTGCGTCCCGCCGGGCTTGAAGCCCATCGCGTCGAAGCGGCTGGAGACATAGCGTGCCGCGATCTCGAACCCCTGGGTCCCGTTGTCGCGCCCGCCGAGCAGGTCGTCGGCGAGGAACTCGACATGCGCGCGCACTTCGTCGGGGCTGAACGCCGGTTCCCCGGCCCCCGCCTGCGCCTCCGCCTGCGCCCCCACCTGCGCCCCCACCTGCGCCCACGCCGCGGCCGGTGCCAGGGCGAGTGCCAGCGCGATGAGAAACGATTTGCGGTGCACGGATTTCTCCCCGGAATGGCGCAGTTTTCCGCAGGCTAGAGCAAATGAATGCGGGTGCAACCGGCTTGCGGCGGGCCTGCCCGGCGCTATGCTCGCCCTCTCTCTTGTCTCTCGGGGAAACAGCTACATGAAATCGTTCCGGATGCTTTGCGGCGCGTCGATCTGCGCGCTGGCGATTGGCGCTGCCGTGCCCGTATTCGCCCAGCAGGCGCCCGCCGCCGCCGCTGCCGCCCCGGCAGGGGCCAAGCCAGTTCCGGTGGCCGAGCTCGTGAAGAAGATCGACATCCCCTATGAGGGCTTCACGCTTCCGAACGGCCTGCGCGTGCTGGTCCATACCGATCGCAAGGCGCCGATCGTCGCGGTGTCGACCTGGTACGATGTCGGCTCGAAGCACGAACCCGCCGGCAAGACCGGCTTCGCGCACCTGTTCGAGCATCTGATGTTCAACGGCTCGGAGAATGCCCCGGGCGATTTCTTCGAGCCGCTCAAGCAGGTCGGCGCCACCGATTTCAACGGCACCACCAGCTTCGATCGCACCAATTATTTCGAGACCGTGCCGCGCCCGGCGCTCGATCGCGCGCTGTTCCTCGAGAGCGACCGCATGGGCTATCTGCTCGGCGCGATCACCCAGGACGTGCTCGACGAGCAGCGCGGCGTCGTCCAGAACGAGAAGCGTCAGGGCGACAACCAGCCCTATGGCCTGGTCTTCTACAAGGTGCTCGAGGAACTGCTCGGCAGCACGCCCTATGGCCATAACGTGATCGGTTCGATGGCCGATCTCGATGCCGCGAGCCTCGACGACGTCAAGAACTGGTTCCGCGCGCATTACGGCCCGAACAACGCGATCCTCGTCCTCGCCGGCGATGTCGACGTCAAGGAAGCCCGGCCGCTGGTCGAGAAATATTTCGGCGCGATCCCGGCCGGTCCGAAGAGCGTGCTGCCGCAGGTCACGGTGCCGACGCTGGCCGCACCCAAGACGGTGACGATCAAGGACAGCGTCGCCGCCACCCTGATCCTGCGCAGCTGGGCGGTACCCGGGCTGAACGACAAGGATGCGACGGCGCTCAACGTCTTCGCCTCGGTGCTGGGCGGCCTCGCCAGCTCGCGGCTCGACAATGAACTGGTCCGCAAGGACAAGACCGCCGTCCAGGTGTCGAGCAACGTCCAGTCGCTGGCGCAGATCGGCATCTTCATGGTCCAGGCGGTGGTGAAGCCCGGCGTCGATCCGGCGGTGGTATCGAAGCGCCTCGACGAGATCCTGGCCGATCTCCTCAAGAACGGGCCGACCGCGGACGAAGTGAAGCGCGTCGCCACCACCAATGTCTCCGGCCGCATCGCGGGGCTGGAATCGGTCGGCGGCTTTGGCGGCAAGGCCGTGGCGCTCGCGTCGGGCGAGCTCTATTCGGGCGACCCGCTCCACTTCAGGAAGGAGCTGGAAGCGATGGCACGGGTCACGCCGGCCGAAGTGACCGCGGCGGCGAACAAGTGGCTCAACCGGCCCGCACTCACCGTGATGGTCGTGCCTGGCCAGCGGGAGGCCTATCAGGAAGCGACCGCCGTCGCCGCGAAGCCGGCCGAAGGCGCCAAGGCCGAGCCGGTGAAGGGCACCCGCGGCGCACTGCCCGCCGTCGCCCCGATCGGCGATCTCGTCTTCCCCAAGGTGGAGCGCACCCGGCTCTCGAACGGCATCGAGCTGGTCTATGCCCATCGCAATGCCGTGCCGGTCACCCAGATCGAGATGAGTTTCGATGCCGGCGTCGCCGCCGATCCTGCGGGCAAGCTCGGCACCCAGCGCCTGACGCTCAACATGATGGACGAAGGCACGACCAGCCTCGATTCGACGGCGCTCGCCGAAGCGCGCGAGCGGCTGGGCGCGACCATCGGCTCGGGCAGCTCGGCCGATCGCACCTATCTGGGCGTCGATGCGCCGAGCCCCAACCTGGCCGGTGCGCTCGACCTGTTCGCCGATGTGGTGGAGCGGCCCGCCTTCGTGCCGGCCGAGATCGAGCGCGTGCGGGGCCAGATGCTCGCTGGCATCGCGCAGGAGCTGACCAGCCCGACCGGCCTGTCCGGCCGCATGGTGCCGCGCGTGCTCTACGGGGCGGGTAGCCCCTATGCCAAGCTCGGCGCCGGCTCGGGCGATCCGGCGGTCGTGAAGACGATCACGCGCGACGATCTGGTCGCCTGGCACAATGCCTGGATCCGTCCGGACAAGGCCAAGATCTTCGTCGTCAGCGACCGTCCGCTCGCCGAGATCAAGGCCGCGCTCGAGACGCGCTTCGGCGGCTGGAAGAGCGAGGGGCCGGCCGGCGCCAAGGCCTTCGCACCCTCGGCCCAGGCGATGACACCCCGGATCATCCTGATCGACCGGCCCAATTCGCCGCAGTCGCAGATCGTCGCGGCGCAGCTGACCGGCGTCGATCCCTTCTCGGACACGCTGGCGGTGACCACCGCCAACCAGGCGCTCGGCTCGGGCTTCCTCTCGCGCATCAACATGGACCTGCGCGAGGCCAAGCACTGGTCCTATGGCGCGGGCGGCGGCTATTCCTTCCTGGAGCACGCCGTGCCCTATACGATCAGCGCTCCGGTCCAGGCGGACAGGACGGGCGATTCGATCAAGGCGATCCAGCAGCAGGTGCGCGACTTCCTGACCACCAAGGGCGTGACGCCCGAGGAGCTGACGCGCGAAGTCAATGGCTCGACTCGCGAGCTGCCCGGCCGCTTCGAGACGTCGGACGCCGTGCTCAACGCGATGCAGCAGAACGACCTGCGCCGCCGTCCGGACGATTATTTCAGCACCATCGCACAAAAATATCGGATGCTCGCCATACCCCAGCTTGACGCTGCGGCACGCGCGGCTCTCGACCCGAACAAGTTCGTTTTCGTGGTCGTCGGCGATGCCGCGAAGGTCCGGCCGCAGCTTGACAGCATCGGCCTGCCCGTCGAGGTGGTCCCCGCAGCGTCGCTGGCAAGCACCAAGCCGGCGGCCAATTAATCAGGAGAGTTCTCATGGCGAATGTGGACGGCAGCTGGAACACGGTCGTTAAGTCGCCGCTGGGCGACCAGGCGGCAGTGTTCACCGTGACGAGCGACGGCGACACCTTCACCGGCACCTTCGCCGGCGCGATGGGCAATGCCGAAGCCAAGGACGGCAAGACCGATGGCGACAAGCTGACCTGGACGATGGACGTGTCGGTCCCCATGCCGATGACGCTCACCGGCGAGGCGACCGTGGACGGCGACGCGATGACCGGCACCGTCACGGCGGGCGCGTTCGGCGCTTTCCCGCTCACCGGCACGCGCGCCTGACGGCACGTAACCCAAGCTGATCGGAGCGCCCGTCCCGCACCATGCGGGGCGGGCGTTTCATTTTGCGGGGAAGTGCGGAAGCGGGGGCGAACCGTTACCCCCGCTTCCGCAAGACGCGGTGCCGCCGGGCGGCAGCCCCGCGCCTTCCCGAACCGGCACCTCGCGAGCGCACCAGAGCAGGACGGAGGAACCGGCCGGGCCCCTTGTTTCGCAAGCGGATCAGCAGTCCCGATGCGGGCGATTAGGAGAAAAGGTGCAGGCCAGTGCGTTGCGCCGAACCGCGGCTTCGCTATGGGCTGAACGCCAGTTCACAAAGGGGGATACATGCCGGGCGGTCTGGTCGCATTGCTGGATGACGTTGCCGCGCTCGCCAAGCTGGCGGCGGCCTCGCTGGACGACGTGGCGGGAGCCGCGGGGCGCGCCGGCACCAAGGCGGCAGGAGTGGTGATCGACGATGCCGCGGTCACGCCGCGCTATGTCGTCGGCCTCACGCCGGATCGCGAGCTGCCGATCATCTGGAAGATCACGCTCGGGTCGCTCCGCAACAAGCTGCTCTTCATCCTGCCGGTCGCGCTCGCGCTCAGCGCCTTCGCGCCTTGGGCGCTGACGCCGCTGCTGATGCTCGGCGGCTCCTATCTGTGCTTCGAGGCGGCGGAGAAGATCGTCGAGGCGCTGGCCGGCCATCATGCCGAGGCGGAAGTCGCCGGGATCGATACGCCGGCCGAGCTGGAGAAGCGCCAGGTCGCCGGCGCGGTGCGCACCGATTTCATCCTGTCGGCGGAGATCATGGCGATCGCGCTGGCCGAGTTGCCCGATGCGTCGTTCGGCATGCGCGCGGCGGCGCTGGCGGCAGTTGCGGTCGCGATCACGATCGGCGTCTATGGCGTGGTCGCGCTGATCGTGAAGATGGACGATATCGGGCTGCACCTGAGCAAGCGCCCCTCGGCGATCGCGCAGCGCACGGGCAGGCTGCTGGTCCAGGCGATGCCGGTGCTGCTCCAGGCATTGTCGCACATCGGCGTGGCGGCGATGGTCTGGGTCGGCGGCGGCATTCTGCTCCACGGATTCGAGGCGTTCGGGCTGAATGCGATTCCGCATTTCGTCCATCACCTTGCCGAAGCAGCCGGCCATGCGGTGCCGTTCGCGGGCGGGTTCGTCGAATGGCTGATCGGCGCGATCGGTGCGGGCATCTGCGGCCTGATCGTCGGCGCGGCGATCGTCGGAGCGATCCATCTGGTGCCGCGGAAGAAGCACTGACCTGAACTCCCCCTTGCAGGGAGGGGAGGGGCTATGCCCGCTTCACTCGCGTGACATGGCCCATCTTCCGCCCCGGCCGGGCATCGCCCTTGCCATAGAGGTGGAGGTGCGTGCCCGGCTCGGCGAGCAGCTCGGGCCAGCGATCGGCATCCGCGCCGATCAGGTTCTCCATCTCGATCCCCGTGCCGGTGAGCCCGGTGCTGCCGAGCGGCAGCCCGCAGATCGCGCGGATATGGTTCTCGAACTGCGAGCATTCGGCACCTTCGATCGTCCAATGCCCCGAATTGTGCACGCGCGGCGCCATTTCGTTGAACACCGGCCCGTCGTCGGTCGCGAAGAATTCCAGCGTCAGCACGCCGACATGGCCCAGCGCCTCGGCCACCCGGCCGGCGAGCGCCGCCGCCTCGGTCCAGTGGCGTGCGATCTCGGCGGGGGCGGGCACGGTCGACTTGTCGAGGATGCCGTCCTTGTGCTCGTTCCAGGGCGGCGGATAGCTGGCCAGCGAACCGTCGACGCCGCGCACCGTGATGATCGAGAATTCGTGGCTGAACGTCACAAAGCCTTCGAGGATCGCCGGCCGCTCGCCGATCTCCTCCCAGGCCGAAGCCGCCTCGGCCGCGTCGCGGATGCGCACCTGGCCCTTGCCGTCATAGCCCAGGCGCAGCGTCTTCAGGATCGACGGCGCACCGATCTCGGCGATGGCGGCGTCGAGCTGCGCGCGGGTCTCGACCAGCGCCCAGGGCGCGGTCCGCCCGCCCAGCGCGGCGACGAACGCCTTCTCGCGCGCCCGGTCCTGCGCGATCGACAGGCTCTGCGCGCCGGGGCGCACCGGCACCTTGCCGGCGAGGAACTCCACCGGCCCGATCGCGATATTCTCGAACTCATAGGTGATCACGTCACACTGGGCGGCGAGCTCGTCGAGCACGATGCGGCTGTGATAGTCGGCGCGCGTGTAGCTGGAGGCGGTCTGCGCGGCGACGCTCTCTTCATCGGGCGCGAGCACATGGGTGCGATAGCCCAGCTGCGCGGCGGCGACGGCGAGCATGCGGCCGAGCTGGCCCCCGCCCAGGATGCCGATCGTCGATCCGGGGGGCAGCGCGTCGCTCATTCGGGATCGGTCGCCACGCTCTCGGTCTGTGCCGCGCGCCACGCCTGGAGGCGCTGGCTGAGCGCTTCGTCCGAAGTCGCCAGGATCGCGGCGGCGAGCAGCCCGGCATTGATCGCGCCAGCCTTGCCGATCGCCAGCGTGCCCACGGGGATGCCGCCGGGCATCTGGGCGATCGAGAGCAGGCTGTCCATGCCCTTGAGCGCCTTGGATTCCACCGGCACGCCGAGCACCGGCAAGTGCGTCATCGAAGCGGCCATGCCGGGCAGGTGCGCCGCGCCGCCGGCCCCGGCGACGATCACCTTGAGGCCGCGCCCGGCCGCGCCGGTGGCATAGTCGTAGAGCCGTTGCGGGGTGCGATGCGCCGAGACGACCTTGGTCTCGTGCGGCACGCCGAGCTTCTCGAGCACCTTGGCGGCGTGGTGCATCGTCTCCCAGTCGGAAGTGCTGCCCATGATGATGCCGACCAGAGGTGCCACGTCTTGCCCCGTGCTGTTGGAAGCGGCGTGACTAGAGGGAAGGGCGGGAGAGGGCAACCCATCCCGGCTGGAAGTGCGAGGGGCATTGCCCTATCGTCCGATGATGCTGTTCGCCTTCGCCCTGCTCGCCGGCGCGACTGCCGCTGGGCCGTCCGAATTTCCCATCCATGTCGGCTAGTGCCAGTGGGTGCGCGGCGCCTTCTATGTGGCGAACGGCAGCGGCATCAATCGCCTCTGGGTACGCGGCACCCGCCATGTGCTCAACCTGCACGACAATGACAGCGACGCAGAGGTGCCCCGGGCGATCAAGCAGTTCTGGAAGGGCCGGCCTTTCGAGTCACGTCTGTGGGGGGACTTCTATGTTTGCGCCCGTGCCCGCTACATCCCCGGCCATATGCAGCGCGTCCGCATCTTGCGTACGCGCCGCACCATGATTGCCAGGCGCTGAATCTACCGCTCGCTCAGATAGTAGCGCTCGACTTCGTTCAGCGCGTCGTCCAGCTCATAGACGATCGGCTGGCCGGTCGGGATTTCCAGGCTGACGATCTCGTCGTCGGGAATGCCCGAGAGATGCTTCACCAGCGCGCGCAGCGAGTTGCCGTGCGCGGCGATCAGCACGCGCTTGCCGGCCTTGAGCTCGGGGGCGATCCGTTCCTCCCAATAGGGCAGCACGCGCGCGATCGTGTCCTTCAGGCTCTCGGTCTGCGGGATCGCCACGCCGCGATAGCGCGCGTCCCTGGCCAGGTCCCAGGGCGAGCCCGCTTCGGGGAGCGGCGGCGGCACGTCGAAGCTGCGGCGCCAGATCTTCACCTGCTCGTCGCCATGCAGCGCCGCGGTCTCCGCCTTGTTCAGCCCGGTCAGGCCGCCATAATGGCGCTCGTTCAGCTTCCAGCTCTTCTCCTCGGGCAGCCAGAGGCGTCCCATCGCTTCGAGCGCCAGGTGCAGCGTCTTGATCGCGCGGCTCTGGAAGCTGGTGAAGCACAGGTCGAAGTCGAGCCCCTTCTCCTTCATCAGCGTGCCCGCGGCCGCCGCTTCCTGCACGCCCTGCTCGGTCAGGTCGACGTCCCACCAGCCGGTGAAGCGGTTTTCGAGGTTCCAGGCCGACTGGCCGTGGCGGATCAGGACGAGCTTGGGCATGCGAACTCCTTGCAACCGGTTGCGAGCGTCCTTAGCGGCGGGAGCGGCGGGGACAAGGGAGACAGGCGATGGCGATCGTTCGGCAGACTCTGGCATATCACGGTCCCGGCGGCCCCTTCGAGGGCGTGGTCGCCTATGAGGACGAAGTGACGACGCTGCGCCCGGGCGTGCTGGTCCTGCCCAATGTGCTCGGCCAGAAGGAAGCCGACAACGTCCATGCCGAGAACCTCGCCAAGCTCGGCTATGTCGCGCTGGCGGCCGACATTTACGGCCAGGGCAAGCGCGTGACGCACGCCTCGCCCAACCGCAACGAATATATGGATGCGCTCAACGCCGACCGGGCGCTGCTGCGCGCCCGGCTGGCGGCTTCGCTGGAAGCGCTGGCCGGTTTCGACCGGGTCGATCCCGCCAGGCTGGCCGCGATCGGCTTCTGCTTCGGCGGCAAGTGCGTGCTCGACATGGCGCGGGCGGGGCTGCCGATCCTCGGCGGCGTCTCGTTCCACGGCGTCTACGACCGCCCCGACTATGCCAATGTCGCGCCGATCGCGGCCAGGCTGCTCGTCTGCCATGGCTGGGAAGATCCGATCGCGCCGCCCGAGAAGACCGTGGCGCTGGCCCGGGAGCTGACCGAATCGGGCGCCGACTGGCAGATCCATGCCTATGGCCATGCCGGCCATGCCTTCACCGACCGGGACCGCAAGACGTCCACGGTGCCAGGCGTGGTCTACGAGCCCAAGGCCGACCGCCGCAGCTGGCAGGCGATGGCCAATTTCCTCGAAGAGGTGTTCGCTTGAGCGCGCGAGTCGCGGCCATGGTTAACGAATCGTCGACGCGCCGGGCCCGGATTCATCCGTAAGGTGCGATTACCATAAGGGTTCCCGCCAAATTGGCGGGCCCCTTGCCCCCGTTCATATTCCCCGCACGACAGCAGCAGCCGGGGCGCTGCCGCAGCAGGGGATACGCAATGTCGAAGATCACGATCGCGCTCGAAGCAGCCGTCGCCACCGTTCTCGAGAACATGCCGAAGGACGCGGCGCAGACGAAC